>NC_015313.1 GCF_000196675.2 Pseudonocardia benzenivorans CB1190 | reverse complement strand
GTGCACCAATAGTAAATTGGTGGAATATATCCGGGACTCCGCACGCGGAAGCGGAGAGTAAAGTCTCACAACTAAATACATAACTCAATCCCACAACTGAATAACCCAACCTGGGAGCGGCCCGCCGATATTTCACGGCGGGCCGTTTTCTTATTGCCCGACAGTAATCCGCCGCCATCCAGCAACGACCCGCCGCCTGCCCGCGTCAGGGAGGAACCCGGCCCCCTATCCTCCCTATCCTCCCTGAACGATCACTGTAGGGGTGTTTATGCAGGTCAGAGGGGGTGCCGGGACAGGGAGGAAGGCAGGGAGGAACAGGGAGGATAGGGAGGATAGGGGGCCGGGTTCCTCCCTGACGCGGGCAGGCGGCGGGTCGTTGCTGGATGGCGGCGGATTACTGTCGGGCAATAAGAAAACGGCCCGCCGTGAAATATCGGCGGGCCGCTCCCAGGTTGGGTTATTCAGTTGTGGGATTGAGTTATGTATTTAGTTGTGAGACTTTACTCTCCGCTTCCGCGTGCGGAGTCCCGGATATATTCCACCAATTTACTATTGGTGCACTCCCCCGGACAGAGATACGTCTCGAAATTAACTTCCACATATCGTGTGGGCTTTTCGCAGTGCCAGCACTTTCCGGGTTCCACTACGGAAATGTGATCCGGCGTCTGATTCTTTCGGACGGCGTGATTCATCATTGCGGCGCTCCCTCGCAACAGTTGGCTTTATGGCGACAGCAGGGACACAACCAGCGGCACCCGATTGGATCGAACCATCCGCCACAATTCTCGCAGACAATCATTTCGGGTGCCCCCTTCTACCACGATCCATTGCACATTCCGCGGCCATGTTAATAGCGTGCTCATCGTCGCTATGTATCACGACGAGTAGGGCAGCTCTAATGATGCTTGTCACCGCTCCGCGTTCAGGAACAATTCCAAGCCGGTTAGCTGCCTCATTAAAGTCGGCTTCCGGAAGACGTGCAAAGTAGGCGCGAATATCCTTGGCCCTCACTGCTGCCGACATTGGCTCACCGTCCCGAATGTTTTAGGAGTTGCGCCGATACGGATTGCTCCTGCGAGCCTTTATGAAGTTACCAAGAATGAGCAATTGTCATCCAAAAGCTACTGCTAAGCATTATCTAGACTCCCCCATCAGTAGGGCTGCGCCCGATAGTTGCCCTCTCCGGGAAGCCGAGGGAGAACGTCGGAGCGTTTCGGGTCGAATGACTTAGGGTCGGTCCGTGCGTCGTCTCCGGCTTGCGGAGTGCCGGGGAGACTCCCGCCGGGGATTGCGCCGGGCGGAGCGGTGAGGTTATTAGGGTCGCCGCTACCGCTTAGCGGTTTCGCGCCCTTAATATCCTTGCCCTGTAGCGTCAATTTAATGACGTCAATAGGGTTGCGATTCTTGATGGCACCGTAGAGCAGAGTTGCCCCGGCAATCGCCATGACCACCGTCATTACTTCTAGTTCCACCGTAATTGTTCCTCTCTATTACCTGACAGCCTGCGCGATCTTAAGGGCGCTCTTTAGCCCTCCCCCGTCAGCGCTTCCGACCAATTGGCGTGCACCAACGAGTTTCCACGCGACGACGAGCAACATTGCGCCTCCCGTAATAGCCGCGGCCAAGCGCACCCACGTCCCAGGGTCCTGCAACATTTTGAGGAAATCGGCTAACCCCGTAAACATGCCCCATGCGGTATCGAGGGCATTAGTGGCGCCAGGCAGCGGGTCGGCAATTTCTTGCTGGGTATCGGCGCGGCTATCCGGGGTGGTACCAACCTCTTTGAATTTAACTTGGACTCTGTCGGTGAAATCGCCGCCGAGTCCGGCGTACGGTTCACCGGTGTACCCATCGCCCCACGGGCGCGTGCTGATCTTCTTATTGAAGATTACGAACTGGACATTGTACTTTTCCCAGTTATTACTCTCTTTCCCGGTAGGCAATGTCCTAGCCCCCGAGACGAGTTGATTATTGAGACGAACCAGCGTCTCGAATCCGCCGTAAAAGTCTGCGGTCGTAATGTTCACAACGTGGACGTCACTGTCGCGGAGCAAGAATTCCGCTTGGATAAAATCGATGGCTTGTTTGACGTGTTCGGGTGAGCCAACGAACTTCTCGGATGCTGTCATGACTCACTCTTTCCGGAAATATCGATGTAGGTAATAGGGACGCCTTGGCCGCCGGACGTGTCAGGGAGGTATTCGACACGTCCGGTAGAGCGCGGCGCAACGACCGGGGCGGGTGTGTAGTCATCCTGCCCGTCATCATCGAACGTGGCATCGGCGACAGGAACATTCGGGACGCTCACACCGCGCATCCGCGCGACCATCGCGGCTGCCTGGCGAATAGCGTTCATCTGCGCGGAGAACTGTTCCGCATCGCGCCTGGCCGTCTCCCGCGCCTCGGCGCGCATGGCTGTTTTCTGTTCGGCGGTAAGTCGCGGCTTAATGCAGGACGTTCCCGCGCGGTGGAGCTTGCCGCACTCGCCGCACGGCTCCCGCTTCCGGCGGGCGGCCGGGACGCGGTCGTACTCGTGCCCGTCGTCGCCCGTGTAGGTCTCGTGCGCCCGACCCTGGCGCTTCCCCCGGGGTCGGCGGTTCGATGCTGTGGCGGCCCTCTCGGCGGCTCCGTAGCGTCCCGTCTCGGGCAGCGGGGGCAGGACGGCGGGGTCGGTCGGGTCGTCGGCCAGGCGGGCCGCCAGGGCCGCGTCACGCTGCCACGCGGGGTCACTGGTCGCACGAGCATCGGACGGGATGCGACGGTTGCGGAGACATTCGGGGCAGCGAGTTGTTCCCCCGGATTTAGCGCGGGATTGCCACACATGGCCGCAGTGATAGCAGTTGAGCTCTACAGGAGTCCGCGACAATGACGCGCGCATGTTTTCCGGCACGGTACTAGTCGGTCCTTCCCATTGTTGATCTGCGGGGATGTATCGAGTAGTTCCGCACTTTGTGCAGCGGGTTTGATTACTCCGCTGTCGTGTCTGATAGGGAATGCCACACCCTCGACACACAATCTGCACGCGGGGACTCCGTGACATGCGGCCCCCTTCCCTAAACCGTAGGCACATTGTCAGGCCAGGTCCGCGTATTTCGCAAGGATTGCGCGTCATTTGTCGTGACCCCCACGGATCGCAGTGTGCACATGACTCCGCCCCGGTCGCCAGGCGTTCGGCGACCGGGGCGGAATGGTGCGTGCGCATCTATCTATGCATGGGGTCCATTGGCTCGATCGGAGTGATGCCGTTGTCAACGGGCGGCGGAGTCTTAGCCGCAGACGGAGGGACGGGCACTGAAACCGTAGGCGCGGCGCGGGTAGGCGCTGGCACGTGGTGTCCGTCGATTACCGGCACATGGATTTCCGGCAATGACACGTCAAACGGCGGCGCAATGGGCGCGGGGACAGGCCCGTGTTCCGGAATCGTCAACGTTTCGCCCCGGGTAAGAATATATACTCCACACGCGACGAACAGTCCGAGAATGATTCCGCAAATAACAAGGCCGGCGACCGCCCGTGTCAATAGCCGGAATGGTCCGCGCCGACGATGACTAACCGCCGGAAGTGGGCGAGTAACTGGAATGAAACTATTAATGGTCGGGAGGGGCATGGCGTGTTCCCTAGAATGAGTGAGCAGGGGCAACGGGAGTGAGTTGTCGTTACGCATGGTCTACCTTTCGCTTAACGCGCTCTACGGATAAATCAATCACATCTTTTGGGGGGGTGCTCACGTCCTTAGCCCACTGCTTTCCGGGCGTAGAGCGATTCCGCTCCCACCTTGCGAGTGATTCGGGACTGTAAACCCACGCGCGGCCTCGCTTGCCGATAGGCTTAGGGAATTCGGAATCCCTATCCCGGGCAGAGCGCAGCGCCTTTAATGAGAGCGGAACGGCCGCCTCTGCGGCTTCCGAGAGCGTGACTCCGGGGGCCGCCCCGTTCTGCCCCTGACTGCCCCGTGAGGTAGTCGTTTCTCCTGGTGAACGATCGTCGGCGGCTGCCTCATCGCTGACGACCGGCGGGGCCAGGGGCGGGGGCGCGACCGGCGCGCCACCGAGCGCGGGAAACTCTGTGACGATGCCGCTAGTAGCGTATTCGCGGGCTTCCCCCGGGGTGGTGAAAATAACCTGCGTTTCGGTGGCCTTGCCCGCTAGCACGACTTGCACGCGCCCGGAATGACGCGAACTGCGCGGCGGCGGCCAGCATTCGGGAACCAACATGCGCCAGGCGTTCACGCTGTAGCGAGCGAGGATGCGGGTAGCGTAATTCTCCCGGGCCTCCGGCCCCCCGCTAGCGCGAGCCGTCATTAGCTGACCGATAGTGATTACGTGCGTCTGACACGCGCGGCCCATAAACAGCACCTCGTTAAGCGCCGCAACCGCCGGGGACTGTTTCGGGTCCGAGGACTCCCGGGTCTCACGCCAGTATTCGTTAAGCCTGGTGATTGTGGCGTTCTGCTCCTCCGCGAGAATAAAGACACGGGGGCCCAAATCGATATGTCCGACGTTGCCGTCAATATCTGCGCCGTCGTCAATGAGCGTGTAGCGCCGCTCCACCTCCCCGCGCACCCACAACAGTGCGTTATGAATGTCCGCTACGTTTGCGCAATAGCGGACGTTCGGGAGTCCGCGCGCCCATGCGTGGGATACCCGCTTGACGTCCAGGACTAGAGCTATCCCGCCGTTGTGCAACCCCTGGCAAATGATGGCGCGGGCCATGACGGACTTACCGCCGCCGGTACTGGACGAAATAAGAATGTGCGGGGACTCGGCGTCAAGGTCCACCGCGACAGCCTTGCGATTAGCGGCAACGCCGATGAGCGGCGCAGACTCGGATGCGGCACGCACGAGCGCCTGGTGATCGTTCCACTTGGCAATTTCCGGCGGTCGAGCCTTTTTGGTGAACGTAGCGATCGGCTTACCAATCATGCCGAACGATGCATTCAGCTCCGGAATGCCCAACTTGCTAGACACAATCCGCGTAACCGTGGACTGTGCGTCAGAGCTTCCGGTAAACCCGTCGGGGAGCTGCACGCGGATCGCGGTGTCAGGTTCGCGCCGCAGCCGGGCCGGGATGATGTGTTCCGGGCGCCTGGCCCACACGCGGGCGGCGAGTTGCATGGGCGCTGCCTCTCGGACCTTGTCTGGCACGGTGATGAGCGGGACAGGCGCCACGGCGCTGCGCGGGACGGTGATCCACGATGCAGGGTTGCGGGGAGTCTCGATCCCGAGTGTCGGTGCGAGCGCGCGAGACAGCGGCTCGACGTATGTGCGTCGGTGCTGCCAGCCGTGCGCGGTGCGGGACGCCAGGACGACGATCGCGACCAGGGCGACGACGATCGACAACCACGCAGTCCAGGTGAACGCCGTCCGGTGCGCCGCGTAGAGCCATACGAACATCGCGACAATCGCGGTCCCAATAGTGCGGATAACTCCGCGCTTCCAACATGGGAGATAGGACCATCGCGTTGCCCGCGTCGCATCCTTCCTTAATTCGGTGCCCGCGTGGAAGAACGACGCATTAGTCTTCCGGGGGCCGATCGGGAATCCTAGGAACCATTGAATGGTGTAGTTGACGACAGCAGAGACTAGAACCCCAGCGATTATTACTGTGCGGAAACTAGTGCCCGCGCGAGGAATGAACATCAGGCGGCCCCGCCGTTCCCACCGTCGGACGGGCCGACAATGGACAGGAGCCGCACCCCGCCGGGAAGCGGGCCGGGGCGGACCGGTCGCGGCGTGGTCGCGTGCCCGCCGAGGGTGGTCACCGGCCGGTCGCTCACGAGCGATGCCAACTCGTCGTCAGTCGGGATGCGCCCAACGATGAGATAGAACGTGCGGGCCACCGCGCCGACCCGATCGGTGCGGCGCTCATACTCCCGGCCGCCACGGTCGCCGTGCCAGTACAGAGCGACAGTGACCAGCACAGCGGCCACGGCGGCCAGCGGGACGGCGGCCAGTACGGGCCACCCGGCGATGCCCCGAGCGATCCCGGCGAGGACGACGAACGTTGCCGCGCCGGACCAGGCGGTCACGCGCGGGTGCGCGGGCGCGGGCGGTCGCGGGACGGGGCCGTGAGATACAGTCGTGTTCACCTGCGGTTTCCTTACTGTGAGAGGTTGGGTTACTACGGGTCGGCGGGGCCGGTTCCTACGGGGACCGGCCCCGTTCGTTGTCGGGCGCGGTCGCACGGCGGTCACAGCGTCTCGGGTGACCGGACGATGACCGGATGGCCGTTGGTGCTGACCGGGACAGGCGGCCGGGCGGCCGGGCGACGGCGCAGAGCCGACCGGGCCGCGTCCAGGGTGACCGGGTGACCGTGGGCGCCCAGCCATGCCACGACCGGGCCGGGATCGTCCTGGCCGGTCACGGTGGCCGCGCGGCGAACCCGCGCCGCATCGGATGGCAGAGCGGCGAGATTCCGGGACTCAACCGCGTGGGCAATCTCATCGGCGTCTAGCGGCTCAATCCTGGCCGCAACGGCAAGCGCATCGATCGGCGACGAGAGACCGTGCTCGACGGCCGTCGACCATGCCGCGAAAGTCTCCCGGGGGAACCGCGCCCATCGGACTAGCCGGAATCGAGCGAGCGGGCGCTCCGTCACGCCCAACTCCGCGAGGACTGTTCGCCGCACGCGGCGGAGCGTGACCTCTAGCAACACTGCCGCAGCGATCGGCATTGCCGGAAAGAAAATGGCCGCGTCCGGCCCCACGGTCTCACCGTGGCGATGATTAGCGAACGCTGATCCGAGAGCGAACACCCACACCAGTGCGCGGGGGAACGTCGCGCTCTCCGCGTGTGTCACCGCGTGGAATGTCAGCGCCATAGAGAGTAGGGCCGCAGCGTCGAGAGCAACGGGCACGATGTACGGCCATGGTCCATTAAGCCCTAGCGCGGCCTCTGCCCACGCGACCAGGGAACTAAACGACAGAGCGACCGGCGCAAGAATGACCACGCCCAACGCCGCGCCGATTACCGCAATAATCCAGCGGGGCCGCCGTCCCGAGGATTCCGGGCGGCCGGTAAGATTGAACATTGCAGGACTCTCCTAGTGAGGGTTTCTGTGGGGCCGTTCGGTCGCTTACGTTTCCCTGGCAGGAGTGGCGACCGAACGGTTTACTACTTTATCCCGGCGATGAGTCGTTCCAGCACCCGGCGCGTGAGCACGGGGTCATTCACTAACTCGTCAAACAGGTGCATCCCGACGTCCGACGCGGTTACACGGCCCGGCACCGCTTTGCTCGCACGTCCGATCCATTGTTCGAGCGCATCCCGCTGCGCATCGGTCATCAGAACCGAGACCTTACGTACCCGGAGACTTGCGCTCTCACGTGCGCTCGCATACGCGGAGAAAACATCGTCTAGCTTATCGCCGGAACTTTGCGAGCGCATAGACCATGCGCTGTCAGGGCGCATGTCGTCGCGCACGTTGTCTGACATGTCGCCGCGCACATCGCCGGACACATGCTCTGTCGTATCGGCGGGCACATCGCCGGGCGTGTCATCGGCCAGACCCGCCGCCTTATTGTCGAGCGCATCTCCGAAGTTCACGGAGCGCGGACGCTTACCGACCATCCTTCTCGCCTCCGATAAGTTCTGTCAGAACATCGTCGTAATCCATCAGACTGTCCGGGACCGTGCCGTACGCACCTGCGAAAGCCTCACGCAATCGAACCTGCGAACGCAACGTAGGAATGTCTCGCTCTAGCAACACTGCGCGCACGTCCACGGACGAACGGGTAGCGGCTCGCACCTGCGTTAGCAGCACCACCGCGTCGACAGGGCTAACGGCATCAATCTCCGCCGCAAGCGTGAACGTCGTCGGAATTTCCACGATATCGAGAGCGCGCGGTGACGCGGGAACAATGAGTTGATCGGTCACCATGAGCGCCTGTCGCGTCTCAAGGGAGGATTTAGCGCCGCAATCGATGATGACGTGCTCGTAGTCGTCCACCAGCGATGCGGCCCGTTGCGCAAGACCCTTGCCGGAGATTGCCACGACCGAACAGTTCAGCGGCCAGTCGTCGGCGAGCCCGGCCCACTCCAATGCGGACGACTGTTTCGGGTCGGCATCGATGAGTAGTGTCCGGCCATGTTTTGCGAAACCTAGCGCGAGCATTACCGACGTAGTCGTCTTACCTACGCCGCCCTTTAGGTTCGCGACGGTAATCCTCATCCGGCGTCAACTTCCGAATCGACGCGCTTAATGTACTCTTCCACTTCCGTCATGTGCTGTGACGCCACATGAGCAGCGGCGGCAACCACTTCCGCGATAGTGACGCGACGCCCGACACCAACACTGACGGAAAGCGTCATATGCTGAAACGCCGAATGCGTCGCCGGAAACATTCGGACCGGCTTAGTGGCACTCTCTCTGTTACTCACGTTCACACTCCCTGCCGTGACTCCTGCTATGTTGCGTCCGGACGTGGTGCCGGTCGCTGCGCTGCATGACGCTACATGTGTTACAGTAGCACACGTACGGCACTGCATCACCCTGCCAGGGAGACGAGTAACCATGATCCACGACATGTCACAGAGCGCGACGCCGGCCGATACCCAGCGTGACCGACTGGCGCTCGGCGTCAGGGTCCCTGCCCCGTGTGCGTCCTGTTCCGGCGCCCTGACCGCGCGTCTCCCGCACCGGGTGACGCGCCGGGCCGCTGGCACGGTGGAGCTGACGTGCGAGCGCTGTGGCGCCGCAGACACCGTCCCGGCCGCCCTCGCGGGCCGCCTGATGGCGGGGGAGTGATCGGGATGGCTCTGGTCAGCGCGTCGGCACTCATCTGCCCGGTCTGTCACGAGGGCGCGCAGGACGCCCCGCCGTCTGAGTGGCGCGTCCCCGGCACGGTGCCCGCCTGGTCGCACTCCCGCGATGCGTCCGCGCTGTGCGACGTCATTGGACCCGACGGCTATGTCCCCGCCGATCCGGTCGAGGTCTGCCCGCGCACGCTCACTTCCGACGAGACCCGGACATTGCGCGGCATCGATCGCAATTACGGTCCGTTCCGCGATGACGGGTGGACGGTCGGCGACGTTATCGAGCTTATTTCCGCTCTAGACCGGGAGACCGGCGGTGAGCTCGCTTGGTGTGATGGCGCTGCCATTCTCGCCTACATGCGTTCGATCGGGTGTGCCCGATGAGCGACGAGATCAAGGCGGGCCGGTATGAAATCCGCTACCGCGCGGGCAAACAGACTTACGCATCATTCACCGATGACAGGGTGTCCGCGATTCGGCAACTTATTGCCGCTCGCAGACTTTCCGGCCGGGCGGCGTGTCTCGATCACGAGACGCAGAAGCTCATCACGGAGGATGACGAATAATGGCCCAGCCCCGTAAGCTCCCGGATACTCACGTGCTGGTCACTCTCGCCGAAAAGGGGTTGAGTAACCGAGAGATCGGAGAGTTGTTCGGGACCACGCGGCAGGCTGTGGAATTGCGGTTGCAGGGACTCGACGTCAAGCGACCGCCCCGCGTCACGTGCTCTGCGTGCAAGGGACTCGGAACTGTCGCTCCGCTGTACGCGGGCGACAGCGCGACAAGGGATCTCGCACCACAATGACCGCTAACAGCCGCTGTCAGTGCCCGTGCGGGTGCGCCAGGGACCGCCGACGCGGTAATGCGTCGTGCGGTCCCTGCGGCCGTCTCGGCCATCGATCCGCGATGACATGGGTTGCCCCGATCATGCGCGCGTTTGGGCTCACGGCCGTTGTCGACGCAAGCGGCCCCGACGGCATCGCCACTAATGCACAGATTCGTTCTGCCCGTCAATCTCGACGGAACAGGAAGACCAATGACAATAACTAGGACGCTCATCGGAGAGAATGACCGCGTCGGAATCGCCCTGGATAGCGACGCCGGCCGACCCGTATTGGTAATCGCAGATAAAGAGTCCGGGGAGGAAATAAGAATATCCCCGACAGAGCGCGGAATAGATGCATTAGTGTCAATCGGCGCCCCATTTTGAATTCACTCGAATGGAGGCAAAACGCGCATGGCACGCACCCAGTGAATGGGCATATCATCGGGATATCGCCGACAGGGAGAGTGAGTTATGGGAAAGGCAATGCGGGCGCCAGGGTTGCGACGAATCAACGGGGATTTCCCGGATGACGTTATGCAAGAGGCGGCCGCGCGGTTGGGCCTCAAGTTCACTGATTCAGTCGCCACGCTTATTAACGCCGCGCTCCTCACTGTCCTGGACCAGCGCGTCAGTGAGGAAGTTCTCCGGGACGCATATGCACAGGCTCCCCGTCGTCGCGGGCGTAGGCCACTCCCCCGGGAGGATGACCGGGAGAGTCGTCCGGCGTTGCCTACTATCGGCGACGAATGTGGCCTCTCCGCGTAAAGAAAAGCGCCCGACCGGTGGGCAAGACCGATCGGGCGCAACGTCCGGACGCATCCCCGAAAAGAATGATTGGCAGGGCACCAATGAACGCCGAACACGACCAGGATACCGGATTGATCCGGCCCCGGCCACCGCGACCGAATCGGGCCGTTCCTCGGCGCCGTCGGTCCGCGTCGCTCAACGCGGCCACCTCCCGCGTTGACGTGGACGCACTCGCTAATCCGCTCCCCGATAGCCCTGGCGTACGCATTGACCGCTACTTCTGGTCGACTGCACGACAGGAGCTTTGCAGCGTCACCGCAAGCGGCATTTCCGAGGAATCGGCCCGGCGCATATTTATTAACCACGTTCGACGTGCGGCGTTACATACTGGTGGTCACCATTTCGGGGTGCTCATCATCTGCGCATTTATTTTCCGTGTTACCTATCTCTGACACGACGAATGCCGGGCGCCGCCAACGCCCGGCATTCGATACCGAAAAGGTTTCCTCTGATGAGCGATAATAGCATGCGCAAGCCCCCCCGGGCGGCGCCTCACACCTTTAACGACATGGGGAACGCACGGCGACTAGTGGAACTGTGCGGCGACGACGTCCGCCACTTCCGCGGTACTTGGTACGTATGGGATGGAAAGCGTTTTGCCCGGGACCAGGATTACCGTGTCCAGGAGCAAGCCAAGCGCGTGCCCCTCGAAATGCGGAAGCAAGCATATCGCGCCATTAGTGCGAGTAAAGAACTGTCTCACGACGAGAGGAAGGCCGCCGAGACCTCCGCTCGTGAGTTGCTGAAATTTGCGGATGCCAGCGGCAACCGCCTGCGTCTGGCGTCAATGATTGAATTGGCCAGGACGGAACCGGAAATCACGGTCACCGATGCCGATGCCTTTGACAGTGATCCGTGGGCATTCAACGTCCAAAACGGCACGATCGATCTCCGTACGGGCGAGTTGAGGGAACATTCCCGGGGCGACATGATTACTCGCATTTCCCCCGCCACCTACGATCCGGATGCACGGTCGGAACTGTTCGACAAATTCCTGGCACGAATCCAGCCGGACCCCGTAGAACGGCGCGCACTCCAACTCTGTGTCGGCTACACGCTAACCGGGTTTACCGGTGAGGCTAAGTTGTTCACTGCCAACGGTGGCGGACGGAACGGGAAGAACGTTCTATTGGACACCGTGGCTCACTTGCTCGGTGACTACTACCGCAAGGCACCCGCCGGTTTCCTGACCGCCCGCAAAGAGGACGGAACTTCTGCGTCTCCGGACATGGCCGACATGCGCGGTGCCCGGATGGTTATGGCGTCTGAAACGGAGCGCGGCGACCGACTCGCCGAGTCCCGCGTAAAGGAACTGACAGGCGATCGCACAATCACTGCGCGGTTCCTTTATGGAGATTTCTTCAGTTTCCGTCCGACGTTCAAGATTTGGCTACTGACGAACTATCGGCCGTCCGTTCGCGGGACAGATGAGGGCATTTGGTCAAGGCTCGCCCTCATCCCATTCCGGGAGTACATCACCCCGGAGGAGCGTGATCCCCATTTGACGGACAAGCTAATCGGCCTCTTTAACGGAGATCCGTCCGACCTTAGTGGCGTCCTCACGTGGGCCGTAGAAGGTGCTCGGGCATGGGCGTCAAATAAGACTTTGGCCTTGCCCGACACATGGCGCGCGGCTGCGGAAGACTACCGCGTCGAGCAGGATTTGATGGGCGCGTTTCTGTCCGATCACTGCATTTTCCGACCCGGCGAAATCACCACTAGTGGTGACTTGTACGCGCATTACGTGTGGTGGTGCCGTCAGGCGGGAGAACACGCGCGATCCCAGCGAGCATTCAGTATTGAACTAAAGCAACGGCCGGAATACATGAAGAACAAGGTCCTTGCCCGCAAGAGTGACGGGCGTGTTGTCTTTGACGGGATGCGCGGGCTAAAGCCAAACGAGCGCACGCACCTAGTAGCGGTCGCGGCTCCGGACGAGTCCGTCACCGGGTCTGCGAGAGGCGACAACGAGGGGGACGACTCCCGCCCTGCGCTGCGGGCCGTGGGGGAGCTGGACACCCGCACGGCCGTCGGTCAGAACACCCCCGTGCCGACTCAGGCACCGTCCACTCGGAACACCCCGGCGCCGACTCAGGCGCCGTCTGTGCGGCGCGCGCTCACGCCCGACGAGCGCCCCGCCGCGCGCACTCGCGTCATGACTAGCAGCAAAGCGGCGCTGTCCGAAAACCGCATCCCGTCAGTGTTGCATGCGCTGGAAGGACCGTGCGCACCACTCAGGTCCGGACGTGAACCACGCTGGTCGCCAGAACGCATGCCCGGCATTGCCTTTGCCGCAATTGTGAAAAACCACAATTGGCGCCGCCCGTTCCGTGGCCAGACCATCACGCTAGACCGGTCTGGCGCGTTCCTCGCCGCAATCGCTAGCGTCGACGTATCGCACGGCGGGCTAGAGCACACCGGGGCGATGGATCAATACCCTGGACTCCCCGGGTATTACGAGGTCCCTCTTTTCCCTTGGACTGAATCCGAGTCACTCCCGCACCCCATCCCGGGAATCGACAAAGCAGCCAAGACCGCTTGGATTACCGCTCCCCACGCAAGCCTTCTCCAAGAGCTGGTCAACGCCGGACGCTGGCCTGAGTTCGACATTCTGGATTCGTACACCGGGGAAACTAGTGTCCGTCTGAATGCAGGAGGATGGTCGGACTTTATCAAGGAGCTTCGACAGGACGTCATTAACGAGTACGGGCGCGACAGCGAACAGTACACGCTACAAAAGAGGGGATTCTCTCGGGCGCTAACCCTGATGCTCGGAGACGGGGAACCCGGAAAGCCGCGCAAGTGGGAATGCCGCGCACGGCGGCCGGACTGGACTCACGCCGTGTACGCACACGCTAGTGCCATGCTCTGGCGGCGCGCCGATGAATGCCTGAGGCTTGCGCCCAAGAGCGGCCCCGTCGCAGTTCAGCGAGTGGACGAAATCGTCATCCCCAAGCGAGCACGTGCAGCGGTGTTCGCCGAGGGAAGCAAAATCGTTCACGACCCCCTTGGGCTAAAACTCGGCTCGTTCAAGGTTAAGAGCGACGGAGAGGAATAAGGAATCCCAATGCCGAAATCAGGCAACAGCGGCCTCCCCAGCGAGTATGACCCGGAAAGCGCCTCCGCGCTGGAAGCCGAAATCGAACGAGCATGGGCCGACTACGAATATCAAGCGTGGGCCGACGAACAGCGAGACCTAACGGTCCACGCGAAAATTGAATGGGAAGGGGTATATAACGCACGCCCCGAACGGACCGTCACCTTCCCGAACGTGGACACCAGTATCGTCGCCCGCGCACTAGGCAGGGATGCCAAATCATGGCGCACTCAACTGGACGCGCTCTACACCGGCGGACGACACGCCGAGGACGCCGTCATGAGGTCTGGACTTAATCCATCGCGGGAAACCGTGCTCCGTTGGTATCAGGGCACGCAAGCTCCTAGCGCGGCAAATCAACGGGCTATCGAGAGTGCTTATCGCGAGATGCGTAGTGCGAGAGTTGCGGAAGCGCTCTCCGAAACGATCCGTCGCAGTGAGGGAGCGGAAGTTCGATTCTTTGACGTCCGTTCAATGTGGCTAGATTAATGGGGTGCGAGAAATAGAATGCGAATCCAGGAAAGAACTTGCATCGCGCGACTCGTCGGCGGTAGTGGCGCCTCATTCCCCGATCGATGGGGGACGGGCACTGACGGGCGCTATCATGCGATCGTCCCCACAACCCGCAAGTTTCCGCCGGAAACAGGCGCAAAGACAGACCGGGTGATTGTCCACGGCTGGGCAGTCACCATAACAAAGGGGCTTTACTGCGCCCCTGATAGTCCGTGGTTCTTCCCTGACCACGGCGCGGCGATGGCGTTCGCGACAGCCGCGCGTGAGAGTATGCAGCAAGCGTCTCGGCTCCTTATCCAGCCAGCATGCCACTTGGTTAAATGGTGTCCTGTCCATAAAATGGATGAGGCCGTCCTCCTGGTAAGTTCAGATATTCGTGCGCGTGGAACGTACGGAGACCTCAAGCTCATTGCCTCATGGCTACAGGAAAAGACCGCAGCTCCCCCTAGTTAAAGAAACAGACGTAACGGCCCGTCGGAATCTCCGGCGGGCCGTTTCTTATTCCCCGACAACAATCCGCCGCCAATCCAGCAACGACCCGCCGCCTGCCCGCGTCAGGGAGGAACCCGGCCCCCTATCCTCCCTATCCTCCCTGTTCCTCCCTGCCTTCCTCCCTGTCCCGGCACCCCCTCTGACCTGCATAAACACCCCTACAGTGATCGTTCAGGGAGGATAGGGAGGAACTTTTGACCTGTGCTCTATAGGAGCCCGAATTTCGCCCCTATATAAAGGGTCCAGGTCTCCCCTAAGTTCCTCCCTATCCTCCCTCCGCGATCTTGGAACGGCCATTTCCGCAGGTCACAGCCCTAACCCGACAGGGAGGAACACAGGGAGGAACGCACACCCATCCTCCCTATCCTCCCGGCATCCTCCCTGCCACAATTGAATACGACAAACCCCCGGGGGGTACCCACAAAACAATTCCGCGTCCGGAATGGACAATGCACATTGAACGCCAATACGTCCACACCAGACGGCCTCTGACCAGCACAAACACGGCACACCGAGCGCGCAGCGCGACACACACGAGCGCCGCAGGCGCGAGCCGCCCACCCGCGGAGCGGGGG
>NZ_CP002597.1 GCF_000196675.2 Pseudonocardia benzenivorans CB1190 | reverse complement strand
GAGCGCGGCGGGATCGTCATCTGTAGCTGCACTGCTGTGATGCACCCTCGTCCACCACTAGAGTCGTTGCCGCTTCGGTCGGGGTGGTCTCTGGTGGACCCGGCTGCCGATCGGGCACTGGCCGGTGGCTGTTTGCCGACGCCTCTCGGGGTGGGCCCTTCGGGGCTCAGCCACCGGCCTCCGCGCCCCCTACATCAGCCGCGTCCAGTCGATCAGCTCAATCTGCCGCTGTACCCGACGAGTCTCGGCCCCGAGCGGGACCATCTGCTCGGTCCGCTGCAGGAAGCTCATCAGCTCGTATGCGTCCAGGGTGAAGTCGGCCGACGGGTCCTCGTGGTTGTTCAGGGTCAAGATCGTGGTGTCCCCTCCGACTGTGCCGTGCGTGGAGACCCGGACATCTCCCTCCCCGCTGGCTGCCTCCAGCCCGCTGATCACCAGGTCTCGCGAGACGAACCATTGGATGCTGCCGCTGCGGAAATGGAACTGAACGCTGTAGGGGTCATCGGTGTCGTAGGCCACGACGATCTCGATGGCTGAGCTGGAGACGCCGTCCTTGCCGAGATGGTGGTAATGGGCGGTGATCGTCTGGGAGATGCGGCCGAGTGTCATCGGGCGTCGCCGTCCGCGGCGTCCCGACGGGAGGTCGTGCCGCGACGCAGCGGGCGGCGCTCGCGCTCCGAGAGGCCGCCCCAGATGCCGAATCGCTCGTCCTGGGCGAGTGCGTACTCGAGGCACTCTGCCCGTACCTCGCAGCCCGCACAGATCCGTTTGGCCTCCCGGACCGACCCTCCCTTCTCCGGGAAGAACGACTCTGGGTCTGTCTGCGCGCACAGCGCCCGCTGCCGCCATTCCTCCGTCTCGATGTCGCGGTCGAACACGGCCTCCATGAGCTGCTCGAACAGCGCGGCAGCAAGGTCTGGGTCGATCGCTTCGCCGGTCTCAGGGTCGGCAGCAGTGATGCGAACCGCCGAGCGTGGCTGAGTGGGCGGCACGTGGTCGATGAGGTGGGACACTGAAGGTCTCCGATCTTTGCGAGGTCGGAGCAGCCCGGGCGTGATCTGTAGGAGGTGAGCGTCCGGGCTGCCTGCTGTCTGGACTCTCTTAGTCGGTACCGTACTCGGTACGGTACCGACTAAGAAGACTTTACGGCCGGGTCGGCGATGGCTCCCGCCGGGACCCAGTTGCCATGGGCGACACGCTCGGCGAGCCCGAGGTCGGCCAGAGCGGACAGGGCCTTGGACACGGCGGGCAGACGCAGCCCGGTCTGGGCGGCGATTGCGCCCGTGCGCTGGTGCCCGGCCCTCAGCGCCTCCACGACGCTCTGCTGCGAGCTGCTGAGCGCTTCGAGATCCGGACCGGCCTCGACGGCCGCGGACGTGGCTGGTGCAGCGGACGTGGCGGGCCGGTGGATCGGGATGACATTGGCTGCGGTGAGCGCCGACGGCACCGCGAGCCCAGCCAGCCCAGCAGCTGCCGGGAGCGCCGTGGGACCGGCGTCCAGCGGGACGGTCGCGGCGGGGACGGCGCCTGCGCCTTGCTGGGCGCGCCAGACGGCGAGCTTGGCGGTCTGCTCGGCGAACGCGGTGGCCGGGTCGGCCTCGGCGGCGGGTCGGAATCGGGCGATGGCCAGCTCGGTGTCGGGGTCGAGCGCGGTGGTCGGCAGTCCGTCGGCGTGCCGGGCCATGTCCGGTGACCAGGCCACGCGCAGCATCGCCAGCCGGCCGCTGCCCGTTGAGAACGCGTAGCCACCGCCCGGGGGCAGCACCGACGGGGCGATCTCCAGGCCGGACACGACGGCCTTTTCGCTCTTGTTGCCGTTGCGGAACGCATAGAGGTTCCTCGCGGCCAGGTACCCGCGCAGTGGGGTGCTGTTGCCGTAGTCGGGAGCCAGCAGCGACTGGCTGCCGGTGAGCACAACGATCCCGTACTTGCGGCCGATCCGGACCAGCTGCTCGAGGCGCGGGATGAACCGGCGCTCGGTCAGCCACGGGTCGGCGGAGAGCCGGTGCAGCTCGTCGAGGATCCACTTGATGGCTGGGAATCGGCGGCTCGGGCGCAGCTCGCGGACTGGGATCTGGGTGGTCGGGTCGGTGATCGGGATCGGGGTGCCGTCCGGGCCGGCGGTCAGGGTGGGCTTGAGCATGCCGCGCACGATGAGCGCGGCTTCCAGGGCCTGCAGCTGTTGGAGGATCTGCTGTGGGCCGGCCGCAGGCCAGTCGGCGAGGTTGTTGAGCAGGGGCGAGCTGCCGCCCTCGGGGTCGCCGTCGCCGAAGAGGACGACCCACTCCCCCGACGACTTCAGGCCCATCGCGACCGCCTCGAGGAAGGCGCTCTTGCCGCTGCCGGGCTCGCCGGTGGCCATTCCGTTGCGGCAGCCGACGCCGTCGACGGCCACGTACTCGCTCCAGCCCGAGCCGTCGGCAAAGGGGCCGAGCTCGATGACGCCGTCGCGATAGCGCGGCCCGGTGTAGGCGATGCCGTCCTTGAGAATGTCCTTGGTGATGACGGTGAGGACCGCGGCCGACTCGTCGACGTCGGAGGGTTCCAGCAGAACTCGGGCAGAGCCCCAGCGCAGGCCAGCCGCGATCCGGTCGCGCTGGGCGAACATCGCCGAGAACGACGTCGAGCCGGGGATGGTCTGCACGGTCCACCGGATCGCATGCGGCAGGTCGACCCGGTCGGTGAGCAGCGACCCGGGCACCGGCTTCCCGTCCGCTGCGATGTTCTCGGTCCAGCGCCGCACCAGCAGCACGCCCGGGTTCTCGTCGGCAGCCGCCAGCCGTGCGGGCTTCTCGATCGGCTGGCCCGGCAGCGCCAGGCTCGGCGGCGTGGGCACCTCGTGGGCGCGCAGCCACGACGCCGACGCGGCCGCGGTGCCGACGACCAGTGCAGCGGTCATCGGCCAGCTCACCGGGCCGACCGCCGACGCCGCGGTCACCCACGAGGCAGCGCTCGCGCCTGCGGTCCACAGTCGCCGCCGCCACAACTTGGGGATTACGGAGCCCCGGTGCAGACGCAGGATGCCAAGGGCCGCCGCGCACAGTCCGGCGGTGCCGGTCGAGACGACCACCTCGCCGGCTGGTCCAGCAGCAAGCTGGGCGAGCTCGCTCAGCCCCCACGCGCCGTACCCGGCGGCCGCGGTCGCGCCCGCGGCGACGTAGGGCAGTCGCCTGGCCCGACGGCCTCGGTCGGCGCGCGCGTTTTGCGCGACCTCGATGGCGCGGGTCGGTGCCACGCACAGGTCGGCTGACGGCCGTGCCTTGCTGGCCGGTCGAGTCCGCTGCTGCATCGCTCGCCCCTCCTCGGAGCTGACTGATGAAGAGTGCTGGTCTTGCGAGTCGTGGTGCCCTGCTCCGCCGCGACACGGGTGCCCACCTGGTGTGGGGGCAGGGCTGTCGAAGGTTCTGACGTCAGCGGCGTCGGATGGTCTTGGTTCCGGCGCCGATCACACCTCGCGCAGTGGGGGTCAGGAGCGGGTGCCGACGTAGGTGCCGCTGACGGTGCCGGCGAGGGTGTCGTCGGAGAGCACGACGTCCTGGGTGGCGAGGTGACGCTCGAAGTGACTCTTGGCGGCGTCGCTGTTGCCGACCAGGACCTGGGCGGCCTCCTGCATCTGGCGCAGGAGCGCGATCGGCTCACCGGCCAGGCCGGCCTGGCTCAGCGTGGCCACTGACAGCTCGATCTCGGTGAACATGCGCTGGGCCAGGTCGCGGATGCCGTCGACGAAGGCGAGCGCGGCGGCGGGGTCGAGGGTCTCTCCGCTGGTCATCGTGTGCTGGGCGGCGGTCATGGTCATTCCTCCTCGGATGGGGGTCACCGAGGCCAGAGAGGCCTCGATGTCGTGCAGTTCGGCGGTGGCTGCGGTAAGGCCGGCGAGGGGCAGCGTGACCGGGTCGGCTTGAGTCGGGTCCGGCTCCGGGGCGGACGGCGCGGTCGGGTCGTCGAAGCGGTCGGTGGGCAGCTGGTCGTCTGGCTGCGGGGTGTCCTGCTCGGGTGCCGGGCTCGGGTTGGGCTGGTCGTCGTCGACGAGTTCGGCGTCGATGACGTCGTTGTCGTCGTCCACGACCTCCGCCTCGGCCCACACCCGCTGCTGCTGATCGGGGTTGTCCTGGTTGCGGCTGGTGCGGTTGCGCAGCCACTGCTTGGCTGCGCGGGCCGCGCGTTGGCGGCCGAGGTCGCCGGCCTCGGCGCGCTCGTGGCGTCGGCGGCGGCGCTCGAGGGCGTAGCCCCAGGAGTCGGCCCACCACTGGTTCATGGCCTGGCGGGCGGGGCCCCCGCGGGGGTTGGCGATCCGTGCGGCGATCCGTTCCCCGAGGGCCTCGGCGATCGTCGGGGTGGTGCGGCGGGCGAGCTTGGCCATGGCCATCTCGTGGGCGTGGGCGGCGCGCTGGCGGCGCTCGGCGATTCGCGGGGCCTCGGTGCCCGACCGTGCGGCGACGAATTCGGTGGCCCCGTATCGGACTATCCCCCAAGCGAAGAGCATGGACAGGATGAGCAGTTCCACTTAGATCACCCGCCCAGCCCGAGATTCGACAGCGCACTGCCGACGTTTCCGACACCGGAGGCGAATGCGTGCATGAGCTGCGTGATCACGGGAACGCCTGTGGCCGTGACGATCAGCGGCAGCGCCAAAGCCAGCCATGGGTGCCAGCGCTTGGGCTTCGCCCTCTTCGGGTGCATGCCCTTGACCACGACTTCTAGGGTCGCGACCAGCCCAATCGCGGCGACGATGGCCGACGTGGAGAAGCCGATCAGCGTGCCGGTGGTGGTCCCGACGGTTCCGAGAGCTTGGCTGAGGTGATCGCCGATCCACTTGCCGAGGGCACCACCGAATCCGATGCCCCCGACCAGAAACAGGAAGGTGGTGAACTTTGGGGCGTCCTTGTGCCAGTAGGTCCAGGCCCCGACGACGAGCGCAACAGCGCAAATCGAGGCAACTCCCCAGTTCATGTTTCCGTCCTTTGTTCGTAGGAGTACGGCATCAGAAGATCCAGCAGAACGGCGGCCAGAATCCCCAGGTGAGCCAGTCGGGGATGACCACGTTGATGACAGGAATGGTGTTGAGCGCCGAGCCGAGGGTGTTGACGAGCGCGAAGACCGTCCACAGCCGGGCGGGGCTTCGGCAGGACCAGGCCAGGAAGTAGGCCACGGTGAGCAGCGGGACTTGGATGGCGGTCGCGTGGATCTGGGCGAGTGCGCGCACCGGTCCTGCCTCGGCAGCCGTCCATTCGCCGCGAGCGGCAAGGGCGATGACGTCGTGCAGGGAGCTGGGCTGCTCGGAGACGAACCGCAGCTCCTTGACCGAGGCCATCAGCCGGGCGTGCAGTCCGGCCCTCGGGTTGCGGTCGCCCTGGTCCGCGGTAACGGCGACCTCTGCTGCGCGGGTCGGTGCCGGCGCCTGCGATGCAGCCTTGAGCTTGGCACGGGCCAGCTCGCCCACGGTGCGGGCAGCCGCGGCGTCCGGGGTGTCGTCCCCGTCCGGGCCCGCCTGCTCGGCTACCGGGGTCGGGTCGGTCATGACTGCCTCCGGTCCGGGTGCAGCGGTTCACGGGCCTGGAGCTGCAGGAGTTGGTCGCCGACGCGGATGAGCGTCCGCGCGACGTCGTCGAGCAGCTCGTCGGCGACGCGCTGGTCGGGTTGGCGTCGGGCGGCAGCGCCGAGGAGGTATGCCCAGGCGGCGTGAGCCCGCTCGATCGGTGTCGCGGCCGCCGCGTAGCGAGCCGCGAGGCTCGCCCGCCGCCGGGCCAGACGACTCTTGCGCTGTGTCAGCGGGAGCGCCGCGCCATTCGCGAGCGTCCGCCGGTGGCCGCTCATACCAGGCACCTGAGGAGGTAGATGACCTTGCCGCTGTCGGCGAGGGCTACCTCGGTCTCGAAGTCGTTGCCCGGCAGGTGGTTCTGCTGGGCCAGTTCGAGGACATGGGGCAGGAGCGTGTGCGGGGCCTGGGCGTCGGCGTCCACCTGCCGCGCTCGTGCGCAGCGGCGTCCGTCGGCGGTCAGCAGGGTCAGGGTCAGGGTGTCCGGCATCGGACGTTCTCCTGGTCTCGAGGGGGCGCCTCCCGCATCGCGGTGCCGGAGGCGCCCCCGGGACGGGCCAGTCCGGGCTGGGGTCAGCCCCGCGCAGGCACGCTGGACTCGGCCGCCGCCCCGAGGGCGTTGTGGACGACGTCGAAGGCATCGCCGGTGAGCTGGGCTCGGCCCTTGCCGATGTTGAACAGGCGCCGGATGCCTTCCCGGCTCGGCTTGCCTGACTCCCCCACTGCGAGCCGCCCGGCGGCGATCTCGCGCTTGGCACGCTCGTAGAGGACCACGACGTCGGCGGTCTGCTCGTTGAGTCGGGTCTCGGTGAGCTCGTCGTGCAGGTTGACCAAAATGTTGCCGAAGAGCCGGTTGATCATGTGGAAGACCGCGACGCCGGCGACGACGAGCAGCGGCGGAAAAACGTGGCCCGGGAGTTCGGCGGACTGCCAGCCGAACCGGACTCCCCACGGCACGATGTTGAGGAACAGCGACGCGGCGGCGATGCCCACGTCGAGCCAGAGGAACCACCTCGGGCAGTCCTCGCGGTTCTCGATGGCGGTGAACTGCGCGATCATCGACACGATCAGCAGCACCGAGGCCATCGGCTCGATCAGGTAGCCCAGCCACGTCCCGTGGACACCGACGACACCATGGTGCACCGACGCCGACATCCACGCGACGCCGCCGATGATCACTGCGATCGGAAAGGCGGAGAGGATCATGTAGCGGCGGTAGGTGCTCGCTAGGCGGCGGTTGGGATTGAGCAGCCGCTGGCGACCCCGCTGGGCCCTGGCGGTCCACCGTGCATCGGCCCGGGCGCGTCGGGCCTCACGAGCCTGCTCGGCACCGGACCGTCGCCGCTCGGCCCGATCGAACGCCCGCAGCCGCTCGGTGACCTTGCGGTCCGCGGCGCGCTCGCGAGCCGACAGGGCGAGCTGGAGGGCCTCGTCGTCCTGCAGGGCGACCAGCCCTCGGGCTCGGTGCACCTCCTCGGCGAGCCGGGCAACCGGGTCAGCGCTCTTCCGCACCCCGGGCGCACGGTGGGATAGGCGGAGCAGGCTGTCGTCTCCTGTGGCAGCAGATAGCCCGTCGGCGATGTCGACAGGCACGTCGACGTCCTGGAGATGCTCGGTGTCCAGCGGGTTCGGCACGCGATGACCGTTGAGCGCCGTGCTCATCGGGTGACGCCAGCCGTCTTGCGGCGCCGGCGGATGACACGGCGCTCCGCAGTGGTCGTGCCGCCCCAGATGCCGTGGTCGTGGCCCTCGTCGAGCGCGTCCTGCAGGCAGTCCGCGACTCGCGAGCAGCCTCGGCACAGTCGCTTCGCCTTGGCGATCTGAGCGATGGACTGCGGTCCGTCCTCGCTGACCGGGAAGAACAGCTCCGGCTCAGCCTGGCAAGGGGTTGTGTGCTGCGGCCCCCAAGCGGGGGCGTGCAGAACCACGGATACGGTGGCCATGGGCGTCTGGCTTCCTCTCTGGCGGGAGGCGGGCTTTCTCGCTCACCGGGCCTCGGCGGTTGCACCCGCCGGGGCCCTTCTATGGATCAAGACTAGTCTCGCCTAGTCTTCATGTCTAGATCTAGTCTGAGACTAATCACGGCCAGCGTTGTGGGTCGCTCTTGGCCGTGGCGTTCTAAATCTGACGCGAGCGCAGGTCGGCGGCGATCGCGTCAAGAAGCGCACGCAGGTCGGTGCCGTGGACGGCTCGTTCCTGCTGGTCGCGAAGGAACTGCTCGTAGCGCGCGACGTCGACTGGATCGGTGACTGTCTGCTCAGCGGTGAGAGTCTCGATCTCGACGAGGCCGGCACCGTCCGGGTATCGGCTGATGACGAAGGAGTGCAGCAGCGGCGCCGTTTCCTGCGCTTCGCGCGTCACGATGCCGATCGAGACGGTCGGGAGCTGAGCGAGGGTGGCGATGCGGTCGAGCTGAGCGAGCGTTGTGGCGATGCTGCCGGGCCGCCAGCGCACCGCCTGCTCTGTGATGACGATGTCGAAGCTCTTGGTCTCGTCGAACAAGATCGCCTGACGGCTGAGCCGAGCAGCGACCATCGCAGGGATATCGGCAGCCGGCACCTCGCTGTGGACTTCGAGCATGCGACGCGCGTACTCGGGAACCTGGAGCAGACCAGGAACGACCTCGGACTGGTAGATCCCGAGTCCGGTGGTCTCGGCGTCGCGAGCCGCCCGCACTCGTTGCTGGTCGGCTGGTCCTGCGCGATGGAGCTGACGCCAGGTCTGAACGCGAGTCGTCAGCTCCCGCGCAGCGTCGAGCAGCTCGACGCGGAGTTCGTCATCCACGCGGCACTGGTCGAGCCATGAGCGGACATCGTCGACTGACGGGAGTGTCCGGCCGTTCTCGATCTTCGACGTCTTGCTCTGCGACCATCCCAGCGGAGATCCGAGCTTCTCAGCCGAGAGTCCAGCGTCGAGCCGCAGCTGCTTGAGACGCGCTGCTAGCCACCGCTGTTGCTGGCTGATGGTCGGATCACGGTCACTGGTCAAGGGCCCCGACCCGGCTTTGCTGGTCGTGCCACCCCTGCCGCGGGGCGGGGACGAGCTGGAAGTCCTCGAAGGCCACTGCCAGCGCGAGGGCGCGCCGCTTGATCGCGACATACGGGCTCGCGTCGCGGGCCTGTTCCACTCCGAGGAACCGGCCGGCGTCGTCGTAGTGCTGCAGGACGGCGATGCGGTCGTCGAAGAGCCAGAAGTCCTGGTGGGTCCAGGCATCGTTGCCGGCCTCGAGACGCTGCCGGTCCAGGATCCACACCTGCTCGCCCGCCGCGATGTTCTCCGGGTAGCTGGCGAGCTCGAAACGGGTGTAATCCGTGACGGGGCGCCCGAGCAGTCGGACCCGTCCGAAGTGCTTGCCAGCAGCTACCTGGGTTGCGATGTTCGCGAGCCACTCATCGTTGTCGACAGTGCGGGGAGCCACCGGGCGCCCGGCCAGGAAGTCGTCGAAGTCGGGGTCCTCGCCAGGGATCGAGTAGGTGTCACGGCACTCGAGGCGGAACGCGGTGCGCTCGAAGGTTCGGTACAGCTCGCTCAGGTCCTCGGGGGTCATGCCACTGCCTCCTCTCGGGTGGCCGGGAGCCGGGTGAGGGCGACGGCGGGCAGTTCGACCACCGCTTCACCGTCGGGTGCGTTACACGCCTCGGCGTCGGGCGTGTCGCCGGGTCCAGTCACCAGGAAGTCGTTTCCGTCGGGCTCGATGGCCCACTCCGACAGCGGGCCGGCCTGGCTCGGAATCGTCGGCGGAGTCCCGCACAGCATCGACGCTGCGGCCCCGTCGAGGATCGGTCCGGGGACCCGAACAGTGATGGCGTGCGCGCGCCGCGACCGCTCGACGTAGCCCTGCACGAGGACTGTGTCGCGGTCGGTTGCCCAGACCGTCGGGCAGTTGCCGTTCCGGCAGTCCGACGCCGCCAGCAGGCCAGTGATCATCCCGGTCCCCGTCCCAATAGTCGCCGAATCCTACGAGCTTGAGACTAGGCGCGACTAATCAGGGTTGGCAACGCATGTGACCGAACCAGGCTGAGGCCTCGACGGCCCCAGCCCCACGCGTTGGAAGTCAGCGGGAAATTTCACTGCCTCGCGCGCGTACACGCATCGCGTTGAGGGAGCCAGGGGCCTCGGCCGTGATCGTCGGAAAGGAAATTTCCTCCTGCGCCACATTGGGTTGAGGTCTACCCCACCGCGCACCCGTCTCCCACGGTCCGCGTGATCGCTCGTCAGGGGCGGCCTGCGGTTGGAAACCCGGGCGGCGGAGGCCCGAAGCTCGGATCGGCGCACCGCTCCCCCAGCTCGGGCCGGAAGAGTTCTCGCCCACACGCCCAGCAGTGCTTGGTGCGGTGGCCACCGCAGCGGCACGGGTGCCAACCGTGGGTGGTCTCGTGGGCGCCGCACGGACACGGTTCACGTCGCCAGGCCGCGTCGGCCTCAACGTCAGCGGCGATGGCGGCAAGCCGCTTAGGGGTCAGCGGGGTACGGCGGTACGGGGTCACTCGAGGATCGTCGCCTCGCCGAGCAAATCGAACAAGTGTTCGATACTTCTTACCGTCTCACGCCCCAGGCTGCACACAGGCCAGGGCAAGCCCGAGCCCGTCCCCTCCGGATTCCCTGCGCGACCAATGGAAATGCGAGTGGGTGGCCCGCCGAGCGTCAGGCCGCCCACCGCCGTCCGCCACGCGGCCGCAGTCGGCGCTGAGCCGATCAGGTCGACCCGACGCCCCCGGCCTCACCGAGGTTCCCGACGCCGGCCCGCGCCACAGTCGACGACCCGCGACGCCGTCACCCCTACGGTTCGGCGGTCGGGCCGTCGTCGGCAGGCTCTGGCCTGTGCTCGTCGCACCACGCGTGCCACGACGCCGCCCCGTCACGGAGCAGCACCGCCATCGCCTCAGGGGTGGTGGTCCAGTCCCCGGGCCGCACCGTGACTCCGCCGATGGGGTCGTTGAAGACGCGGTCGACAGGCTCGGTGTCTTGGGCCAGGTCGCGCACCTCCTTTGGGAGGCAGCGTAGACGGCTATCCGCGCGGGACTGACCCGAAACCGGACACGGCGTTGATCCGGTCCTATGCCATGTCCGGTTTCGGGGTGCTCGTAATGGGCGGGCTCCGCCCGACGTCACGACCTGGATGGTAGGTCACCGCGGCCCCTCAGTGGAATGCCGAGTGGGCGGCCCTCCACATCAGGCCGCCACTCCCCTGCGTTGGTCCCTACGCGGCAGCGGTCGCCGCCGTCCCTGGTCACCTAGTCCCTGACCACCTCGCCGCCGGGCGCCTCGCCCTCGGTCCGCGCGTGGCGTTGTAGAGCTGGCCGATGACGCGCAGCGCCTCGCGCCGGACCAGGCTGGCGACGGCGGCGAGGACGTCCGAGGAACAGCCGGACCATCCCGCGTGTCACCGTGGAAACCCGGTTTCCAAGCCTCGCGACTTCGAATCCGACTTGGGCAGAGCTGCCTGTCGCTCCTCGTCAGAATTATTCTGACGGGGTGGCCACGCCCCCGCCTGTGACCGCGGCCGAGGCCGACGCCGCGATCCAGCGGATCATCGACCGCCACCGGGCCGTCGACGATCCTGATCTCTGGCAACTCGACCGCGACCCAGCAAATGTGCTGGTCTACCTACAGCGGCATCGAGGCGGGCTCCCACGGTCGGTGATCGAAGCCGACCTGCTCGATGGGTTCGTCCTGCGTGTCCGCCTCTGGTGGCTTGGCGAAGAAGCGGAGCTGTGGCTGCTCGAGCGCGCGCACCGGCTCCAGGTCCCGCCCCGGCGGATCGGCAAGCTGCTCGGCGTCCGCAGCCGGCAGGGTGTCCACGACCGACTCCGATTGGCACGCGCAAAGATCGCCCGCCTCCGCGGAGAAGCACCGATGGCGACGCTCAAGGGTCCCGACCAGGACAAACATGCGCGCGAGGCTCGCTGGATAGACCGCCACCGTTCCGAAGTGCTCGCTGTTGCCCAGGCTCTTGTGGCGCATCGCGATCTGCTCGACGTCGAGACGGCTGAGTGGGTTGTTGAGATCGCCCGTGACCTGCGCGACGACGTCGTCACGCCAGGATCTGTTCAGCTGATTCGTTTCGCACTGGCGGATCTCGCGAGCAGCGCGGTGTTCAACGAGCTCGCGATCGACCATGACCTCCGTGCTGCCGATACCTCCTGGTCCGCGCTGTACGCCTCCTACCCTGGCGAGGTCGAGTAGCACGGGCGAGCGGCGGCCTCCGCGGGCGGCCGAGTCATCTTGCAGCGCTGTGTAGTCATGCCGGGCTCTGTACCTACGCAGAGTGTTGGCTCCAACCTGCTTCCGCTCTCTACGTCTCACGTTTCTGCTGGTCGCGGCAGGTCCAGCAAGCACACGAAAGGATGTGTCACACCCCTTTACCTAGTACCGTCCTCGTTAATGGGGCCGAAGACAGTGGACGGAGGTCCGCATGAGAGAGAGCGCCCTGGTCGCGCGCCGGGACGACCACGGCCGCGAGGTTCTTGTGGTGCACAAACCTGTGACCTTCACCCTCGACGAAGCAGCCCGTGCAATGCACGCCATCGTCGACTCTCATCTAGGGCGACTCGGCGCTCGAAATCGCGTCGGGCGATCACGGGTTCGCGAAGTTCTTCGGACGATCGTCCTCGATGGATGGCCCAAGGACTTTCAGCCCGATCCCGTACGGGTCCAGTACTGGCGGGCTTGGCTGGTCAGAGAGGGTGTGTTTGTGGGTGGGGGCGCCGCCAGCGGTCGCGCAGAGCCTTGTTGACCGGACACGGTTGCGTGTTTGGCCCTGTTGAGGGCTTCGTGTAAACCGGGTTTCCAAAGTTCCTTCAGCGGAAAGTCACTGCTGGTCCGGCATGGGAGGAAAGACGGGAAGTGGGCGTGGCGCGACGCTGCCACGGTCCCGGCCGCGGCCCAGCCCCCTCGAACGCTCCCCCGGTCCGTGATTTCCTGCTGGCGCTCACGGCCGTCGACGAAGCGCATTGCAGGAAGGAAGTCCGTCCTTGGCGAACGGCGGCCCAGCACCGCCCGCTACTTGGGCGTGATCGTCCAGTTCCCATCCGACTTCACCTGCACCAGCTGAATTTTGTCCGGTCCGGCTACGGGAAACATGACCGTGCCTTCGTATGAGCCGCCGACCTCGTTCACCGCCAGCTCCGGGCTCGACGTCCCATCGGTCATCACCCAGACGGTGAAGTTGCTGTACTGGCCACCCTTGTTTGTGATCGCGGCGGCGCCAGCCGGCGTCGTCAGTCTCAGGACCTCGTCGCCCTTCCCGGCGATTGGGCTCTTGCCGTCGACCACGCGGATGAGATCGAGACCGCCGACGGTCACCGTCCAGGGCCCCTTGGTGTTGACCTGTATCCGGGTGACCGTGTCCCCTCGCATACCCAACCAGGATGTGCCGACATACGGCGCCTTGTGCCCGTAGAACACGATGTTCGGGTCATACTCCGCGTCGGTCTTCACCTCGACTGTGCCCGTGCATTTCGAGCAGTCGAACTTGAGGATGCCGACCTCAACGGAGGTGTCGAGCGTGACGACGTCGGTTCCTTGGCCGGACTTCGTCTGCGTCGTCGCTGCGGGTGGCGCCGACGGGGTGGCGGCAGCAGCCGGCTGAGTCGTGCTCAACGGACCGCCAGGGTTGGCTGCTGGCGCGTTGGGGGAGCTGCTGCATGCGGCTAGGGTCGCGGCGGCGATGGCGGCAATGGTGATGATCAGGGCGCGGCGCACGGGTGACGATTCGGTCGCGGCCCGTAGGTCGTTACGCCGTCCGGAACCCAGACCGACGGTCCTGGGGGAGTGCGGACGCGTGCCGCGCTGTAAACCGGGTTTCCACGCCCAGCCGCATGCAGGCGCGGCACTCGCTGGCCTCTGCGCATTGACGGCCGAGTCGCCACCGCGGCTCTTCGGCTTCGCTCTCGCGACAGTTCGGTCGTTCGGGTCAGGCGTGTCAACCAACCCGACCGCGCTCCTGTCGGTACCGTTCCTGGGACTGTTCTGGAGGACGGCAAATGCGTGAGAGTGCCCTCGTCGCGCGTCGCGACGAGAACGGTACGGAGGTGCTGGTCGCACACCGTCCGATCACCTTTACCCTCGACCAGACGGCCCGGGCGATGCACGCGGTCGTCGATCCGCAGCTCGCCCGGCTGAACTCCCGGTCCAGGATCGGGCGCAGCCGTGTGCGCGACGCTCTCCGCCACATCGTCACGGACGGGTGGCCAACCGGCTTCGTCGCCGACCCTGCGAGAGTCGCGTACTGGCGGCAGTGGCTCATCGACCAGGACGTTTTCACCGACAACCCGAAGCGGTAGGTCTACGTGGCAACCCGGTTTACATCCTCGGCTCATGCCGCCGTCTCGCTCCCCCTCGTCACCGCCTTCCTCAACCAGAAGGGGGGAGTGGGCAAGACCGGCGTCACGGTCGGAGCGGGAGGCGCACTCGCGGAGATGGGGCGCAGAGTCCTCATGATCGACCTGGACCCCCAGGGACATCTGACGTGTGAGGCGCTCCGCCTGCCCGAGGCTGACCAGGATGGGCCGAATCTCGCTAGGGCGCTGACCGGGGAATACGAGGGCCCGATCCAAGATTTGATCATCTCCCGACCGTCATACGACGGTGGCGGTCAGCTGGATGTCATTCCGACGACGCTCGCGATGTTCCTGGTCGTGCGCGACCTTTACAGCCGGCGTGCCCCGGAGACGAAGCTGGCTCGGCTGCTCGAGCAGCTGCCCTCCGATGCCTACGACCACATCCTCATCGACTGCCCGCCGTCGCTCGACATCCTTACCGACACTGCTCTGGTCGCCGCCGATGGCGTCGTCATTCCAGTTCAGCCCAGCAACACTTCTCTGCGAGCGCTGCGCCTGCTGATCGATCAGATCGCAGCGATCGAGAACGACTTGCGGCTGCCTCGGCGGGAGCTGTACGGCATGGTCCCGGGGCTTTACCGGCGTCCGCTGTCCGGCATCCAGCGCTTCAAGATGGCTGAGCTCGAGCGCTACACGCTTCCCGACCCGGACGGACTCGTCGAGCCGCTGCCGATCTTGGCTCATTTGCCGCTCGCGACGATCGTCGAGGAGGCGTGGCTCTCCGGAGAGCCAGTTACCGACTATCGGCCATCTGCCCCGATCGCCGACGCGTATCGCAAGGTCGCCCTCCGCCTCGACATCGCGGCCGGCCTGAGCCCGGCGGAGGCCTGGGAACCGGAGCCGTTCCTCGAGTTCGACCCTGACGGGCCGCACCACGAAGAGCTCTACGTCACTGACTCAACTGAGGACGCTGCAGTCGACGGCGTCCGCGCGCATGCGGAAGGAGCGTGACGGACGTGGTCGCGAAGAAGGACTTCGCTGCGATGGAGCAGCGGGCAGCGGCACGAGCGGGGACTGCGGTCCAGGCGCGGGAAGCAATGCGCTCACGAGCAGCCCGTCCGACCGCTCTGCGTCTCTCTGAGGTACAACCGAACCCTCAGAATCCTCGCTATCCGGACGACGACCCCGAAGTCGTCGAGCTCGCCAACAGCATGAAGCAAGTTGGTCAGCTGCAGCCTGCTCTCGTGATCTCCCGCTCGGACTTCGTCACTCTGTATCCGGACTGCGAGGCACAGCTTGGGCCGGCGCCCTGGGTGGTCTACGTCGGCAACCGGCGTCTCGCCGCGGCTCTACTCGCCGGGCTCGACACCTTCGACGTCCGTGTCGAAAGCGAGGTTCAAAGCCTCGATGATCTCGAGGACCGGGTGCTGATCGAGAACATCCACCGGAAGGACTTGCCGCCCTTGCTCGAAGCCGCGCACCTGCAGCGGCGTCTGAACCGAGCTGGGCAGACCCTGCGGTCTGTTGCCGAGGCCATCGGGAAGAGCCACACATACGTGTCGCAGCGCGTGGCGCTGCTCCAACTAATACCGGAGTTCCAGGACCAGCTTCGTGCCGGAACTCTGTCCATCAAGGACGCCCGCCGCCTCGGGGGTATGCCTGCGGACGAGCAGCGGAGTGTACTTGCGGCCGGGCCGCCGTTCGTGGAGCAGCGCCCCGTTGCCCCAGCGGCCCAGGTCGGTGAGAGCAGTGAGACACGGCTTTCAACCGCCGCAGTGGGGGAGGAGGGCCCGCTCCATCTCGTGCCCCCGCTTGTAAACCCGGTTTCCAACGACAGCGAGATTGGCGGAGACGGGCCTCCCCTTGCTTCCGTCGACACCGCAGTTGCCGCTGCTGAGGCCGCGACCTCACCCCGCGAAGCTGCTGGCGCGACGGACCCAGGCCCCAGGCGGCGCGCAGCGGCGTCGGCCGTCATTCAGCATCTCGACAACGCGCTGGCGGAAGCTGACCGTGTGCTGTCTGATGGGGGAGACGGCGACCTAGCTCGCGCCTTCGCCGATGCCATGCGGCATATGCAGAAGGCGCAGAACCGACTCCGTCAGCACCTCACAGGCTGAGCCCCGGTTGGGCGTTGCGCTGGGTGGATGATCAGCATGGTCTCCCCTCGATAATCCGACAACTCTCCGTCCAGACGGAGAGGGGACTTCCCCCTCCCGCGCCGCCGACGAATGCGCCTCGCTATCGACACCCCTGGTACGCCGACGGGGTCAATTCCGGCGATGGCTCGGTCACCATCTCGACGATCGCGACTCCCCTGAGCTGAGAGGGCGGGTTCGCAGCGGCGGGTGGGGAGGAGAAGCAGCTCCCGGGCGATGCTCGGGTACTGACGAGCTCGACGGCAGCGCGCAAGGTCCGCAACGCTGCCGGCCAGTCCGGGGGAGTTGGCTCTTGTCGATGCCTAGGTCTAGGCGGGGGTCGGCTCTTCCGCATCAGCAGGTTCGACTCGTTGGCTTGCGGAACTCGGCGGGTTACTCGCCTTGACCGAGCCGAGCGCGGAGCTCGGCGAGCTGCTCGTCGTGGCGGGCGCGGGCGTCGGCGAGGCGCTGCTCGGCGTGCGCGGTGGCGGTGGCGACAGCGTCGCGTAGGGCCTCGATCTGCGCCGTCGCTGCGGCGAGCTCGGCGCGGGCTGCGGCGGCGCGTTCCTGCTGGTCGCGCGCCTCGTCGCGGGCCGCACTGTGTTGTTCGGTGAGTGAGGCGATGGTCAATTCGTCGCGGGCGATGCGCTGTTCGGCCAGCTCGGTGCGGCGGCGCTGTTCGCCCAGTTCGCGGCGCTCGGCCGCCAACGCGGCGCGGGCGTCGTCGCGGGCCTCGGTGAGGTCGCGCACCTGCTGTGTCGCGCCTGCGAGTTCGGTCCGGACCTCGTCTCGCGCGGCCTTGGCCGCCAGGAGTCGTGCGGTGAGGCGCTCGATCTCGTTCCGTGCGTCGGACAGCGCCGCGGCGGTCGTCTCGCCTTCGCTCTCCGCCGCCGCGAGGGCGGCACGAACTTCGGCCAGCTCGCCGGCGAGTGACGCGGCAGCGCGTTCGTGCTGGTCGCGCTGGTCGCGGGCCTCGTCGCGCTCGGTCAGGGCCTGGCTGGCGACGTCCTCGGCCTCGGCCTGGGCGAGCCGGGCGGTGTCGGCGGCGCGCTCGGCCGTCTCGGCGCGGGCGAGTGCGTCCTCAGCGGCGGCTTCGGCGGCGTCGATGCGGGTGCGGGCCTCCCGCTGCACGGCGTCGACCTCCGACGTGGCCGATTCGGGGTCGGCGGCGACGTGCAGCGCCTCGACGAGCTGCGTGATCAGCGGCTGCAGTTGACGGTCGACCAGGTTGCCGAGCTGCTCGTGCAGCTTCGCGGCGGTGGCGCGAGCCTGGGTGATCGGGCGCGGGGGAGTGGCACCTACGGCCGGCGCGGACGGCTGGCTGCCCGGCTCGGGGACGGTGACCATGCCGTTGACGACCCGGTGCGCGGTGTAGGCGACGTGCCGGAGGCCGTCGACGGTCTGCTGGCAGTACTTCGGCTTGCGGCCCACGCCGGCGTACTCCATGACGTTCGGGCAGCCGCCCGGCATCGGGAACTCGCACGCGATCAGCTGCGGCTGCGGCACGCCGGCGTCCGCCGCATTGGTCTCGGTCACGCGACGAAACTACCAGATACATAGCATTACGGCAATCTATCATAGCATAGCCTTTTATTTTTATGCGATGTAATGCTACGTATCGGTCCACAAGATAATGCCACTTATCATGTGACTCTGGGGTCTGGCGATGGCCCAAGCCCAAGGTGGTCGGTGGTCGGCAATCCTGGCGAGTTCGTCGAGACGGCGCCTACGGGGGGTGTCTCTATGGGGTTGTCAAGCGGCTGCGGCCACTGGCGGCAGCGTCGGGACGCTCGGTGGCGCGTAGGGGCGGCGGTCGCGGAGCATGGCGTAGATGACGTCGGTGCGGCGACGGGCGAGGCAGATCAGGGCGGCGTTGTGTCGCTTGCCGGCTGCTCGTTTGCGGTCGTAGTAGGCGCGGCTGGTCGGGTCGGCGAGGCTGGCGAATGCCGACAAGAACAGTGCCGACTTCAGGGCGTGGTTCCCGCGCTGAGAGCGGGTCTCGCCCTTGATCGAAGTGCCGGAGCGTCGGGTGACCGGAGCGAGGCCGGCGTAGGCGGCGAGGTGGCCGGCGGTGGGGAACGCGGCGCCGTCTCCGACGATGGTGAGGATCTTCAGGGCGGTCCTGAACCCGAGGCCGGGCATCGAGGTCAGGACCCCGGCAAGAGGGTGGGCCTCCAGCAGCGTCTCGAGCTCGGTGGCGAGGGTGTCTCGCTCGAGGCGGACCTCACGCAGCTGGGCGGCGACCCCGCCGATCACCCTCCCGAACGCAACGGTGCCCGGGACGACGACGGTCTGGGTGTCGAGTGCGGCCAGGATCTGGGCGGGCAGGGTCTTGGCCAGCCGCGGGGAACGGGCTCGCATCGTTGCAGCGATGCCGGCCTCGCCGAGGTCGCGAAGGGCCTGCGGGGTGGGTGCGGCGGCGAGCAGGTCGAGCACCCCGCCGCGGTCCATCCGGGGTCCGAGCAGGCGTTCCAGAGCTGGATGGACGTGCAGCAGGGCGTCACGCAGCCGGTTGGTCAGCCGCGTGGACTGGGCGGCGAGGTCGTCGTCGTAGCCGGCCAGGACGGTGAGCTCGGCGAGGGTTTCGTCGTCGGTGCCGACCCGGCGCAGGGTGTGGGGCATGGTGCGGGCGGCCCCACGAATCTGTGCGGCGATGACGTGGGCGTCGCGGGCGTCGGTCTTGCCCTGGCCGGGGTGCAGGTCGGCGATGCGGCGCATTACCAGCCCAGGCAGGTAGGCCACCTCAATGTTCAGCGACCGGGCGACCGCGACGGCCAGCGCGCCGATCGAGGCAGGCTGATCGACCACGACGAGTACTCGGCCGTGCGCCGCGAGGTGGATGAAGACTTCGGTCAACGCCGCCTCGTCGTTGGGCAACGGCTTGCCGTGCAGCCGTTTCCCGTTCCGGTCCAGGGCGCAGGCGTGGTGGACGGACTTGCCCACGTCCAGGCCGCAGAACACCTCGAAGCCGGTGTTGTCGGGTTCCGACAAGAAGGTCTCCTCGCTCGTCGCCGCAGACCGACCCAAGGCGCCCGCGCCGGCAGCCACGTTACGAGCAGACCACGCAGGCGGGTCAGGTCTCTATCAGCGGTCGTTGGCGCCCGCCGACCACGGTGACAACACCCCCCAGATCATCAACGACAGGGGCAACGAGTCATGCCGTGGCCGGTGGCCTGCAAGCCCTCACCGGGCTTGATCAAGAAGGCTCCTCTCTAGTCAAGTCGATCTTGATCGTGTGACGGTAGAGTGGCGGCCGCGGGCCCGGGAAGTGACTTGTCCGAAGAGCCGGTGGTAGGGGTTGAGCCGGTCGCGCTGGACTCTTGAGTCGCCCCCTGGTGTCCTCCCGGGTCCGCGCCATCAACACGTTCCGCGTCGCGGCGGAGTTCGCGGTAGACCAGGTCGGACAGTCGCCGTTTCAGGCAGCGCATGGCCTCCTTGTGGCTCTTTCCCGCAGCGCGCTTTCGCTGGTAGTAGGTTCGGCCAGGCCCCTCGTGCCGGATCTGGCTGATGGCCATGACGTGCAGGCAGCAGTTGAGCTGGCGGTCCCCGGCTCGGGACAGGCGGTGGCGGACGGTGTCGCCGGAGGAGACCTCAATGGGCGCGGTGCCGGTATAGGAGGCGAAGGCTGCCGCCGAACGGAACCGGCGTACGTCCCCGACTCGAGCGAGGATCTTGCCGGCGGTCAGATCACCGAGGCCGCGAAGCTCGGTGAGTCTGCTGCCGCTGGCCGCAACGGCAGCGCTGATCTCGGTCGTCGCGGCGGCGATCCGTCGGTCCAGGTGACGGACTTCGCCGACGAGGTCGACAGCCAGGCTGCGTAGCATGCGCGGGCCCGGCGTGCGCGGCCGCACCGTGCGCAGCGCCCGTGCTGCGGTCTCGGCATCAAGTGAGCTAGACACTCCGCCCGGGAGCAGCTTGGCGAGTAGCGCATGAAGGCGATTGATCGTCTGGGTTCGGGTGCGGACGATGTCGTCTCGATGCTCGACCAGGGCACGCAGGGCTGTGATCGTCTCGTCGACTGCGGCGCTGCGTAGCCCGACCGCGGTCAGCGCCGCGATACCGACCGACACCGCGTCATCGCTGTCGCTCTTGCGGCCGTGCCCGGTCGAGAGCGTGCGGACTCGAGCGGCCAGCTTCGCGGGCACATCCACCGCGTCGATACCGTCCGCCGACAAGCGGGTCGCCAGCGGAGCGCCCAGCCCGATCGCTCCCTCGATCGCCCACACCGCGTCCGGCCAGCGGGCCGCGAAGCGACGCAGCTGGCGGTAGCCCTGCTGACTCACCGGGACCCGCAGCGTCGCCAGCGGGGTCAGCCCCGCGCCGACCGCGGCCGCGGTCCATGACGCCTTATGCGGGTCGACGGCGATGACCACACGATCTTGCTGTTGCGTCGATGTGTTCGACACCCAACCTCCTCGACGATCTTCATCTGTTGTTCGACGAGGAGGGCAGACCAACTTGGGGCAGTGCAGACCTCTCTCAAGCCACTCCCGTCGGCGGCGCCGACCAGGACACAAGCCTTCTTGGAGCCAACCCCCGGAGGGCGACAGGTAACGGGCGAGCAAGCCTTGCCGGCGCCTCGGAGATCATGGCTGCAGACCTGATCTCCTGCAGAGATCCAACAAGTTGGTAACGGGGGCGACGGTGATGTCGCGAGCGGCATCGCTCATCCGCCAGAGCGGAGCCGAGCCACCGGCGGTGGCCCGGCTCGGTCAAGTCCCCTGGCGTGGTGTGTGACGGCTGACGCGTGATCTTCTGGATGTCGGTCAGGCGCTGAGCGCCGGGATCGTGTCGGCGGAGGTCACCTCCTCGGCAGGGCTGGTGGTGGCGGGGACGGCGGTGATCCGGGCCCGGGCGAGGACATCGAGGCCGAGGTAGCGGCGACCTTCGGCCCACTCGTCGTGCTGTTCGGCGAGCACGGCACCGACCAGGCGGATCAGTGAGTCGCGGTCCGGGAAGATCCCAACCACGTCGGTGCGACGCCGGATCTCTCTGTTCAGCCGCTCGGAGGGGTTGTTCGACCAGATCTGGCGCCAGAGCTCCTTCGGGAAGGTCGCGAACGCCAGGACGTCGGCGCGGGTGTCCGCGTACGACCTGACATGCCGAGGCGGGTACGGCCTGACGTGCCGAGCCTGGCCGGCTGATCATGCCACGGTAGTGTCGCCTCCTTCGATCGCGGTGAGTCGGTGTTTGAGCCGGTAGCTTGGTCCGTTGATCGAGAGCACCTCGCAATGATGAAGCACGCGATCGAGAATGGCCGTGGCGAGGACGTCATCGCAAAAGACCTGGCCCCATTCACTGAAGCTCTTATTCGAGGTGAGGATGATGGGTCCGGTCTCATATCTCTTCGAGATCATCTGGAAGACGAGGTTGGCGTCGGATCGATCGAGCGGAAGATAGCCGACTTCGTCGACGACAAGGATTGCTGGGCGCGTGTAGGTGCGCATTTTCCGGTTGAGCCGGCCGAGTTCCTCAGCGGCCCGGAGCTGGCGGACCATGTCGTCGAGACTGGTGAAGTAGGTGGAGTAGCCGGCGCGGCATGCTGATACGGCCAACGCGACGGCCAGGTGTGTTTTTCCGACCCCGGGCGGGCCCAGGAGGGCAACGTTACTTTTGGTCGCGATGAATGACAGGCTGGCCAGGTCGCGGACCTTGCGGGTGTCGAGGTCTGGCTGGAAAGCGAACTCGAACTCCTCGAGGGTCTTGTGGTGAGGTAGCTTCGACAGTCGCAGGGCCTGCCGGAAACGGCGCCCTTCGCGGATCCCGAGTTCCTCTTCGACGATGAGGTCGAGAAAGTCGAGGTAGCCCAACTGTTCGGTGTCGGCGCGTTTGACCAGTTGCTCGAGACTGGCCGCCAAATGCGGCAGCCCGAGTTTGGTGGCGTGGGATTTGATGCGCGCGGTCGTCAGTTCAGTCATGAGGTTTGTCCGTTCCTCCCGCGTCCAGCAGGGCGTGGGGTGGTGAGACCGGCGGCGTCGTCGTAGGCGGCCAAGGAGCGACGCCCGACCGGGACCGCAGCGGCGGCGGAGCGGGTCAGCAACGCGGCGAGCGGGCTCGGCTCAGGCTCTGGCGCCCCGGCCGGGGCCGGATCACCGAGCCGGTCGGTGGTGGCCCGCCCGGTGCCGTCGGGCAGCCCGTCCCAGTGCCGCTCGTCGACGACCCAGCTGCCCCGGCGTTCGGCGCGGGCATGCACCGCCAGCAGCGTGGATTCGTCCGGTCCGGCGGTGAGCGCGTGGATGGCCACCGTGGCCGGCGTGACCCGCACTTCCACGGTCTGACCGGGCCGGACCCGCCGCGCCGGGGTCGAGTAGAGGCTGGCCGCGAAGGAGACCAGAGCGTCTTTCCCGACCCGGCGCAGATGCCGATCGGCGACCAGGTACGGGGTGGCAGGCAGTGCCCGCAGCGCAGCGTGGTCGCGGGCGGCGCGCTCGCCGATCACCTCGCCGTGGGTGCGGTGGACCTGCCGTCGCCGCAGGCCCGACCAGGCGGCGAAGGCGTGATCGAGCTCGTCGAGACGGTCGAAGCTGCGCCCGGCCAGGACATGGTCACGGACGATGTCGACCTGGCGCTCGACGCGGCCTTTCCCGGTCGGCCGATAGGCGGCGAGCACGTCGATATCGAAATCGTAGTGCCCGGCGAACGCGACCGCTTCCGGATGCAACGGCACCGCCTTCCCCGGAGCGACGTGACGCCGGACGACGGTCTTGGTCCGGTCATACACAATCGACGCCGGGACACCGCCGAAATGCGCGAAGCCCCGCCGGTGGCAGTCCCAGAACACCCCGAGATCCATCGAGGTGGTGTAGCAGCAAAACGGATCCCGCGAGTATGACAACACCATGTGGAACGAGTACACCTTCTCGACCCCGACATGGGCCAACACACCGCCCTCGTCGCCCCAGTCGACCTGCGCTTGGGCACCGGGCGTGACTTCGAAACGCCGATGCAGATCGGTCAACGCGTCGGCGTCGATTCCCAGCTCGGCACGGATTCGCGGTCGAGCCTCGGCCAGATAGATTTTCACACGCTGGTAATGGCCGGTGAATCCGTACTGGTCGACGAGCCGTTCGTGAATCACCGACCCCTTCAAGGTGACATCTTTACGCAGCCACGCGTCGACGACCTCGGCGAACGCGTCCATCACCCGAGGCTGGGTGCCCCGCCGCGGTGGAGCCGCTGGAGGTGTTGCCTTCTCTTCAGCCAGATACTTCTTCACGGTCCGCCAGTGATGCCCGGTCTCCCGAGCGATCGCCGAAATACTCACACCCGCATCATGCAAAGCTCTAAAACGGCGCAGATCCATCCATTCCTCCGGATCCAGAATCATGACGTGCAGGCCACCCTTCGGCTCGCCGGCACGGTCGACCGACACTCCCTGAAGGGTGATCAACACTCAGCTCATCACGGTCACGACACGCCGGGACCTCGGCACGTCAGGCCGTACGCCGCTGAGCACGTGAGGTCGTACGCGGACACGGGTGTCGAAGTCGCGGTGACGGTAGCCGTTGCGGGTGTTCGTGCGCTGCTCGGAACGCTCGCCCCACGCCGCCCCGCAGACGGCGTCGGCATCGGCGGACATGAGCGTGTTGATGAACGTGGTCAACATCTGTCGCAGCAGGTCGGGACTCGCCTGGGACAGCTGCTCGTGCAGGAACTGGGTCGGGATGCTCCTATGGACTGTCAAGTAGAGCGAGGTCGCGTGGGAGTGCACGGTAGACCTCTCGCGCGACATAGCGTTTGAGGCACCGCATGATCTCCTTCGTCCTGAGGCTCTGCGCGCGGCGCCGCAGCACGTAGTCCCTGGTCCTGGGGTCGTAGCGCATCCGGGACAGGACGATGGTGTGCAGGGCGTTGTTGGCTGAGCGGTCGCCGCCGCGGTTGAGCCGGTGCCGATCGGTGCGGCCACTGCTGGCCGGGATCGGCGCGACACCGCAGAGATGTGCGAACGCCGCCTCCGAGCGCAGCCGCTCGACGTTGTCGCCCACGCAGGCCAGTAGCTGCCCGGCGACCTCTGGCCCGACCCCGGACAGCGCGACGAGCTCGGGAGCTGCGGCCTGCACGAGCGGCTGTAGGTCGCGGTCGAGGTCGCGGATCTCCTCGGAGAGATGCTGGTGGCGGCGGGCCAGCTGTCGTAGGGCGGTCTTGGTCGCAGCCGACACGATCGCGTCGGGGTCGAGGGCTACGAGCTCGGCGCCCTGGGCGGCCGGACGGAGTCGAGCGCAGGTCTTCACCAGCGCGCCCGTGGTGAGTCCGCGCAGCTGCTCGCGTAGCTCGGCGGGTGCGGTCACGATCTGCGCGCGGAGCTGGTTGATCGCTTGCGTGCGGGCCTTGACCGCGCCGCGGCGTGCGACCCGCAGCGACCGGATGGCCTCGACCAGGCCGACCCTGCTCTTCGGCGTACCGCTCGCCGAGCCGCTCAGTGCGGCATTCGCGGCGGCGTAGGCGTCGAGGGGGTCGGACTTCCCGTGCCGCCGGCGGGCCCGGCGGTCGGGCCGGTCGACCTCGACGACCCAGACGTGCGCCTTGGCGAGGAACCGTGCGAGCCCGGCACCGTAGGAGCCCGTTCCCTCCACCCCGACCCGCGTGAGCTCCCCGTGAGAACGCATCCAAGTCAGCAGCTGTTCATAACCGCGAGCGGTCGCCGGGAACTGGGCGTCGTCGAGCCGACGTCCGACTGCGTCGATCACCGCTGCGTGGTGGGTGTCGCGGTGGGTGTCGACGCCGCCGACGACCTCGTGGGGAGAGGGAGTGCTCAGCACGTGCGTCCGTGCTGCTCGTCGGAACTGCGGAGACCACCGCCGGTCGAGCACGGACAAGACAGCGATGAGCCCCTTCGAGCAAGCTCCTATGAGGTCACACAGCTCGACCCGCCGGCGCCGGGTCGACGCCACCGACCGGGCCGACGAATCCCAACGAGGACAACGTCAGCGTCAATCGATACTTGGGTCAGACCCAGCCGGTGGCGCCAGGACCATCCTCGCTGTCGATACTGGAGGGTGCGGTCATCGCGTGGAACTCCTGAAGCACTGTGGAAGGTCTCCAGAAGATCACGCGATGGCCGCCCTACCCCCCGACTTCTGCCACTTGCCGTAGTGCCTCAGTTCGGTTGGCGCCCGATAGCGTCGAGGATGGTCCGTTCGTGGTCCGGGATGGCGGGCGGGAACGTCTGCCGGGTGCCGTTGACGGCGATCGTGGCTGAGCGGAGCGGTCGTAGCTGGCGGACGATGTTGCGGATGGCGAGCCCGGCACGGTTCTGGACCTCGCGGGCGACGGCCAGAGCGGTGAACACGATGGTCAGGTGGGCTTCGATGGACTGGCGTTGGTGGTGGAACATCGGGCGGGCGCGTAGGTCGGTCTTGCTCATCCGGAAGGACTGCTCGACGTGCCAGAGGTCGTGGTAGTCACCGATGATCTCCCCGGCCGCCGCGACAGCGGCGGGGATGTTGGTGACGTAGCCCTTCAACCCGACCAGGCGTTGTGCCCGGGCGAGGGAGGCCTCGTCCAGGGAGCGGGTGCCGTTGGTGGTCTTGACGAACCGCGGGGTGCGGGCGGTCTTCTCGCCTGCGACGACCTCGCGGGCCCGGTTCTCCTGCAAGGTCAGCGTGCGTCGGTCGTGGACGGCCCGCTTCGTGGAGTAGGCCCAGACCGCCCGCCAGGATCCCGGGTGCTGCTCGGGGTTCCAGACGGGCTCGGCTTTGACCTTCGGGCTGTTCTCGGTGCGCCCGTTGCGGCGGTCGCGTGGGGTGAGGGTGTCGAGATGATCTGCCCGTCGACGAACGCGTCGCCGTGCCAGTGGAAATGCGACTCCAGGTCGACCGGGGCCTTCGTGACTCGGGAGCCGACGATGAACCGCAGGCCGGCCTCGTCGAGCTCGCGTAGGTTCCCGGCCGAGAGCATCCCGGCGTCGGCGACCACCACCATCCCGCCCGGCCCTGTCGGTAGGTCGTGTCGGGCGCGGAAGGCCTCGATGATCGGCAGGATGGTCGCGGTCTCGGCCTTGTTGCCCTCGAAACAGCCGATCTCGAGCGGGAACCCGTGGCGGTCGACCAGCAGCCCGACGACGATCTGCGGGTCGACCCGGCGTTCCTTGGAGAACCCGACCTTGCGCAGCTCGTCCTCCTTCTCCGCCTCGAAGTAGAGGGTGGTGACGTCGTAGAGACACAACGACACGTCCCCGCTGCCACGGGCGTGGGTGAAGCAGGCCTTCGCGACCGTGTCGCGGTAGCCGCGCCCGGCGCAGCGCACCAGGGTGCGGCGCATCGTGCGCTCGCTGGACGGGGACACGCCCAAGTCGGTCAGGACCCGGCCACTGTCCATGATGGAGGTGGGCTCCACGATTCGGGCGATCACCAAGTCCCGGAACGTGTGATCGCCGACGGCGCCGAACCCGAGGCTCGCGTAGACCTCGGCAAGGGTGTCGAACAACAACCGCGACCCCGTCGCGATCACCTGCGGCGCCGACACCCGAGCCCGCGCAGCCCTCGCCGAGGGTGCTGGTGTGGTGGACTCGGGGAACAGCCCACCGTCCTCGTCGCCGGCCTCGACGGGGGTGAGCAGGCGGGCCCGGCGCGGGGCCGGCTCCACACCCAGATCGAGCTCGGCCTGCCCGGTGTCGGCGAGCAGCTCACGGGCACGTTCGACCAGTAGGCCGAGCTCGGCCTCGGTGTGCGCGGACCCGACGTGAGCCACGATCCGCCGACGTCCTTCGGTGTACTCGGCGACCTGCACCGCGGTCGCCCCCGAGGCCGTCCGCACCCGCCTCACCCACGCCACCAACCGAGCGTAGGACACCAAACTTAGTGCCTCAAACCACCACCACCGAGCAGCATCGCCGCAGCTCAGGAGCCCACAGTCGTCACGATCCGGCCGGGGTGGCAGAAGTCAGGCCAGAAGATCACGCGATGGCCGCCCTACCCGTCTACGCCACGCCCCTCACCCGGGCCGGGTCGCACACCACCCTGGTGGACGCCACTGTCCACAGACACGGTCCACTCGATTTTGCCGGCAGCGTCGGCCCGTGCCAGCAACGCTGCCAACACCTTGTCCCAGGTGCCGTCACCGGCGTAGCGGCGATGCCGCTTCCACACCGTTTGCCAGGGTCCGAACTGCTCTCGGGGCAGATCGCGCCAGGGGATCCCAGTCCGGTACCTGAAGATGATCCCCTCGACCACGCGGCGGTCGTTGCCGAACGGATGACCACGCCGCCCCACGTTGGACGGCAGCAACGGGCCGATCAGCTGCCGCCCTGGGCCGAAGAGCTCGCCGTGGCGTTCGTCCGACTCCTCTCATCGCCCATCCCCGCAGGCTGAATTCCGATCCCGCCGGCATGAGCGGCGCGGAGCACCCGGCAAGAACGGCAGGCCGGACGCCTTGTCACGCCTGAGCCGGAAACCAGAAACGATCATGAATCCGAGATCACGTCCCGGGCCCCACGAATCACCAGGGTTAACCACCCCCGGTGGCCGTCAGGTACAGCAGGACGATGTTGAGGGCGACGATCGCCGTGCACACGACGATCCCCGCGACGACGGTGATCCGCTGGTTGACGGCGTCGCCCATGATCGAGCGCCGTGAGGTCAGGATCACCAGCGGGACGAGCGCGAAAGGGATGCCGAAGGACAGGACGACCTGGGAGACGATCAGCGCCCAGGTGGGGTCGACCCCCACCCCGAGGACGACGAGCGCGGGGATCGCTGTGACGACACGGCGCGCGAGCAGGGGCACCTTGACCTTCAGCAACCCTGCCATCACGACCGAACCCGAGTAGCAGCCGACCGCCGTGGACGCCAGACCGGAGAACAGCAGCGCGATGGCGAAGCCGAGCGCGAACAGCGGGCCGGCCTTGTCGCCGATGGCGGCGTGCACACCGTCGAGGGTCCCGGTGCGGTCGTCGCCGCTGAGCAGTGCGGCGCCGACGAGCAGCAGGCCCAGGTTGACGGCCCCGGCGACGGTGAGCGCGACGGCGACGTCGGCCTTGGTGGCCGAGAGGAGCCTGCGCCGCTCGGGGCCCGGGGGGGGCGAGCCGTGCCGGTCGCGCGAGAGCGAGGAGTGCACGTAGATCGCGTGCGGCATCACCGTCGCGCCGAGCATGCCCGCAGCGAGCAGGACACTGCTGGTGCCCTCGAAACCCGGGACGATGCCACCGACGATCCCGGCGGCCGAGGGCGGGGCGACGAAGAGACTGGCGACGAACCCGATGCCGACGACGAGCAGCATCGTCGTGACGACACGCTCGAAGGGCTTCTGCCCGAAGCGGTCTACGACCTCCAGGATCACCATCGAGACGACCGCGGTGATCGCTCCGCCCCAGATGAGGGGCAGGTCGAACAGCAGGGCGAGGGCGATGGCGCCGCCGAGGACCTCGGCCAGGTCGGTGGCCATGGTGACGAGCTCGGCCTGGGCCCAGTAGGCGAAGCGGGTGCGGCGCGGGAGGTGGTCACGCAGCGACTCGGGCAGCGACCTGCCGGTGACGAGCCCCAGCTTGGCGGACAGGTACTGGACGAGCCCGGCCATGGCGTTGGCGGCGAGCACGACCCAGACGAGCAGGTAGCCGAACCCGGCGCCGGCGGCGGTGTTGGTCGCGACGTTGCCGGGGTCGACGTAGGCGGCGGCCGCCACCAGCGCCGGGCCGAGCAGCAGGGCCCCGGATCGGGCACGTTCGACGCGCGCCTTCACCGCCGTGGTCATCGCGTTCACCTCCATTACCCCTTCTTGATAAACGCCGCCGAGCCGCTACAAAAAACGGCCCCATCCGGGATTGAATCCTCGTGCCCGTGAGGCCACTAGTGACTCATCGGAGCCACCCTCGCTCACCGAATCCGGCGGGGCAAATCCAGCGGGAGCCCATAACCGAACTGACACCCGATATCCCAAGCAAGGATCACTGTTGGGCAGACTGGCCGACGCCGGGGAGGTCAGTAAGAATTCACAGGGCACAGAGCAACGCTTTTCACAGCGCAACCCCGGCAAGCACGAGAACCTTCTCCACCGTGAAGTCGTCCATCGCTGAGCGGACGCCTTCTCTGCCTATACCAGAGTCCTTCATTCCACCATAAGGCATCTGGTCCGCACGATAGCTCGGAACATCCCCAATAATGACCCCACCCACCTCAAGGTCACGATGCGCACGGAACGCAGTCCGGATATCACGTGTAAACACACCCGTCTGCAGACCGAAGTCAGAATCATTAACGGCAGCAAACGCCGAGTCTAGACTGTCGAAAGGCGTAATACTCACCACCGGGCCGAATGCCTCGTCACGAAGAATCCGCGCGGCGAGCGGAACATCTGCTAAAAGCGTCGGCTCAAGACTTGTCCCGTTCCTGCGACCCCCGACCAGAATCTTCGCCCCGGCATGGACCGCGTCATCGATCCACTGCTCGATCCTGATGGCTGATGCCTCATTAATGACAGGGCCAACATCAGTTGCGTCGTCATTCGGGTTCCCCTGCCTAAGTGCGCCAATATGACGCGAAAGCAGCACGGTAAACACCTCGTACAGCTCACGTGGCACATAGACTCGCTGCACCGAGATACACGACTGGCCCGCCTGATAGTTTGCAAAGAGAGCGATCCGCTGAGCTGCCCACTCCAGATCTTGCTCGCTCGACCAGTCGGAACATACAACCGCCGCCGCATTCCCACCGAGCTCAAGCGTCACATGCTTACGAGGGACAAGGCTCTTAATATCCCAGCCCACCGGCCCCGACCCTGTGAAAGAGATAACAGGAATCCTCGGATCAAGAACGAGATGCTCCATCTGACTGTTTGGGACCGGCAACACAGACCAACTGCCCTGGTGCAGGTCCGTATCAGCGAGGAGCTGACCCAAGAACAGCGATGAGAGCGGAGTCGACGGGGCAGGTTTGATAATAACCGGCGCTCCGACCGCGATCGCTGGGGCCACTTTGTGCGCGACGAGATTAAGTGGAAAGTTGAACGGCGTAATCGCCAGCAGAGAACCTCGTGGAAACCGCCGAACAAGCGCAAGCCGTCCAGCCCCACCGGCATCGGTATCCAATCGCTGCAGGGTTCCCGACCAACGCCGGGCTTCCTCTGCCGCCCATCGGAACGTGGAGGCCGCGCGCGCTACCTCCACCCTGGCCCACTTGATGGGCTTACCGCTCTCGAGCACGATGACCTGAGCGGCTTCCTCTAAACGCTGCTCAAGCCTGTCTGCGACATGCGAAAGTGCAGACGCTCGCCGATGAGCAGATGTTGCCCCCACAACATCCCTCGCCGCGTGCATCGCGGCCACGGCCTCTTCAACCTGCTCAGCGGATGGAACAAATACCGAGGCGACCGTTCGACCATCATAAGGATACTGGACATCAATCACCGCGCTACCAGTCGCTGGACGACCTGCGATCCAGAATGGTTCAGCTTGCACTAGTCGGTTCGCTTCTTTCCTCTATCACGTCTCACACCAGATTGCACAAACTGATGGATACTATGCGCGTGCTCGACTTCGGCTCGCACAACTTTAATGATTCCATTACTCGTGCAGGCCGACCGCCTCCGCAGAAACTCCGGGAGACTCGGAACGGAGAGTCTCCCGGAGTTTCTGCGGGGGGAGCCCGTCAATGACGGCACCCCAGCCCAATAGCCGCGCGGGGGCCATAGGAAATCCGTGTTCCTTAGAACTACTGTGTCAAAGGGGAGCCGAGCGGCGCTGATGATCCTCCGAGCTCCTCCGACATGGCCCCGTAGAACAGGTAAGCCCCCACAAGGCAGAAGCCAAACACAGCGATTCCACCCCACACCAGAAGTGCCGAAGAAGCCGCCAGAACTCCAGCGAGAACGAGCCCGAGAGCAATGTCAACAAGCACGAAGAGCACTGTATAGGCGAGCGGCAATCTCGTAGTTGCCAGCGTCATCACCACAAGCACAATCAACCATGACAAAAGGAACGTGGCCTGCACCGACTGCACCTGGCTACCAGCTGCTGCCGCATCTGTAGTCGATACCCCGAAAAGCCCATTCACCAGACCGAAGACCAACACGCCGAAGCTAAGCCAGAACGTGCCAAATGTGGCCAGGACGCCCGCTACCGCACTCTGGCCCAGGCGCGCTGCCCAGGCCGCTCCGAGAATCACACCGACCCCGGAGGCAAAGAAGACACCCGCAACTAGTCCACCAGGAAGAGCTGTCGGCAGATAACCAATGAGCCAAAGGCCTAGAGTGATACTACCCACGAGAAAGGTTGGGAGGGCCACGAGCATTGGGTTACCCGCGGCAGCCGTATACGCCGAATTTCTGTCGCTTGCCGAAGGCATCGTTTCCAGTGCCTCAGAATTCTCAACAACCATGACTCTCCTCAAGCTGCGGCGGCGTCCGCCCGAGCGAAACACCACCTAGGGAACAGATAACATCAATCCAATACCCCGAAGCCTCCCAAATACCACAGCCCCGCTCTCGGGCCGGCACGAACTCCGGCCGGCCCGAGAGCAAGGATGGTGCAGGGGAGCAACACACCACCCCAATGAGGCTCCCCACATATCAAGGAGTGAAAAACTGCGTCACTCACCCGAGAGGCGAGATCACCTTGATGATCCCTTCCTACGACTCAGAGTTGATCAGCTCGATCAGCTCGAGAGGATCGGCGACCAGGATGAACGAGTCATCGGTCATTGCCATCCGGCCATAGTGAGTGGTCATGTGTTCCTGAAGAACGTAACCGTCCATGTCGCTGCCGAGTTCTTCGCCGACCGCGTCGAAGTTGACGATCAGCCGATCCTTGGCCCTGACATCGAGGAAAGTTGCGTTCGTGATGACCTCGACACCAGGAGTCTGCGAGCACACCCGGCCGACCGCTTCGCCTTCCGGAGTGCGCTGCATAACCAGCCCCACATAATCATAAGCGACGTCGCCGCTCCCCTGCGCAGCCGCCGGCGCAGCCGTGGCATCCGTCATCAGACCGTCACCTCGCTCGACTTGAGGCCGCATTCCTGAAGCAGGTCGGCATGATCTTGGTTGAGACGCTGACGGGTCTCAGAGTAGGCGGGGTCGATCGAGCTGAAGACGGGCTCCAGCGCATCGATCGCCTCGCGAGCCATCGTTCCCCAGTCCTCCAGCCACTCCTGGACCTTCTGGGTGTTGGCCTCGGAATGAGTAGCGTCATTCAGGATGAAGCGAACGAGGGCCACGGACCAGTCACGCACCCAACCCCACTCGGCTTGAGCAACCTGGCCGAGGGTCGGTGTGGTGGCGTCGCCGTAGGAGCCGGCGAGTCGGATCAGCACATCGCGGCGCAGCAGATTACCAATGAGCGGTTCGAAGCAGATGTTGGCTGCGACGACGGTCTCCGCCCAGTCCGTGATCGAGCCCAGCCGTTCAAGGTAGCGACGTGTCGGCTGCCATTCGGGATCCTCCAAGAAACGACGCTTCCCGTCTGCGGTCGAAAATCCGGGAATCTCCCGCTCCAGCTCTCCCCCGTAGAGAACAAGTGCCTGAGCCTGGCGAAGTTTGTAACCGGCGCTGTAGCCGAGGCAGTTCGCGATGGCATCACCCAGGGCGGGCCGGAGTGCCGCCGACTGCGGGGCAACCAGACCATACTCGGTAAGGCTGATCGGCAGAAGCTGAGCAGACAAGAAGTCAACCCACTCCTTGCTTGCCGCAACGAACAGATTGTTGTCCCGCGCCACCTGGAGATCATTCTCGATCTCGCGCTCATGAGTTGAGCCAGTCTGGAAGAACGTGCGCTCCCAAAGCCCGGCCGGATCACGAAACGCATACCAGTCGCTGGACCGGATCGCAGTGGAGTCATCCCAGAATGACTGACGCCCGTTTGGAAATGCGATAGGATAGCCGAACCTGGTATGCCGGTGGACGCTCGGCTGGACGTCGATAGTCACGTCCTCGTAGAGCGACGAACGTTTCCGCTCCGGGATGAACCAGTGCTGTGTCCGCTCGAGCTCTCGCAGCTCACGCCGCTCGGCAGCTGATGCACTCATTGCGCAGATCTCCTCTCTGGAGAACAAATCTTAAAGCGACGATACAGAATCGGAATCGGCAGATTCCTCAGGGCCGGTCGACGTGAACTTGTCTACGAAGATCCGATTCTGCTCCACCTGATGCCTGAGCGTCAGAACATCGTTCACCGCATCAACCATCGGTGGCGGGCCTGCCATATAGACGTCACATGCATCCAGGCGGAACCCGGAAGTCTCTATCCACTGATCAACGGCGTCATGCACGAATCCGTATCGTACATCGTCACCGTCACCGTCACTATCGGATTCATCCGACACTACTTGGATGAACTCGAACTGCTCGATTCGTTTTCCGAGGGACTGAACGAGCTCGGTATAGAAAAGATCGCGTCTCGCACGTCCACCGTAGAAGACCGACACGGTGCGGCCCTGACCGTCCTCTGACATCTGGCGCAGCAGAGAAAGAATCGGCGCCATACCCGAACCACCGGCGATGAGTAACGCCGAACGACTCCCGCCGGTATCACGGAGGTAGCATGTACCATAAGGCCCGGTGAACTTCACTGAATCACCCACCGTCAGGCCCTCGTCGAGCATCGCCCCGAACCGGCCGCCCGGATACTGCTTGATGATGAACTCAAGGCGCCCGTCGCTAGGAAGGTTTGCCATCGAGAACGATCGCCGCTGCTCGGTCCCGGGGATCCAGATGTCGACGAATTGACCGGGAAGAAATCCGAAGCCCTGAGGAGACTCGATCTGGAGCTCCAAGCGTCGAATGTCGTGCGTCAACGCTTCCACATCGACTACTCGGCCAACTCCATCAGTAATGGCGTGCTCGAGCCGATAGTGGTCTGGATCATAGTTGAGCAGCTCAATCGTAACGTCTGACTCCGGAACTGCCCGGCATAGAAGGGTATATCCCCCCTCCTCTTCCTGATCGGAGAGAGCGAAGCTTGAATATTTCTTTAGATATATCCATCCTTCATCGAGGACAAATGCCTTGCACGCCGAGCAGCGCCCCTCGCGGCAACCGTGCACAAGGTTCAAACCCGATCGAAATGCTGCATCGAGAATGGTCTCATCCTCGCCGCATTCGATCTCTTCACCAATTGGCTCGAACCTTACGTTGAACGTTCCCATCTGCTCGCCACCCTCCCAACCTGCGGCCACTCATCTGATGACTCGGTGAGAGTCATACGCCAAGCCCCGGCAGGTTGCCAAACCACGAGTCGGCAGCCTGCCGGGACGAGACATGAGACTTACTCAGACCCCGAAGAGCGGCGGAATGGTGGGGGGCATGTCACCGGTCTTAGTGCCGGTGTATTCCACTCGCTTATAGGGCAGGCCGAGACGCTCCGCAGTGAGGATGTTCGGGCTCTGCATGATGTGGCCGAGCTCTCGGAGATCATCGATCGTCCACTGCTTAGCAGGGTCGGGATCAACGTGCGGCTGGCCTGTGAGCGTCTTACCGTCCGGACGGAGGAAGCCGAGGTCACGCACGATCTCGGAGTACTCCCAGCCGTGGTAGCGGTCGAACCAAACACGGTCACCGACATAGCGACCAGGGTTGGTCATGTCGATCCACTTGCACTCCGGCGAGCAATAGAACCGCGTGTGCTCGTCGACAACGCGGTGGCACTGCTCCTCGGGCCGCAGGCATCCGAGCTGGCAGGTCCAGCAGATCGGGCCGGCACCCTCGAGCAGCCCGGGCAGCTGCAAGGGACCCGAACCGGGGTAGCGAACGTCGGCGTAGCCGCGCCAGAACGCACCGAACTTCTCGTTCCAGCCCGGGTACTTGCTCTCGAACCAGTCGTAGTCCTTCTGCTCGAGGTTGCCGTACTTATAGTAGTGGAAGGGCCACGAGGCCCAGACTCCGACAGCAACCTTGTGGTGGTAGTCGGCAGCAATCCGCTCACGCGCGCGCTTGAAGATCGAGTCGGGGATCTTCAAGCCCAGCTTGCCGAGGTTGACGATGTAGGAACGGTAGTAGTCGTCATTCACCCACCGGTCCCACTTCGTGGTCCAGCTTTCCGGGTCGGTCGCATCCGTGGGGGCGTACTCGACGATGATGCCCATGAAGGCGTCGACGAATGCGTGCACGGTCCAGAACATCTGCTGGATGTCCTGCTCAAGCAGGGGGGCGTTCTCCGGCTCCTGCAGGAGGTACAGAAGTGTCGCGTAGCCGTTGTTGATGTGGCGCGCCTCGTCCGACTGCACGGAGTTCATGACAGTGGGCAGAGCGAAGTCATGGTTCCGGACTGCCACGTCCGGGAACGCGACCAGGATGGTGTTCGTGAAGGCGGTCTCAACGACGACCTGGAGCGCCACCGCGGCCTGGAAGGGGTCACCGGTCATGAAGCTTCCGGTGAGGTTCTGGGCGGCGACCAGGATGGAGTCGCCCCCGACCGCCTGGAGCCCGAGGTTCCAGCCGACCGGCTCGGGCATGTTCTTCATGTACCAGCGATACAGGTTCATCTGCATCGCGGTGTGACGCTGCTCGTCGAGCTGCTAGATGTAATAGGCGTTCTGCAGCTCGGGGTCGTCGATGGCATCAACAAGCATGCCCATACAGCGGGTAGCGGCGGCCTCGGCGCTAACAACAGTCAGCAGGTAAGGCTTGAGCAGCTCCAGCCACCGAAGCGGGGCCTTGCCGGGGACCTCTGCGCGGACGGCTGCATCGAGGCCACCGTGGACGCGGTCATCCTTCTCGTTCTGCATGTGCAGGTAGTCGCCCATGATCTGCTTCATGGGATCCCGGCCTGGCTTGTTCGGCAGCTTGTATCGGCTGGGATACTTCCCGCGCTCATGGGGGTAGTACGTCCGGTCCCAGCCCAGCTCGCCGATCTTGGCGTGGCTCGCCGTAATGCTTCGACGCGGCCTCTTCATCGGTGGGGCAGTCATCGTGATCTTAAGCCTTTCCCATTGATGGCGCCTCTATATGGTGGGTGGAGCGCCAGACGATGCGGGGTATCAAGTCCGAGATGTCGCGCTTACCTGGGCACCAATCTTCTCTTGAATGAGAGTGCTCCCCCTGGTGAGCGCAGTAGCGTCAGAGTGCGATACCGATCGACTTGACCTCGGTGTACTGGTCGATCGCGTCGCGGCCCATGTCCCGACCATATCCGGACTGCTTGAATCCGCCGAATGGGAGCGCGACATCGACCACATGGTGGGTATTGATACCGATCGTTCCAGCCTTGAGCCGCTTGGCGACTCGATGTGCGACGCTAATGTCGCGGGTGTAGATACTCGCGGCCAACCCGTACACCGAGTTGTTCGCCTCACGCACGACGCTATCGATGGTGTCTTCGTCAAAGGCCATGGCACACAGCACCGGGCCGAAGATCTCCTCGCGCACTACGCTCATGCTCGGATCAGTCTTGGTAAGGATGGTCGGCTGAATGAAGTAGCCCCCATCACCGACAGTGTCCCCACCCACGATCACCTCTGCGCCGGCCTCGCGGCCCTGTGCGATGTAGCCAGTGACACGGTCGCGCTGCTCCGCCGAGATCAGCGGCCCGATACGGGTCGCCGGGTCGAGACCGTGACCGATCGGGAGAGCAGACGCCTCACTGGCGATACCCTCCACGACCTTGTCGTAGACCTTCCGGTGCACATAGAGACGAGATCCCGCCGTACAGGTCTGCCCGTTGTTGTAGAAAATCGCGCTGGAAGCACCGGCAACAGCCTGCTCGATGTCAGAATCACCGAACACGATCACGGGGGACTTTCCGCCAAGCTCGAGGGAGACCTTCTTGAGGTTCCCGCTCGCCGCATGCGCGATCAGCCGCCCGACCTCGGTCGAACCGGTGAACGCGACCTTGTCGATGTTGTCGTGGGCGGCGATCGCCGCACCTGCCGTCTCGCCAAAGCCGGTGATGACGTTGAAGACACCCGGCGGGAAGCCGGCCTCCTCGGTGAGCTCAGCCAGGCGAAGTGCGCTCAGCGGCGTCTGCTCGGCGGGCTTGAGGATCACGGTGCAGCCGGCGGCCAGGGCAGGAGCGACCTTCCAGACCGCCATCATGAGGGGGAAATTCCAAGGAACGATCTGCCCAACCACGCCGACCGGCTCGCGAAGCGTGTATGCATGGAAGTCAGCCGGGTTGGTGAGCGGAATCGTCTCGCCATAAATCTTGTTCGACCAACCAGCCATGTATCGCAGCAGTTCGATCGAGAACGCCACGTCTACCGCACGCGCGTCCGTGACCGGTTTGCCGTTGTCGAGCGCATCGATCTGTGCAAACTCGTCCGCGTGCTCCTCGAGAAGATCCGCGAGCCGCCAGACCAGCCTGCCGCGCTCCGAAGGATTCAGCTTGGACCACGGCCCCTCGTCGAACGCGTGGCGCGCGGCCGCCACAGCTCGGTCGACATCCTCCGCATCACCCGCAGCAACGGTACAGATCTTCGTCCCAACCGCAGGGTCGTAGACCTCGAGAGTCTCACCCTTGATGGAGTCGTGCCACTGACCATTGATGAAAAGCTTCTTCGGGCGATCAATGAACTTCTGTACGTCGTCACGCAATAGGTAATCGGGCTTGGCGATCACAGTCATCCTATTACTCCTTCAACGGCGAGGGTAAGCTGAATAGGCCCTACGTGCTAAGACGGAACCGCACATTCAAAGGCGTGGCCGGCGCCGCGAGCGAAACCAGACACCTAAATTATGACGGCCGATGACGACTCGGCCAGCCACCAGAATAAAGGTCAGTCAACGAAGACATAATCCTGGACAACTGCCGTCGGAACGTTGTCAGGATCTGCAAAGTTGACCACGTCCTTCAGAACTGCATCGAACTCGGGAGATGCCGTTGCCTCGACAAAGGCTCCCTGGCTGTCGAACGCCATTTCAGCGGATCCGAGGTACGGGGCCGAGCCCCCGTCAACAGAGCTGAGGGCGTGCGTCTGAGCGTAATAACGCAGGCCGGGAACCTTGGACGCGAGCGGGCCATGCTGCTCGCGCCAATAACGCAGAGCCTCATCCCGATCGATACCCTCGCGCTCGTAGACGACAAACATGATCTTGAACATAGTCCAGCCTCCGAGTCTCCACTGCGACGTGCCATGTAACATGCCACACTTTCCTAGACCAGAATGCATTGGCGAGGCCACGCTTGAAGCTTTCTGACGAACCGCGATTCCGATTGCAATACCGCTGAACGAGCTCGACATCAACCATAGGTCGCTATGCGCTACATTAACGCAACACGACGGGCGGCAATAGAAAAACTAAGCGAATCGCGGAGCATGCGCGTTAGGACTAGCAACCAGGATATGACACTAACGGCGCCGAGACCCGACAGAAGGAGTAGTGACCTGATCCCGCCCAGCCGCACCCAGAGTTGCCGCCGTACAGCGCAAACCTCTTCAACGCCAGGGGTGAAACGAAAGACCTTGCGAAACCCGCACAACTATCGGCCGACACCCGGTCAACTCGAAGGCGCCAAGCAGTGTCACCCATAGGCTGTTCCATCCCGACGATGCGACGGAGCGGTTCCCCTGGGCCCAGCGATTTACTGGCTAGGGGCTGCGCATACTGGCATGTAGCATGCTGCGGTGCAGAGTGGCATGTCACATGTAGAGCTGTCAAGCTCCCCACGGTGTGGCCGCTCAGCAGCAGGAAGTCGCAACGGAGGGGCAGGTGATGCGGCTGGTCGAGGCTTCGTTGCCATACGCCTTGCTGGCGGTTCCCCAGTACTCCGGGCTGCGACAGCCCACCGTCAGGACGGAACCGCCGCAGTGATCGAATGTCGACCACCTGTTGCGGCGCTGTTCGCGCACCCGACGCAGCAGGCCGCTGGTGGAGGATCGGAGGACGGGTAGATGTGTGAGCAGGACAACGATGCAGACTGTGGGGCCGGCACGGGTTCCGCTGAGCTCCGATGAAGGGCGTTTCGAACGGGATCACGACTCTTAACAGTGCTGTGCTCAGCTCTCTCAGGAGTGCAGTAGTGAGCGGCGAGCTTCTTCCTGGAAGTCTGCACTCGGTGCATGCGCTCGCCGCCGAGCTCGGCGTATCCCGGACACCGGTGCGTGAAGCCCTGATCAAGATGGCCGAGCAGGGCATGGTCCGCTTCGAGCGGAACCGCGGGGTACGGATCCTCCAAACCACGGTCCATGATCTGGAGGAGGTCTTCGAGCTTCGGCTCCTACTGGAGGTCCCAGCCACCCGACGGGCCTGCGAAAAGTTCGATGCTGCGGGCCTGAAGGAGCTGCGCCGTCAGTTCGCCGCGATGGAGCGCGCCGCTCGCGACGGCGATGAGGTCCGCATGTGGGAGCACGACCGCCGATTCCATCGAACGATCCTCGAGGCGACCGGGAACAAGCGTCTCGCGGAGTTCATTGACGGAATGCGTGACATGGTCGTTAAACGTGGAGTCTCGACTGCAGAGTCGTCGCGGACGATGCTTGACATCGTTGCGGAACACCTTGGGGTTCTTGAGCGGCTGGAAGCACGGGACCCGGAGGGAGCGGCCGACGCGATGTGCGCGCACATTCAGACCACGTCAGAATTGCTCCTGGCACAGGAGGCTGGGGACGGTGTCGATGTCGACCTAGGTTGGACCACCTCCGCCTGGGAGTCGCGAAACCCGGTCTCAGGCGTCGACGGTTGACGGAGTGGCATGCAACATGCCACTCTATGGCTTCCCTCGGTAGCTAAGCAGTACTTGTGCGTTCTTCTTCCCTGGTCCCCGAATTTCTGTTCGGGGCGAGAGGGCTCGTTCGCCGTTGTTGCATGAGGGGGCCGGACTCTTAGGGACAATTCGGCACCCCGTCTTGAGCGACCGAGCTTTGAGATGATCGACCTGAATAGTATATTCGCAACCGCCGCGAGTTCATTTTTCGAGCTTCGTCGGCAACGCGGGAAGAGACAGATGTTGCGCTGAGTGCGAATCAAGCAGCTTCCCTAGGCAGTACCTGTTGCATTCGAACATCGTTAGAGCGGTAGGAGAGAAATGGTCGACACAGGCTCGGTCGAAGAGACGATCTTCACGTGGGGTGCACCACCCTTGAAGTTCGGGGCCGGCGCCACTGACGAGATCGGATTCGAGGCCTCTGGCTTCGGGATGACTCGGGTCCTCATTGTGACAGATCGGGGAGTTGCATCCATCGGAGTTCCACAGCGCATCTCCGACGGACTGAAGAGGTATAATATTGAGTCGGACATCTTTGCTGATGTGCACATCGAGCCGACCGATCAGTCTATTTCATCAGCCGTTGACTACGCTCGTCAAGAAGGGCCGTGGGACGGATTTATTGTCGTCGGCGGCGGATCCGCAATTGATACCGCCAAGGCGATCAATCTATTGACGAGCTACCCTGGTGAGTTGATGGATTACATCAATAAGCCTATCGGTAAGGCCAAGGTTCCGCCTGGACCTCTCAAGCCTCTCATCGCGGTTCCAACAACTGCGGGTACTGGTTCAGAGTCTACTGCTATGTGTGTCATGGACATCCTCTCGATGAGAGTCAAGACCGGGATCAGCCACTGGCGTCTGCGTCCCACCTTGGCGGTTGTCGATCCACTTCTGACGCTGACGCTGGCGCCGGAGGTCACCGCGGCATCCGGCATGGACATCGTATGTCATGCTCTCGAATCCTATACGGCGAAATACTATACGCAGTTTGATCGTAAAACCCCTGAAGCTCGTGTCACATACTGCGGTTCCAATCCTGTGTCGGATCTGTGGTGCGAGAAGTCGATGGCGCTGATTTCGCAGTCACTTCGCCTATCAGTACTCGATGGACACGACAATATTGAAGCGCGATCCAACATGATGCTCGCCGCGACATTCGCAGGCATGGGCTTCGGGAACGCAGGCGTTCACATCCCGCATGCTAATGCATATCCAATTGCTGGGATGGTGAAGGACTACCGCCCGGCTGGATATCCGCAGGAAGAAGCAATGGTGCCTCATGGGCAGGCCGTTTCTTTGACGGCTCCGGAAGCATTCCGCTTTTCGTTCGACAGCGCCCCCGAGCGTCATCTTCGCGCCGCTGAGCTGATTAACCCCGAAGCAGCTAGCGTCGGTGCGCCGGCCGAGCGGCTGCCGTCAGTACTGATTCAGCTGATGCGTGATATCGACATCCCTAACGGCCTTGGCGGTGTGGGGTACTCCGAGTCTGATGTCGCAGATCTCGTTCCTGGAACGATGAAGCAGCAGCGTTTGCTGTCGACATGCGCAAGGACTCCTACAGAGGATGACATCGCCTCGATCCTGACGAAGTCAATCTCTAACTGGTAATGGTTCACCTCTGTGGATAGGTAGCTGGCCGGTTGAGGCTCTTCGAAGATTGCCCGGAGGTGTCGGTAAATGCTTACAGGGGCACACCTCAGCAGACCGTCTGTTTTCTTGGTTCCCTTGTCAACTTCCACATGTCCTCGTGGCCTGACTGCTCGGGTGGTGAAAGGCTCGTGGCTCACTTCGAGTGACCGTGCGCCAGCCGTATGAGTGATGACATTATACCTTCTGTCGCTGCAGCCACCGCATTGAAGGCTGAGCTCACGAAAGCAGTTCGCGGCGCAGTTCGTTTTGACTCTGCATCTCAGGCGATGTATTCGGCGGATGCTTCTAATTATCGGCATGTACCGATAGGTGTAGTCGAACCTCGTGATGCCGAGGATGCTGAAGCGGCAATGGCCGTGTGTCGTGAGTATGGTGTAGCGGTTTTGCCGGTTGGAGCTCGTACCTCCATCGGCGGACAGGCTGTGAACACCGCGGTTGTACTTGACTTCACCAAGCACATGAACCGCATCGTCGAGATCGATCCATCAGAGCGATCCGCCCGTGTTCAGCCAGGACTCGTCCTCGATACGCTCAGAGACGCGGTACGCGCTCATGGACTGACTTTCGGCCCCGATCCGTCAACGCACAATCGCTGCACCCTCGGCGGCATGATCGGCACGAACGCCTGCGGTTCACACTCGATGGCCTGGGGGAAGACGGTCGACAACGTCTTTGCGCTGGACGTGCTCACGTACCGCGGTGAAAGACTCAGTCTCGGACAAGGTGAGCCGGGGGTCGACGCGATCGGCATCCCCGGTGCGCTCCGAGATTTACGTGACAAGTTCGCCGACGATGTCAGGTCCAGTTTTCCGAACCTGACGAGACGAGTATCCGGCTATAATCTTGATCAGCTGTTGCCTGAGAATCAGTTCAATCTCGCCAAGGCCCTGGTCGGTACTGAAGGCACATGCGCGACAGTCCTGGAGGCCACCGTCCGACTCGTGGAGTCGCCGCCTCATCGTGCACTCGCGGTGCTGGGGTTCCCCGACGCCTACACCGCTGCCGACCATGTAATGGCTGTACGCGAGCATCGTCCGTTGGCGATCGAGGGCATGGACGCCGGCTTGATTGCTGCGTTGCGCGTATACAACCCGCTTGAGACCGCGAGCAAGCTCCTGCCCGACGGAGGTGGCTGGCTATACGTCGAGACCGGGGGCACCACCCGACGAGAGGCCGAGACCGCCGCTCGCGCGATTGCGGCGGCAATGAAGTCCTATGGCGCGACAAGCGTTGTCGTCGGCGATCCAGTCGTGATGAAGGCGCTATGGCGGATCCGGGAGGACGGCGCGGGGATTGTCACTCGAGGCCCGGACGGCGGTGAGGCATGGCCTGGCTGGGAGGATGCCGCTGTACCACCGGAGAACTTTGGCGCCTACCTGCGGGAGTTCGATGCTCTCCTATCGCGCCACAACCGTCGCGGTGCATACTACGGTCACTTCGGCGACGGCTGCTTGCACGTACGAGTTGACTTCGATCTGCTTACGACATCTGGCATCGCGGATTTCCGATCTTTCATGGTTGATGCGGCCGATCTCGTCGTCGCTCACGGTGGTTCTCTCTCAGGAGAACACGGCGACGGGCAAGCCCGCGCGGAGCTCCTTCCCCGGATGTACCCTCCGCAGATCATCGCTGCATTTGAGGAGTTCAAGGACATCTGGGACCCGGACAACCAGATGAACCCGCGGCGAGTCGTGCGACCCGCCAAGATGGATGACGACCTCCGCGTGTTCGTTGGAATGCCAACCCTAAAAAATGCTCCCGAACTTGCTTTCACACATGATCGCGGCAGTTTTGCACGAGCCACTCGCCGGTGCCTGGGCGTCGGAAAGTGCATCACCGCTTCTGGGGGCGTGATGTGCCCGAGCTATCGAGCCACAGGTGAAGAAATGCACTCGACCCGGGGTCGTGCGCGCCTACTTTTCGAGATGGCTAACGGTGAATTGATCTCCGACGGTTGGCAGTCACCGGAGGTTGCGGAGGCCCTGGACTTATGTTTGTCGTGTAAGGGGTGCAAGCGCGACTGCCCAGTTGGCGTCGATATGGCCTCCTATAAGACTGAGTTTCTCGCTCAACGCTATAAGGGGAAGCTTCGTCCGGCATCCCATTATTCAATGGGCGCATTGCCTCGCTGGATGAGACTCGTCGGCCACCTCCCGGCGCCTATTGTTGATTTGCTCAATAGGGCTGCCCAAACTCCTCTTGCGGGAGTGGCCAAACGGGCTGGAGGAATTGCTCCGCAGCGCGCTGTACCCCGTATAGCGCGCCAACCATTCACGACGATCGTACGCCAGCGACGATCCAGTCGCAGACCTACTTCTACTGCTAACTCAGCGATGGATTATCGTAAATCACGCGGTCGACTGCTACTCTGGCCGGATACGTTCACCAACCACTTTGACCCGTCTATCGCCGCTGACGCTGTAGCAGTATTGTCCGCATTAGGATACTCAGTCGAGGTCCCGCCAGCGGCCGTCTGCTGCGGACTCACGTGGACGTCGACCGGTCAAGTTGAGACCGCTCGAAAGGTGTTGCGGCGCAGTCTTCACACGATCAGCCCCTGGATCGCTGATGGCGTTCCCGTGGTAGGCCTGGAGCCGTCCTGTACCGCTGCGCTACGCGCAGATGCGCCGGAGCTCTTGCCTAATGCGCCGCTTGCGCGCTCCATTGCAGGGAGCATTTTTACATTCGCCGAAATTCTTGCTAAGCATATCGACGAGCTTCGTGCTGCCGTCGTTCTGCCAGGCCAAAAGGCTATTGTCCAGGTACATTGCCATCAACATGCCGAGTTGGGAACTGAAGATGACGAAGCGGTATTCGCCGCGCTCGGCGTGAAGGCTGAAATTCTCGACTCGGGCTGCTGTGGCCTCGCCGGTAATTTCGGGTTCGAGAAGGGGCATTATGACATCTCAATAGCATGCGCTGAGAGAGTTCTGCTTCCGGCGGTACGCGAAGCCGACGCTGATACAGAGGTTCTCGCTGATGGGTTCAGCTGTCGCACCCAACTACGTGAAGCTGGAACCCGCGAGCCCCTCCATATGGCTCAGCTTGCTGCCCGCGCCCTCGGCCTGAAGGGGGCCGTCAGTTTGTGACGCAGGCGCTCGAGCAGATCGTGTTCGGTGGCGGCAACTCATAGACTCTGGAATGGAGAGTCCGATGTCAGAGATCATCCGAGAGTACTATCGCCTGCGATTGATTTTGCGAAGAGAGCACTTCACCTAGCCCGGATCTTTCGTCGTGAGGCCGGGCCTTGATCGACACCGGTGCTGGGCGGTGCGGCGGGGCTGATTCTGCCTGTTGGGTGTGACAGTTCGGCCGAGGTCGCTCGGGGCGCCGGGTCCACGTGCCGGTCGGGTTCCTGGGTCGTCGGGGCTGGCGGGCCGGGGTTCAGCCGGGGACGGCGAGTGCGTGAAGCTGGTCGAGTCCGTTGAGGATGAGCCTTGACCAGGGCGAGTGCGTCGGGAGGTGCAGCACGACCTGGCGGGCGTGGCGGGCGATCTGGGCGGGGATCGAGAACAGGCGCAGTCGCAGCCGTTTGGGTTCCCAGCGGCGGGCGGGATGCTCGCCGAACGCGAGCATCTGGGTCCAGGCGGTGATCTCACAGGCCAGCGCGACCACGGCCTGCCAGATCCGGTTCTGGTCGAGCTCGTGCAGGGCAGGTTCGTCAGCCCGGTGTCCTTCGCGGCCCGGATGCGGTCCTCGACCCGGGCGCGGCGGCGGTGGCGCAGCTCGAGGTCTGCGAGCTGGCGGTGCGGGCCGCCGGGACGGGTGTTGGTGGCGAATGCGTCGTAGCGCAACCCGTCCGGGTCGGTGATCCGCAGCTGCGCGCCGGGGTGTGGTCGCTCCCGGCGGACGATGACCCGCATCCCAGTCGGCCAGGGCGTGAGGTTCATCAGGCCGGTGGCCTCGATGACCCAGGCCCCGGGACGGGGCTCGCGGCCGGCGTCCAGCGCGGTCTGCCAGTCGGTAACGGGCAGCGCAGCGAGCTGGTCGACCAGGGCCTGGGTCAGCCCGAACCCGACCGAGTAGGACAACCGCTGCCCGTGAAGCCAGTCCAGGAGCTCGTGGGAGGCGCCGGCGCCATCGACCCGGATCAGGACCTTGCGGCCGGGCCGGTTTCCGGGCTTGTGCCCGGGCAGTTGACGTAGGGCGGCGCGGATGACGGTGATGTGGTCGGCGGCGGTGTTCGACCCGGCGTTCCCCGGGCGCAGCAGCGCAGCGAGGGGCTCCCCGGTCCCCGCGGCGCCGTGGTCGACGAACGCCCACAACGGGTGGTGGCCATAGCCCTTCTTGAACGTCGGTGCGGCGCCCTGCTTGTCGGAGTGGGCGGTGACCAGGGTCGCGTCCACATCGATGACCAGCGGGTTCGCCGCGTTGGTGGCGTGATCGGGAGCGTGCCCGCCGGCCAACGCCCATGCTCTCGCCCGCGCCGCGGCGCGGGCGGTGTCGATCGCCGTCAACGCTGCGGTGGCGTCGGCTGCGAGCCGATCGATCGTGCGGGACACCGTCGGGTCCGAGGCGACCGGCCCAAACACGGCAGGTTCGGCGCGCAGCATGGCGATGTCGGCCAGGCAGTCCCCGCCGACCGCGAGTGAGACCTGAGTTGCACAGATTTAGTGCCCCGGCGCGTAGATCACCGACCAGGCCCGAGCCATCCTCAGCCGGCCGGGGGTCTGTCTCGTGATCGGTGTTTCCGGCGTCGTTGTCAGTAGGTCTCGGCTCCCGGCCAGCGGTCACCGAACGTGATGGCGAATGCGTTGATCACAGGCTTCCACCGCATCGTCCACCTAGTGCGGCCCGTCCCGGTCGGGTCCAGGCTACGAGTCACAAGATACAGGCACTTCATCGCCGCCTGTTCGGCCGGGAAATGGCCTCGAGCACGCACCGCTCGGCGGTAGCGGGCGTTGAGCGATTCGATCGCATTTGTGGAACAGATCATCCGTCGAATCTCGACATCGTAGCCGAGGAATGGAACGAACTCCTCCCACGCGTTACGCCACAGCCGGACCACGGCCCCGTATCTGCGGCCCCATTTTTCGTCGAGCTCTTCCATGGCGGCAAGGGCGGCATCCGGACTCGGCGCGGTGTAGATCGGCTTGATGTCCCGCTTGACCGCGTCCCAGTCCTGTTTGCCGACCAGCCGGAAAGTGTTCCGAATAAGGTGCACGATGCACGTTTGAACGACGGTGTGCGGCCACACGTTCGCCACGACCTCCGGCAGGCCTTTGAGGCCGTCACAGACCAGGAAGAGCACGTCGCGCACGCCGCGGTTCTTCAGGTCGACCAGCACGCTCATCCAGAACTTCGCGCCCTCGCCGCCAACGCCCATCCACAAGCCCAGGACGTCTTTGCAGCCGTCCACGGTGACGCCGATGGCGGCGTAGACCGGCCGGTTGGCCACCTGCCCATCACGGACCTTGACGTGGATGGCGTCGATGAACACCGCCGCGTACACCGCGTCCAGCGGCCGGCTGGCCCATTCGTTCATCTCGGCGACGACTTTGTCGGTGATCCGCGAGACCGTCTCCTTGGACACCGACGCCCCGTAGATGTCCGAGAAATGCGCGGAGATCTCCCCGGTGGTCATCCCCTTCGCGTACAGCGACAGCACGATCTCATCGACATCCGTCAGACGCCGCTGCCGCTTGCGCACGATCTGCGGCTCGAAACTGCTCTCACGATCCCGCGGCACATCAATCTCGACTTCGCCCGCGGCATCCGAGATCACCGTCTTCGAGCGCGACCCATTCCGCACGTTCGTGGAATCTCGATCCGGGTCCGCCTGATTCTTGGCGTGCCCGAGGTGCTCGGTCATCTCCTCGTTCAACGCCGTTTCCAACACATTCTTGGTGAACAACTTCAGCAGGCCGTCCGGGCCGGTCAACGCCAGACCGCGTGCCTTCGCCTCGGCCACCATCGCCGCTGCAGCGGCCTGCTCCGGCGACAGCTCCCGCGCCGGCTTGGACTCACCCTTGCGTGGACTCACAAGGTCCGATGTCATCACTCACAGTGCCCATCCCGCCGGACCCTCGCCCGGCGTGTCGGGCCGAAAACACCGATCTTGAAACAGTCCCCCGGCTACCGGCGATCAACGCGCCGGGGCACTAAATCTGTGCAACTCAGGTCTGACAGCGGCCAGTCCAGACTCACCGTAGGCGGCCATTTGCCGCCCCAGTGGCTGCTCGGGGGTCCGGAGTCGGTCAATCCGCACCGCGCCGGGCCGGAACCTCCGAGTCGTGCGCCGGCTGATCTGTGAGAGCGGCTACCGGCTCGGCAAGGTAGGAGGCCACCGCGTAGGTGGCGTGGCGGTCGAGGTTGTGGCGGGCCCGGTCGTAGCGGCGGGTGGTGCGCGGATCGGCATGCCCGGCGGCGTCTTGGACGTCGCGCAGCTCGACCTTGGCGTCCAGGGCGGTGGTGACGAAGGTGTGCCGCAGGCTGTGTGGGCCGATCCGGTCCGCCGAGGCGAGGCCGGCGGTGTGGGCGAGGCGGCGGATCAGCCGCCACGCGGCCGGGCCGTCCATCCGCCGCCCGGTGCGGGTGGTGAAGATCGGCCCGGTCTCCCGGCCGTCGAGGTAGGCGTCCAGCGCGCGAGCGGTCGGCGCCGCCAGTGCTGCGGTGGCGGCCCGGCCGCCCTTGCGGTGCAGCCGCAACACCCGATGCCCCCGCTCGACCTGGAGGTGCTCGACGTCGCGGGACAGCGCCTCGTCGATGCGTAACCCGTTGTGCAGCAACAACGTGACCAACGCTGTCGCGCGGGGCCCGTCGGCGGCCGCGGCGGCCAGCAGTGCGCGTTGCTCGTCGCGGTCCAGCCCGGTGCTGGGGGAGTCGGACTCGACCCGGGGGCGGCGTACCCGGGTCACCGGTGAGGACTCGATCAGGTCTTCGTCGGCGGCGTAGTCGTAGAACCCGGCCAACGCGGCAAGCCTGCGCGCCACGGTCGATGCCGCGGCCGGGCGTCCGGTCCGCGGCCGCGGCGCGGCGAGGGCGGTGACGTAGCCGTCGAGGTGGACCCGGCGTGCGGCAAAGACCTCGAGCCCGACCTGGTCGCACCAGTCGAAGAAGTCGGTGACGTCGCCGGCGTAGGCGCGGCGGGTGTGCTCGGAACGGCAGCTGAGCAAAAACGCCGCCAGGACCCGATTCCGACGGTCCCTCGCGCGCTCGACATCCCCGGCCGCCATCGCGGCCACCACGCTCGCCCCGGCGGGGAGTGCGTCGTCGTCGAGCTGGTCGGGCCCACCCACGCCAGGAACCGTAACCGAGCCACACCTGCACACCACGGACGTCAGGGGCGGTGTCAGATACTGGTGTCAGGTGCTGGCGTCCCAGCCCGCGCTGATCAGCATCGCGAGCGCCTCGGCCTTGTCGCCGAGGGCGTCGAGGTCGATAGGGGACAGGTAGACCTGCACGTGCGGCTCGCCGGCACGGGCCTCGGCGTGCCAGACGGTGTGCTCGACGCTCAGCGAATCGGTGGAAGGCGCCACGTACATCTCTGCACCTGCCGGCGGGACGGCTGGCATCTCGACCAACCGGCTCAGATGGACCAGGTCATCGACGACCTCGGCCGGGCCCTGCGGGCGCATGCTGTACGCCGTCGCGACCAGCTCCACCCGGACCATCATCGCAGTCTGCCGCACGGCCTGGGCGGCGCCGTGCTCGACCTGGACTGCGAAGACTCCGGCGGCACGGCGCGCCGGGTGCGCGGTGGGCGTGCTGTCTGCGGGGGTGAGCGCGGAGACGAGATTCTCGATGGTCGCCAACTCGTCCCCGAACTCGGCGGCGCCGACGGCTCGCAGTCTGATCTGTCGGGCGGCGAAGTCGGCCATTTCCTGCGGAGTGACTGTCTGTCGTTCGGCGTGGATCGCTGCGGCAATACGGGGCGGGTTCTGCCATTTACCGGCCGCGGTCTGGTGGTTCCAGTACGACGCGCCGGCAGGGTTGAGACCTCGCCGGAAGACCGCGACCGCGTCGGCGACCTTGTCGGCTTCCAGCCTGGCTGCGCCTTCGGGAATCCGCGCGTAGGACTCAGCGGCTTTCTCCGGGACGGACAGCCGCCCGGCCCCGCGGTCCGCGACCTGCTGGAAGTAGCGGTCAAGGATGCCTTGTCGGCTGATCCCCTCGGGCACCGCCAGGACGACGACGGCGACCTGGTAGCCGGCGTTCCGGTACTTCGTGGCGGTGGCGACGAGGTAGTCCGGGTTCTGCGCGATCTCGTGCACGAGCGCGTGCAGCCGGTGCGCCCGGACGTAGTCCTGAACTTTCGCCATCCACGCACGACCGTCCGGCCCGACGGCCGCCGCCATGAGCTTGTCGTCGAGGCCGAGGATCTCCGCGTAGCGCGGGTGATAGGCCTCGTAGATGTCGACGCTGTAGATGTCCCTGTCGACCTCGACGAAACCCCCGTCACCGAAAACGTCCCGGATCTCGTCGGCGGTGGCGGACTTCCCCGCACCAGGCTGGCCGATGAGGAACACGACGATCGGCTGCTCCTGCGCCGGGACCAGCTCCAGTTCGCTGGGAACGATGTCGCGCCGGAAGACACGGTCGTTGTCGTCCGCGGACAGCTGGTAGGACCCAACGTCGGGCGACGTGCCGTCACCGCTCAACGCGACTGCGCCTGCAGTTGTGCGTCGAGCTCGGCGATGAGCCGTGTGTAGCGCGCCCGGACCTCCGCCACCTGGTCGCGGTCGTAGGCCCGCAGCCGGCGGCGCTCCGCCGCGCACTGCTGCCGGGCCGCCGACCAGGCGTCCATCCGCTCAGCCCGTGGATTCGGCGAGTGCTGCTCGGAGGCCAGCAGCGAGGAGTAGCAGCCGATGGCGTGGCTGATCGCCTCTTGAGCAGCCTCGAAGGCGGTGGATGCCTCCGAGTCCCACGGCCGCGGCCGCAGACGAGCGAGGAGGTCCGGCGGGTCAAGTCCCCTGGCGTGGTGTGTGACGGCTGACGCGTGATCTTCTGGATGTCGGTCAGGCGCTGAGCGCCGGGATCGTGTCGGCGGAGGTCACCTCCTCGGCAGGGCTGGTGGTGGCGGGGACGGCGGTGATCCGGGCCCGGGCGAGGACATCGAGGCCGAGGTAGCGGCGACCTTCGGCCCACTCGTCGTGCTGTTCGGCGAGCACGGCACCGACCAGGCGGATCAGTGAGTCGCGGTCCGGGAAGATCCCAACCACGTCGGTGCGACGCCGGATCTCTCTGTTCAGCCGCTCGGAGGGGTTGTTCGACCAGATCTGGCGCCAAAGCTCCTTCGGGAAGGTCGCGAACGCCAGGACGTCGGCGCGGGCGTCGTCGAGGTGCTCGGCCACCTTCGGCAACTTGTCGGCGACGGCGTCGAGGACGCGGTCGAACTGGGCGTGCACCGAGCCGGCGTCGGGCTGGTCGTAGACCGAGTGCAGCAGCGCCCGCACCCACGGCCAGGACGCCTTCGGGGTCGCGGCCATCAGGTTGGCCGCATAGTGCGTCCTGCACCGCTGCCAGGCGGTCCCGGGCAGGGTCGCCCCGATCGCTGCGACCAGGCCGGCGTGGGCGTCGGAGGTGACCAGCCGGACACCACTGAGCCCTCGGGCGGTGAGGTCGCGGAAGAACCCGAGCCAGCCGGCGCCGTCCTCGGCGGAGGTGACCTGCAGCCCGAGGATCTCTCGATGCCCGTCGGCGTTCACACCCGTGGCGAGCAGGGCGTGGACGTTGACCACCCGTCCGCCCTCTCTGACCTTGAGCACCAGAGCGTCCGCGGCGACGAACGTGTAGGGGCCCTGATCGAGCGGGCGGGACCGGAACTCCTCGACCTGCGCGTCCAGCTCCTGGGCCATGGTCGAGACCTGCGACCTCGACAGCCGGGTGATCCCGAGGGACTCGACGAGCTTCTCCATTCGGCGGGTGGAGACCCCGAGCAGGTAGCAGGTGGCGACCACTGTGGTCAGTGCGCGTTCGGCGCGGCGGCGGCGTTCGAGCAGCCAGTCGGGGAAGTAGGAGCCGTTGCGCAGCTTCGGGATCGCCACGTCGATCGTGCCGGTGCGGGTGTCGAAGTCGCGGTGACGGTAGCCGTTGCGGGTGTTCGTGCGCTGCTCGGAACGCTCGCCCCACGCCGCCCCGCAGACGGCGTCGGCATCGGCGGACATGAGCGTGTTGATGAACGTGGTCAACATCTGTCGCAGCAGGTCGGGACTCGCCTGGGACAGCTGCTCGTGCAGGAACTGGGTCGGGTCGATACTGGAGGGTGCGGTCATCGCGTGGAACTCCTGAAGCACTGTGGAAGGTCTCCAGAAGATCACGCGATGGCCGCCCTACCCGTCTACGCCACGCCCCTCACCCGGGCCGGGTCGCACACCACCCTGGTGGACGCCACTGTCCGGCGCGGTGACCGGCGGATCAGCCGCCCCCTCCTTGTCGCGCATCAGCGATGTCCCTCCGAGATGAGCCCCGCCCGCCGCGGCACTCCGGTAGCCATCCTGCGCGGTCACCGTCATCCCTGCAATCACACCCCAGACCCTGCTGATACTCCACAGTGGACAATTATCAATCTACAGCTATTACGTTCAGCGGGGTTCGTGGGCGAGGTCGGTGAAGCGGCTGTAGTGCAGCTGGTGCGCGACGGTGATCGTGCTGGTCGGGCCGTTACGGTGCTTGGCCAGGATCAGGTCGGCCTCGCCCGCACGCGGATCGTCGCGCTCGAACGCATCGGGCCGGTGCAGCAGGATCACCATGTCCGCGTCCTGCTCGATCGAGCCCGACTCACGCAGGTCCGACAACATCGGACGCTTGTCGTTGCGCTGCTCCGGCCCACGGTTGAGCTGGCTCATCGCCACCACCGGCACCTCGAGCTCCTTGGCCAGCAACTTGATCTGCCGGGAGAACTCCGAAACCTCCTGCTGCCGTGACTCCACCTTGCGCCCGGACGTCATCAGCTGCAGATAGTCCAGGATGATCAGCTTGAGGTCGTTGCGCTGCTTGAGCCGGCGCGCCTTGGCCCGGATCTCGGTCAACGTCAGGTTCGGCGAGTCGTCGATGAACAACGGCGCCTCGGAAATCTCCGACATACGCCGCGCCATCCGGGTCCAGTCCTCATCGCTCATCCGGCCCGCCCGCATGTCGGCCAGCCGGATCCGGGCCTCGGCCGACAACAGCCGCATCACGATCTCGGACTTGCTCATCTCCAGCGAGAACACCACGCTCGTCATGCGATGCCGGATAGAGCAGGAGCGGGCGATGTCGAGCCCGACCGTGGACTTCCCGACGCCCGGCCTGGCCGCGACGACGATCATCTGGCCGGGGTGCAGACCGTTGGTGATCGCGTCGAGGTCGGTGTAGCCGGTCGGCACGCCCAGGGCCATGCCGCCGCGGGCAGCGATGGCGTCGATCTCGTCCATCGTCGGGCCCAGCAGTTCCTCGAGCGGGGTGTAGTCCTCGCTCGTGGCCTGTTCGGTCACCTCGTAGATCGCCGCCTGGGCCCGGTCGACCACCTCAGCAACATCACCGCCATCGCTGCTGGCGCCGTGGTAGCCCAGCTGCACGATCCGGGTACCAGCCTCCACCAGCCGCCGCAGGATCGCCTTCTCCGCGACGATCTCGGCGTAGTAGGCCGCGTTGGCCGCCGTCGGCACCGTCGCGATCAGCGTGTGCAGGTAGGGCGCACCACCGAGACGGATCAGCTCACCGCGGCGCTGCAGCTCCGCCGACACCGTGACCGCATCCGCCGGCTCACCCCGACCATAGAGATCGAGGATGCAGTCGTAGACGGTCTGGTGCGCCGGGCGGTAGAAGTCGTCCGGGCGCAGGATCTCCACGACGTCGGCGATCGCGTCCTTGCTCAGCAACATCCCACCGAGAACCGACTGCTCGGCAGTGAGGTCCTGCGGCGGCTGACGATAGTCGGGTGCTGCGACCGCGGGCTGCTCGATCGGGACGGCGCTCATCGGCGGTGCCTCCTGCGCGGCAGTCGGGGGCGGGCGAGACGTCCTTCGGCCCGGGCTCGCTCCAGGGCGCGCTCATAGGCGCTCGCTTCCGGCGATGCGGTGTTGGCCGGCGAGTCGTAGGCGGGGGCTTCCAGCGCCGACGGTGGCGGGGCCGGCTTCTCCGGGGTGGACGACGTCCGGCGCCAGCTGGTGATCACAGATCGCCGGTGGTCGGGGTTGGCAATGTCCTGCTCGGGGCGGGGGGCGTTGCGGCGTTCGTGAAACTCCCTGGCCCACCGGCGGGTGAGCTGCTCGGTCACGGCCGCCGCGGCCGCGGTCCGCTCAGCCGCGGTCAGCTCGACGTCGGTGGCGGTGAGCTCGCCAGCACCGTAGGTCAGCCGCCTCGCTGCGGCCGCGCCGTGGCGCTCGACCACCTCGGTCCGCAGGGGCTCCCAGACGCGCGGTGCCGCCACCGGGGTACCAGCCACCTGCCACCGCCGGAGACGGTGCTTGATCCACCCTTCAGGGCGCCGTAGTTCGGCTGCTGGGCAGCGATCGGACCGACGGGGACCTCCGGTGGCCGGGGCGTGGTCGAGAGCGTGCAGGACGTCGCTATTGGTCCACCCTGCGCGCCACCAGGGCCGCACGATGGCGCGCAGAGCGCGCGGGCTCACCCGCCACAGCGCCCGGTCGGCATGCTTGAGCTCAGCTGCAGCAGCAAGCATCTGACCAGCACTGACCGGGACACGAAGATCAAAAAAGCCTGCGCTCTTTCCGTCGAGGCGCGGCCCGGTAGGGCCGGCAATAGTGTGGTTGACCTGCGGTTTTGTGTGTGAGCTGTGGATGATTTTTCTCGCGCGCGTAGGAACCACATGTTCTCTGTTAGAAACAGGATTTCTAGAGAGGGTTGGGGTCCGGGTTAGAGCAGTTGAGGCACTGTCCTCAGCGGTCACGGGGACCCGGAGCTGGTAGACCGCGGCGCGGTTTCCCTCGACGTGCTGCAGCGCCATCGGCCGGAACTGAGGCGTCGTGCCGCGCTCCAGACGGGCAAGCCAGCCGAGCCGGTGTAGCTCCGCGAGCCAGCTGCTCATCGTGCTGCGGCTCCACCCAGTGGCCTCCATGAGCCGATCCCAGGTGGGGAAGCTGCTGTGGTCGTCCCAGTCCGCGTGGAGCGCGAGGGTGCGCACGAGCAACCGCAAGCGAGCGGCACAGTCGCGGCGGCGCGCGACGAACCATCGCGAGGCGAACACCGCGTGGGCCCAGTCGTGCGCGGTACGGGGCAGCACCGACTCGGCCACAGCGGGCCGGCCGGTCAACTCAGCCGCATCGGTCTCGCCACCGCTGGCGAACCAGCAGGGGCCGCAAACGACCGACCTAAGGGGGGTGTTGCGCGCGATCCCGGAGCGCCGAGCACAGCTAACGCACATCTGCGGCGGGCGGTGCGCGAAGGCGTCACGCTGGACCAGGTCGAGCCGAAACGGCCTGACTACGGCCGGCGGCTCCAGCAGGGTGGTGATCGGGCTGCTGGTCTGATCGGGGTGTGTGACGCGGGAGCGTTGTGACGCACCGGGTCCGAAGGCTGTGCGATTTTCCGGGCGCGCGCTACTATTGGAGCGCGCAGGCAAGCGTGTGCGCCTCCCTTCGGGGAGGGGCTGGGTGCCGGAGCTGGAACTCCGCGCCCCGTTACGTGGGCCCGTTCCTCTTGGCCGGAGGGACGGGCCCTAACGTTTTCGGGGTCCTGCTGCACTCAGCCCATTTGAACTTTTGCTGGCGTCCTAGGGCTTAGGCGGTGCGGTCGAGGACCTCCTCGGCGAGCGAGAGCTGCTTGTTGCCACGGTTGCGCGGATCGAGACGCGCGACGCGCTCAAGCGCCTCTTCCACGGCGTCCGGGTGGTCGAGCGCGACGAGCAGCGCCGCGGCGACCCAGTCGGTCTGGCTGACATCACCGCGGGCCTCGTCGACCTGCTCCACGATCTCGGTCCAGACACGGCCACCGACGAGCTTGCGCTCGCCGCGGTAGCTACCGGGTCGGGGCTTGTACTGCCGTCTCGTGGGCATGGCCGGAATCCTGGCACCTGTAACAGCTAAAGCCGGGGCGACGCGCCGATGACGGCACAGGCTTTCTCCCGCATGGCCATCGCATCGGCAAGAGGCCGCCGGGTCGGGCGAGTTGGTCTCCATCATCGTCGACCTTCCTGCAGTCGTCGTGGACGTTGGGCGCCGTACTCGAGTCCGTCAGTGATGGTCCGGTCCACCTCGGCCTGGGTGCATCCGTCGACCCCGACATGCACCGCGGCCGCCGCGGTCAGGGCATGTCGGGCGATGTCCTCGGGCAGGGCTCCCCCGCCGACGAACTCGCCGAGGATCCGCGCTGCGCGCAGCAGGGTGTAGTGCCGGTGGCCGGTCCTCGCGGCCGCGACGGTCGCGCACTCCGCGTTGATCGCGCTGGTCACGTAGCCCGTCAGGTTGCCGCTGGCGACGGCGTGGACCGGAGCGGGCCGAGGCGTGGGCGGAGTTGGTGCCAGCGCGGTGGCCAGCCAGCTTGGGAGCGGTGCGATGGGGCGACGGTTCACGACGCGGTACATCCCGCCGGGACGCCGCGATCCCGCAGCGACGATGTAGCCGCCGTTCGCGCGGGTGTCGATGCGAGCTCCCAGACGCCCGCCGGTGTTACGCAGAAACTCTCGATCCGAGACGGCGAAGTACAGATGGTCACCGCCACTCGGAGTACGTACTGTATAGGTATCTCCTGGGTACTCTTCTCCGGTTTCGCGGGCGATCCGAGCCAGGTGCTCACGCCCTGAGAGCTCCCCCGACTCGCCAGACCGGCCGTCGCCGCCTCGGGCCACGTCCAGATCAACGACCACCAGGCCCTTCCCGGTCACCAGGCCAATATTGAAGGGGGCCTGGCGGTACCACGCTTCGATCACTCTGTTGTCTTGCGTGGCGCGGTCCTGCCAGCGCCGGACGGCCGGTGTCTTGCCGAAGGGTGCTACCGGGAAGATGGGGAATCGCTCGGCGGCCGCGCGGGCGTCACGAAGCAGCTGCCGCTTCAACGAGTCGACGTTCACGTACCTTCCCCCGCAGCGCGATCGGTCCTGCAGCTGTTACAGCTGTACGGATACTAGCAATATCAATCTATACTCAGCCAGGTGCAGAAGGCAGCTCTTGCCGTCGGGGGTGCTCTAGCTGCCGGGATGACTGCGCTGTTGATGCTGATCGTCCTGGTCAGCAGCTCTGACGAAGCGAATGCCGCACCAGGCATGCCCGGGGTCGTCTGCGCGCCGCCGGGAGGCAAGCCGGGGGACCCCGTAGCCGGGTTCGCCGGACCACAGCTGGCCAATGCGGCCGCCATCGTGACGGTCGGCGTCAAAATGGGCGTCCCCCAACGCGGCCAGGTCATCGCCGTGGCAACCGCGATCCAGGAGTCGAAGCTGCTGATGTACGCCAACTCGACGGTCCCCGCGTCACTGAGCCTCCCCCACGACCGTGTGGGCTCAGACCACGACTCCGTGGGCTTGTTCCAGCAGCGGACGTCCTGGGGGCCGCTCGCGGTACGGATGGACGCGCGCAAGTCCGCGCAGTTGTTCTACGCCCGACTCTTGGCCGTTCCGGGTTGGCAGTCGATGTCGCTGTCCCAAGCAGCGCAGGCGGTTCAGGTGAGTGCCTTCCCGGACGCCTACGCGCGGTGGGAAGAGCCTGCCTCGGCCCTGGTCGGCTCAGTTGCCGGCATCGTGTGCACGAGCCCGGGCACTTCTCTGGCGACCAACCCGAAGGCGCAGCTGGTGATCGACCGGGCGCTCTCCCAGCAGGGAGTGCCCTACGTGTGGGCTGGCGGGGACGCCAACGGCCCGACCAAGGGAGGGTTCGACTGCTCCGGGCTGATGGTCTACGCCTTCGCCGGGATCGGGGTGACCGTGCCGCACCAGACGCAGTCGATCTGGGCCACCTTTCAGCCCGCCATCACCGACCGTGCTCAGCTCCAGCCCGGAGACATGCTTCTGTTCAGCAGCAACGGCACCGCTGGCGGGATCCACCACGTCGGCCTGTATCTGGGAGACGGAAAGATGGTGCACGCTCCCGAGACCGGGGACGTCGTCAAGACGGTCGAGAAGATCTGGAACTCCCCCTACTGGACCAGGGAGTTCATCGGCGCCGTACGAGCAGGAGTTCCTACGCCTCGCTAAGCCCGCCGGAACCCTGCCGGGCGCGCGACCAGTGCGTCCACGACCCTGTGGCAGGGCTGGCCCGTCGGAGGGCCTCGAATCAGGGAAGCCAGCCGTGCCCCAGCACGCGCCTGGATGCGCCCGCCGCCGGCGGTCGCGTTCCTTGCGGTGCAGCCACTCGATCACACGCAGCGTCTCGAGGCTGCCGTACCTAGCCGACCGGAGGCCTGACCACCGGTTCAGGCCGCGGGGATCTCGAACTCGAACCCAGGCCCCGCGAACTGGGACTGCCCAAAGATGAGCCACCCGGCCCCGGGCGGGACGTCGACGTTCGTGAAGCCCTTGTACGTGCGCCCCGGTTTCATCTGGGAGAACACCGTCATCTTGTTGGTGCAGTAGAAGGACGCGAGGTTGGCGACGTCGTTGATCGCCGTGCCGTCGGCGCTGACCCAGTCGAACTGCTGAGCGGACCCGGCGTAGTAGCCGGGCTGCGACGCGTCGTAGACCGGGGTGTTCTCGACCGTCATCTCGATGGTGAAGAACCGGCCGTGCTCCGGCTTCGCGTTCTCCTTTGTCACCGCCGCAGGGCAGCTCGAGTCGAGCGACTTGATCGCCGTAACCGTCACGTACTGGCCGATTCCTGCCGACATCGGCGGCCCCCACAACTGCATCCGCTCGCCGACCTTCCACGGCCGCGCCCCACGTGGCGACGTCGGCCCGACACCCGAGTCGACGGTGCCGGGGTCACCAGCAGGTGTCTGCTCGGCGGTGTCCGGTTGCCCGGTCACCGGCGGCACGCCGGTTGTCGGATTCGGGTTCGGCTCGGTGCCGCACCCCCCAACGGCGAGCAGCACCGCGACCGCTCCGGCCACGAGCGCGACGACGCGCTTCGCCATCCCACCCCCCCGGGCTGTTCGGACCTGCACGAAATGTTCGCGGACTGTACCTACGGCGTTACGCACCGCGCGGCCGGATCGTCAGCTCAACACCAGGACGGCCCAAAAGGACCACCTGACCGAGGAGCACCGCGCGATCCGCCCACCCGCCCCTCGGAGCACGCAGCGACAGCAAGCAGCCGGTCGCCGCCGGCGGGCCCGCAGCATCGTCCCCGCCCCGCCTACGGCAGCCAAGGGGGCTGAGGCGCTCCGCCGGGGCGCCAGCCCCTTGGCCGGTCATACTCGTACATCACGATCAGCTCGACGTGCTCGGTGCATAGATTCCGGTTCTGGAACGACTCAGTCGCGCCTGCCGGGCATTGCCCGCGATCCTCCTGCTGCTCGCAGCGCTCCTGCCAGGGCACCTCGGGCTCCGAGATCCGTATACCGAATAACTTGCGCACGCTGTCAATCCACACGTCCGTGAGATCTATCAGGCCCTACCGACGGAATTCGGTTCCTTCTCGCGCCCGCTAGTCCGATTTTCCTTCGGCCTTGAGCAGGCTTTCGATGATGTCGCTCAAGGCCTGCTGTGAGCGCGGGGAGAGCCGGGCGGCGCGCAGCATCATCGACTGGACGAGGTCGTCACGCAGCAGGATCCGCTGGCGCAGCTCGTCGACGTCGAGGTCGGCTGGCTCGTCTTCCCAGAAGAAGGCGGGCGAGACGCCGAAGAATCGGGCGAGTTCCTTGAGGTAGCGCTGCGACGGGTCGGTCCGCTCGCCGTTGAGGATCTTGAGGATGTAGACGCTGCTGATCTCGCCGCCGTTGTCGTTGATCCAGCGTGCGACCTGGGCCGCCGAGTACGGCTTGTCGTCGATGTTGCGAATGCTCTGGAACAGGTAGTTCAGCCGCTCGGGCATCGTCCCGCGGGGGTTGGCGACCCTCCTGCGGCGCGCGCTGGATGCAGCCACCCCGTCCTGCGTCCCAGCCTGGCGCCTGACCACCTCGTCACCCTCCACCGTCGGTACGAGCTCGAGCCCGCGTCGAATCGGGGCAAGCGTACGCACCAGCCGGTGGGCCGCAGTCATGGTCATGCATGACTGTATAGCGCACAGATAGAGTCATCGGTACAGTCGTACCGTGCTTGCTCGCCTCGACCAGACACCTCCTACGACTCGGATCGAGCCGTATCACATGGTAGAGGCGTGCCCGTCGGATCGACGCCACTGTCGTCAGCAGAGCAATAGAACACCTCGATCGTACCGATTCTCGCCAGTCATCGGCTCGTCCAGGACTGGCTTCGGGTCCGCGGCTGTTGTGCGCAAGGCCCCGACGGAGGTGGCCAGGTCGTGAGTCGCCGCGATAGCGGGCGCCGCGGCCGTGTCTCCTCCCCTCCCCCATGGTGGTCTCCACCGCAGGACGGTGGCCCAGCCGGGGACCGCCGGGCCGCCGGGTACGCGCCCACGCCAGCGATCGGGCCCGCTCCGACCAGGCCCTCCCCGCCACCAACACCGGCACCGAGGCCGAGGCCGGTCCCAATCCCAGCGCCGCCTGAGCCGCGGGCGGCGGTGCCGCCGTCCGCGCCACTCGCACCGGTCCCTCTCCCCGCTCCTTCCCCACCGGCTCAGCAGGCGCCGGTTCCGCCGACCGTCCCACCACCGAACGTCCTCGGAGCGGCGCTGGCCGCGGTCAAGAAGCGGTGGGCCCAGCCGGACGCCGACACTTCGCCGCCCCCTCCGGGCCCGGCGGTCGTCGCGCCGCTGCGAATGAACTCGGCGCACAGCGCACCCCCGCCCGCCCAAGGGTTCATCCCCCCGGCGAGCAGCGCCCCGGCCGCAGCGGTCCGCCGCCCCGTCGATGGCCATCGCCCAGGCATCTGGACCTCAGTTGATCGCCCGCTCGAAGCGTTGACGCCACCGGATCGGAGCGAGGCAGCACAGCTGGCGGTCTGCTTCGCGACGGACTACCTGTCCTGGGACGAGGCAGTACCGGAGCGCCGTGTCGAGGCTCTCGGCTGGTACCTCCCCCCGGGCGCCGACTGCACGCTCGGCTGGACGGGCAAGGGGCGCCAGCGCGTCGAGGCCGCGCATGCGGGTCGCATCATCAGCGTCGACTACTGGCTCGTCGTCGACGTACGGGCGCGCGTCACGCCCTACCGGCGGCTATCTGGGCCGCCGCCCGACCTGACCGACGACTTCGAGCTGCTCGAGGGAGCCCGCTGGTCGTCGGTACCGCCTACGACCGCAGCGGGGTGGGAAGCCGGACCGTCGATGTGGCTGCGGCTGTCGATCCCCATCCGCCGGCATGACTCAGGAGCGCTCGTCGTGGAGCTGGCCCCGATCCCCGAGAACGCGGAGAGAAGCTCATGACCGAGGAACGCCCGGCCCCGATGCAGCCCTTCGTCCGCGCATGGAGCGGCGCCCTCGCCCCAGCCACCAGCGCCTCCCCCGACGGCGGTCACGCAGCCCCGCCGCAGACCGCTCCGGCCGCTCCAGGTAGGGCGCGTGCCCATGTGCCGTCGTCCGCGGCGGTCCCATCCGGCCCGGTACTGAGGGCAGTTCCCTTCGAACCTCCCGCGCCCCGCGACACTGCGTCCTCGGCGACCCCGCCGCTCGGGCGCGGCACCGACCGGGACGAAACGGGACCTACCGCCACCACCGGGCCACAGTCCGAGCCAACACCCGAAGCGGCAGCCCTGACTGCCACACCACCAGCGAGCGCTCCGACTGCGCCACCGGAGCACGCGACATTCGACGGCTACCTGCGCGGGCAGAGCTTGCAGCTCCAGGTACCGCGCCGCGGCCTGCGCGCCCTCCTCTGGAGGGCCAGCGGCGGCCGGATCTCAGTCGGCGCCTCAGCGCGCGAGCTCTCCGAGCGTGTGCACCTCGACAGGATCCGGACGCCGTTGACCGGCTGGCACACGATCACGGTGGCGAGCAGCAAGGGCGGGGTGGGCAAGACGACGACGTCGGCGCTGCTGGGTCTCACTCTGGCCGAGCACCGCGGCGATCGGGTGGTCACCCTCGACGCCAACCCCGACGCCGGCAACCTCGCTCAACGACTGCTCGGCTACCGGGCCCCCGCGACTGTCCGCCAGCTGCTCGAACAGGAGAATCTCGATCAGCTCGCCTCGTTCACCGAGGTCAGCCGGTTCGTCAACACTGCCGGACGCCTGCAGGTGCTGGCCAGCGACCTCGATCCGGCGATGTCGGAGGCGTTCAACGCCGCGGAGTACCGCCGCGTCCTGGCGCTGCTGACCAGGTTCTTCAACATCGTCATCACCGACAGCGGCACCGGGCTGATTCACTCGGCCATGACCGGAGCCTTGGAGACGACACGCAGCCTGATCGTGACGGGCAAGCCCACGATCGACGCCGCCGAGGGGATCACGACGACGCTGGATTGGCTCATCGCGCACGGTTTCGACGAGCTCGTCCGCGATGCGATCGTCGTCCTGACCTGCGATCGGCAGGCCCACAGCATCGACCCCGCTGCCCTGCGTGAGCACTTCGCCGACCGCTGCCGCGCAGTCGTCGAGTTCCCAGCCGATCCGCACCTCACCGAGGGCGGCCGGATCGACCTCGAGATGCTGCGGCCCCGGACACGCCAGGCCGGTCGCGAACTCGCAGCCCTGGTCGCGGAAGCGTTCACCTGGGACTTCCCTGCCCCCGACGGCTTCACGACCGGCGGGCGGTGACGGCGATGGGCGCTCTCAAGATGGTCGTCACCGCCGCACTGGCCACCTCGTCACTTCTCGGTTGCTTCACCGTGCCCGCCCTTGGGACCCAAGCCCAGCTGCCTACGCCCGCGGCTGCTGTTGCGGTGGCCGCCGGATGTGGATGGCGCCAGACCGCTCAGCAGCTCTTCGACAATCTGCGGTCGGCCGCTGACCCAGGAGGAACGCGGCTGCGCGACAGCCTTGCGGCGGCAGGTGCCGGCACACCGGCCTTTCTTGCGGGCTGCGCTGACACCGCCCCCGGCGTGACGGGCAGGAACACGAGGACGTGCCCGTCTGGTGCGCGGCCGTACTTCCCGAAGGCCGACTGGCTGTGGTCCCCCATCCCGTCGGGGGCGAAACTCGATCCGTCGTCGACCGCGATGGCCGGGGATCTGGCCTCGGGCGATCACATCCTCAACACCGGCGAGTTCGGCGTCGCGCTGGTCAACCCCGACCAGATCAGCGCCTCCACCCCGCGCTCGACGGTGCCGCTGTCGGAGAACTGGGGCGGCAACCCCCTGGCCGGGGTGAAGGTGCCGGTCCCGGCGAACCTGCAAATCCCACCCGGCTCCGACGGCCACGTCGCGATCGCCGACCCGACCACCGACACCGTGGTCAACCTGTGGGTCACCAAGAAGACCGGCACCGGGCTGGCCGCGAACTGGGGCGCAGCCACCCCGCTCGACGGTGACGGCCGCGAACACAACGGCTCCTCCACCGGCGCCGGCATCGCCCGCTACGCCGCGGTCGTGCGGGCCTCTGAGATCGCCGCGGGCACGATCCCGCACGCCCTGTTCTTCTCCACCAACATGGTCAAACCCGGCGAGGTCCGCTACCCGGCCACCAAGACCGACGGCTCGAACATGGACGGCGCCTCCGCCCCGATCCCCGAGGGCGCGCGGGTGCAGCTCGACCCGAGCATCGACGTCGACACCATCCCCGGGATCAGCAGCGGCGAGAAGGCCATCGCCAAGGCCCTGCAGACCTATGGCGCCTACGTCGGGGACAACGGCGGCGCCCGGATGGCGTTCATCGCCGAGTACGCCCCCGACTCGAACGCCTACTCCCAGGCCGGGCTGTCCGGGGACTTCGTCGCCCTCGACCACATCCCGTGGGCGAAGCTCCGCGTCCTGTCCGACTGGAGCGGCGGCACCCAGACCACCCCCACCGGAACCGACACCGACCCCAGCACCAGCTCGGGCGCGGGCTCGGGGTCGGGCTCGGGCGGGGTCGAGCCCAGCGCGGCGACCTGCGGAAACGGGCAGCGATGAGCCCTCCCGTTTGACGGCCACGCCATGTACCGGGCGCGTCTCGCCTGTCTACCGAGAACCAGTCGTCGACCCGACCACACCGATCGTTTCCTGACCAAGGAGCAGTGACCCCTATGCCTGTCACCACCACCGTCGGCGCCCTGGCCGTCGCCGCCGCGCTGGCCGCGGGACCGGCCCTGACCACCACTCCCGCCCTCGTCGCCGACCAGACCGACAACCGGACCTGCACCGTCCAGACCTCCACCGGAAACACCAGCACCAGCACAGGGACCGGCGGCACCGGGACCGGCGGCACGGGGGCCAGTGGCACGGGGCAGCTCACGCCGGATCAGGCCGCGCAGCTGCTCGAGCAGACCCGGGAACTGGTGACCTCGCTGACCCTCGCCGGCGCCGATGCCCGCGCGGCAGCGTTGGGCTCGGGCATCCGGGCGCTGGGGATCACCCCGTCAGTGGCCTCGGGCTGGGAGCAGCAGGCCCACGACCTCGCCGACACCACGCTGGCCGCGATGGGCGACGACCCGGCCGCCGGAGCGCTCGCAGTCGCGCTGGCCAAGGCCGGCTACTCCCCCACCCCCGCCGACCTGCGCACCGACACCAACAAGGCCCCCGACACCAGCGCGAGCACGGCCACCGGCACAGCATCGGGGCAGGACGCGGCCGCGGATGGTGGGAGCGGGCCGGCGATCGCGCCCAGCGCCGCGGTCGGGTCGGTCCTGCTCGCCGGCGGCGCGCTCGCTGCGGCGATCCGCGCACTGCCCGCCGACGGCTTCGAAGCCTGCGGCCTCGACTCCACCACCGACTCCACCACCGGCACCAGCACCAGCGGGGGCTCGTCGGCCGATGGCGCCGCCGGCACCGGCGACTGGTCGTCCCAGGCAGACGCCCTGCTCGCCCAGCTGACCGGCGACTCCGACCCCGCCGCCCGCCAGCTCGCCCAAATCATCGAGCAGGCCCGCGCCAGCGGGACCGGGACCGGCAACACCGTCAACAACCAGGTCACCGAACGCGGCAACAACGGCTCCACCACGAGCGACAGCGGCGCGACCAGCACCGGCACCGGCACCACCAGCACCGACGCCGGCGGCACCGACGCCGGCGGCACCGACACCGGCAGCACCGGACAAGGGAGCACCGGGAGCACCACCGGTGGTGACACCGCCCCGGGCGGCGGCGGGGCCACGGGTTCTGGGGCTACGACCGGCGCGAACGATCCCGCGACCGATCAGACCTCGACCGGTGGGGCCGGGGCGGCCGGGCAGGCGTGGGAGGCGAAGGCGCAGAAGCTGGCCGACGAGCTGTCCTCCGCCGGTGACGACCCGGTCGCACGCAACCTCTCCGAGCAGCTCGCCGCGCAGGGCATCACCGGCCGCGCCCAGCAGGCCGGCACCACGAACCCGACCGACACCACCTCCACCGGCACCAACTCCGGGGACAGCTCGTCGACCTCGGACAGTGCCGATCAGGGCGGCGGCGACAGCGATCAACCCAGCGACCAGGACACCGACAGCGGCCAGCAGGGCGCCGACGACCAGCAGAGCTCCGACGGTCAGGACCAGAAGCAGGACGAGTCGGAGAACCAGAAGTCCCAGGACGACGGCGCCTCGGACCAAGACTCAACAGACCAGAGCTCGACGGATCAGGCCGCGCAGGACGACCAGCCTGCCGGGGACCAGGCCGGCGGGGACAAGCAGTCCGGCCCGGACGCCGGGACCAGCACGAACACCGTCTGGGATCGCTTGGCTTCCTGCGAATCGGGCAACAATTGGAGGGCCGCGGGCGGGTCATACAGCGGCGTTATCCGAACGGATCGGACCCAGAGTGAGGCAGGCCATAGCTGCGCTGGAGACGTTCAGGCGGTGCTCGTCGGGATCACGAACAGCATGAGGGCGAGTTTGATCTCGCGGTTGGGGTCTCCGTTTGCGTGGAGGACGAAGTCGTGACGGTCCTCGCTGGCGTGAGTGCCCTTCCGCTTGAAGTTGGGGTGTTCGGTCACTGCAGTGACGGCCTTCGTCGTGATTGCAGTGACGTCGCCCGACTTCACGAAGATCAGCAGGGCGGCCTTGGTGTCGCGCCAGGTCGTGTAGCTGAGAAGCTGGTCTATGGCGGCGGCGAACTTCTTCGGCCCATTCCAGATCTTGCACTCGCCGATGAATATGTTGCGGTCGTCTTCGCGGATGAGGATGTCCGTCTTTCCTGCGCCGTTGAAGACCTCGCCGGACGCTGCGCCCTCAAATTGGGCGTTGAGGCCGATCAGCAGGATGTCGCGGATTTCTTCCTCGGTAAATTTTGCTGCAATGGAGGGGCTGCGCTCCAACGCGTTACGGCTGTTGAGCAGAACCTTCAGCGCCTGTTCGTATTCGGCTTCGCCCATGGCGGGCTCGGGGGTGTAGGCCTGTCCGCGCTCCTGCGGTGGCCGGGTTGGGACGACCTTCTTTCGGGTGATCGGAACGGTATAGGTTGCGGCGTCGCGCCGAGTCTTGAGCGGAAACCCCAGGTCAGCTTGGATCTGTTTGTCGGCCAGGTGCTTCGCGCGCCGCTTGCTGACCAGGCCGGGGATGGCGCTCGCGAGCGTCTTGTTGTGTCTGGCGATATCGTTGTTGGTGAAGCCGACCGATGTCTCGATGCGCGTGAGTTCCTCGCCGATGTGGCTTTTGATCACCTCGGCGGTGCCGTGTCCGTAGTCGCTGTCCCAGAACAGATGGATCTCCTGGCGGCCGACGTAGGCGTATGGCGGCGCCAAGCCGAAGGTCGATGCGCGCAGGTCGAACAGCTTGGGGTCACCGCTGAACGGGACGACCACGGTGTAGCGAGTAACGCGACGCTGGTGCTTCTGCCTGTCCCAGCGATCATGGACCCACTTAGTGATCTCAGCAGGGGAATCGAGCTGGTAGGCCTCGTCGCGGTGCAGGACGAGCTCCTCGATGGTCCCCAGACCGATCAGGTAGTCGACGACGTCCGTTTCGGAGGCGAGCAGCAGCTGGTCAGGGTTGTAGTCGAGCAGCGCCTGCTCGGCCTTGGCGCGGGCTTGGGCGAGGTGCTGGCCCAAGTCTCCGTTGCTGAACAAGGTTCTGCCATCCACCCGCTCATGCTCCCCTTCGGGCCCGACAGACTTCAGACAGACACGGCCCCGAAGCAGCGGTTCTGGCCGATGTCGGGACTCTTGGGATCAGCGAGGCGTGTGAGGCTCTCCGAGCTGGTCGAGCAGATCGCAAAGTCGGCGGGCCGTGCGTTGATGTCGTTCGACCTCCCGTGCCCAACCTCGCTGCTCGGCGTCCGTAGCGAGCTGGTGTTCGGTGCGGATCCGTGCCTGCAGCCGCGGCGTGTAGTCGGGAGTGGTGACGAACTTCGAGCAGGTCAGGTAGAGGTCGCATTCGCATGGGCCTTCCTGGGGCAGGCGCAGGCAGCGGCCGAGTTCGAGCTCGGTCTTGTAGAAGTTTGTCGACAGCCAGCTGACCGCTTCCTGGGTGAGCTCCCCAGCCCGGATTGCTTCGGCCTGCGGCCCGGCCAGGACAGCGCCCGGGGCGAGGACGGACTGGTAGTCGGCCAGGACCACCGGGTCCGACAGGCTGGTGTAGGTCATCGACATGCCCGCGGAACGATGGCCGAGGACCTTCATGATGGTCTGGAGCTTCGCGCCGCGTTCCCCGAGCTGAGTGCCCATGGTGTGGCGGAAGCGGTGTGGGTGGACCAGCGGCCGGCCTTCGGCGTCGACCAATGTCGACGACGGATGAAAACTGAGCAGGTGCCGACCGGGTGGTTTCTACGGAGCGTCGCAACACTCCCATGATCGTTTAGGGGTTGTGTTGTCTTCGACGCGTCGTGTCAAGAA
>NZ_CP002596.1 GCF_000196675.2 Pseudonocardia benzenivorans CB1190 | reverse complement strand
TACGCGGCGCCGCCAGAGCGACGATCGCCGGACTGGGCAGAACAGGAAGTGATCCGGGCCGACTACTGGGGCGGGTACTTCACCCAGGCCATGCAGGCCGACCTGGTCTGGCGGCGAGACCAGGACCAACAGGTGTCAAGCAGCAGCTCGCCGTGATCCCGGCGTTTCTGCCGCCCTACGGGTCGAACCCAGATGACGATCACCTTTCGAGTGGGGAAGGGAGCGTCGCATCCTTGGTCCGGACCGCGCGCCGCCGCGCCTACCGTCAGCCGAGCGTCGGTACGGTCTTAGCCCATGCGAATGCGGTGGTGGCAGCGTCTCATCCTGGCGTTCGTTGGCCTGGTTCTGCTTGCCGGCGGGGGCGCTGGGACTGCCTTCGACTGGTCAGGCGTCGGCCTCGCTGCGATGTTCACCGCCGGAGTCTTCGTATTGCTCGGTGCCATCGTGGGCGCCATGCCCAAGGGCAGCTTCAAGGAGGGGAACGTCGAGTGGCCCCAGGTCGACAAGCACCCGCGGGTCGAGGCGCTAGAGACTGAGATCGCCACGCTGCGGGTCGAGGTCGCCACGGCACGCGCCGAGGCCAAGGAGGCGACCGACTTCCTGATCGACTACATCGTTGCCCACGAGCCACCTCCCTTCGACGACCCTGATGGCGGGCCTCTGACAGACGAAGAGCGACTCGAAGAGATGGAGCGAGGCATCGCTGAGCTCTCGTCCGAGATCGACACGCGCTACTTCACCGGCGAGACGTACGACGACGGCGTCGAGGTGAAGGACATGGAGCGCTGGCGGGGTCTGTCTCGTGATCGGTGTTTCCGGCGTCGTGTTCAGTAGGTCTCGGCTCCCGGCCAGCGGTCACCGAACGTGATGGCGAACGCGTTGATCACAGGCTTCCATCGCATCGTCCACCGGACCCCGCCCTTCCCGGTCGGGTCGAGGCTGCGGGTCACAAGATACAGGCATTTCATTGCGGCCTGCTCGGTCGGGAAATGGCCTCGTGCTCGGACAGCTCGCCGGTAGCGGGCGTTGAGTGACTCGATCGCATTTGTCGAGCAGATGACCTTCCGGATCTCGACGTCGTAGTCGAGGAACGGCACGAATTCTTCCCAGGCGTTGCGCCACAGTCGGATCATCGCCCCGTACTTGCGCTGCCATTTCTGTTCGAGTTCGTCCATGGCGACCAGTGCGGCGTCGGGGCCGGGCGCCGCGTAGATCAGTTTGACGTCTCGTTTTACCGCATCCCAGTCCTGCCGGCCGACCAGTCGGAACGTGTTCCGGATAAGATGAACGACGCAGGTCTGGACAACAGACTGTGGCCACACGTTCGCCACGACCTCCGGTAGGCCCTTGAGGCCGTCGCAGACCACGAAAAACGCGTCGCGCACGCCGCGGTTCTTCAGATCGACCAGCACGCTCATCCAGAACTTCGCGCCCTCCCCGCCGACACCCATCCACAGGCCGAGCACGTCCTTACAGCCGTCAACGGTGACCCCGATGGCGGCGTAGACGGGCCGGTTGGCGACCTGTCCGTCCCGGACCTTCACGTGGATAGCGTCGATGAACACCGCCGCGTACACCGCATCCAGCGGGCGAGTGGCCCAGTCGTTCATCTCGGCGACGACCTTGTCGGTGATCCGCGAGACCGTCTCCTTCGACACCGACGCCCCGTAGATGTCGGCGAAATGCGCAGAGATCTCTCCGGTCGTCATTCCTTTCGCGTACAGCGACAGCACAATCTCGTCCACGTCAGTGAGGCGCCGTTGACGCTTACGCACGATCTGTGGCTCGAACGTGCCCTCCCGATCCCTCGGCACGTCGATCTTGACTTCACCGGCCGCGTCCGAGATCACTGTCTTCGGCCGTGACCCGTTCCGCACGTTCGTGGACTCCCGCTCCGGGGCCGCCCGATTCTTGGCGTGCCCGAGGTGCTCGGTCATCTCCTCGTTCAATGCCGTTTCCAACACATTCTTGGTGAACAGCTTCAGTAGGCCGTCCGGGCCGGTCAACGCCAGGCCTCGCGCCTTGGCTTCGGCCACCATCGCTGCCGCTGCCGCCTGCTCCGCCGACAGCTCCCGCGCCGGCTTGGACTCACCCCTGCGTGGACTCACAAGGTCTGATGTCATCACTCACAGTGCCCATCCCGCCGGACCTCCGCCCGGCGTGTCGGGCCGAAAACACCGATCTTGAAACAGTCCCCGCTGGCGCGACCAGGCTGCGAAGGCGCTAGACAAGGAGGTTCGCCGCCAAGCGGCACGGAAGCGCTTCGGCCTGTCACACGACGGCGATGAAGCCCGGCAGAGCTAGTAGGCCCGAATGCGATGCTCCCCTTTCCTAGCTGCAGGAAGGCCACCTTTGGCAATTGATCCTGGCCCTGCATGCTCTGTACCGCCGTGCGGGCGGGCACAAGCATGCGCGAAACGTAACTGCGCCAGGTGCGGTGCTGAGGTTTGCGGTCCAGTGCTGACGAGCACTGAGGATCGTTGGGGTAGGGCGCGATCTCTCGTTCAAGCTCGGCTACGCGGCGCAGCTTCGAGGAATAGAGATCGACCTGTTGCGCGGGCGACATGCGGTTGAACTCGGCCTCGGCAGGGGCCGCTTACGACCGAACGTGCAAGTCTCCGAGGCCCTGTGCGACCTGAACCCTTGGCTCGCGCTTGATCATGAGTGTGTTACGTCGGAGGAGGACCCGCACCGCTCAACCGTGGCTGCTCAGTCACAATTCGTCACGTGGATCAGTCTGTGCCTGAGGGTGTACGCGCGGCAGTCATCCGAGTGTGTCGTGACGCCTTCTACTACCGGGACGACGTTCGGGCGATCTTCCTCGACGCGGGCTGCCCAGCAGCGATGTACGACCGGTACGACGTCTTGGACAACAGCAAGGCGAAGATCGCCAGGTTCGTGCTCAATGACCTGCGCTCTCTCGGTGGCCAGGGCCAGGCAATCCAGCGCAAACTCGTACAGGAGCTGTGTCAGATGGACCGCCCCCGCCCGGAGGCTGACCCCGTTGGGGGGCGTGAAGCGATCGCCGAGCTCAAGCGCGAGGCAACCAAGATCAGGCTCCTCGTCGACTCAGAGCAGGCAGCAGCCAAGCAACGCAGGGCGAAGGCCGAGCAACAGCAGCGCGCACAGGCACGTCGTCAGGAGCAACTCGGGGAAATACGTCAGCGGTTCTACGAGCACCTTAAGGAACGCCCCCGGTCCACGGCGGAGATCCAGCAGCGCGGCTATGCGCTGGAAGGCCTCATCGCCGACCTCTTCGAGCTACACGACTTCCAGTACCGCCGCGCGTACCGCCTGGCCCATGAGCAGATCGACGGCTCGTTTCACTTTAGAGGCTTTACCTACCTCGTAGAGGCGAAGTGGGAGGCTAACCCGCCCACCTTCAGTGACATCGCCAAGCTCAAGGCGAATCTGGATGGCAAGGCTGAGAGCACCCGCGGACTGTTCGTCGCGATGGCTGGCTACGACGACAACGTTCTTGAGCACATGGTCGAAGTCTTCCGGCGAAGCCCGAACAACCTCGTGCTGGTGGATGGCCAGGACCTGATCATGATCTTTGAAGGCCGTCTCGCTCTGGTCGACGCCCTTATTGCCAAGATCGACGCAGCCGAGCAAGAGGGCAAGGTCTGGTATCCGCTCGGTAGGTGAGAGACCGTCGGGCGACCCTCGCGAATGTCAGCGGGAAGCTCCTCGAACCCGGTGCAACGCCGGGCCCACTGCTAGCGCCCAGCGGCGCCCGCCGCAGGGCTGGTCGTAGGGCCGCACCAATGAAGCCACGGCGGGAGAACCCTCTCGATCCCGTCACGACATCGGGCTTCCGATCGCTCGTCCAAGTTGATCTACCTGCTACGCCAGGCCTCACGGCGTCGCGATCTCGCGGCTCCGCTTCAGCAGCTGCCGGTACTCGGCGATCGCGCGCCCCGAGTCGACGCCGACCGCGCCGACGAGGACGTCACCGACCCTGAACGTGACCACGAACTTCCGATCGGCCGGACGCCCCTGCGCGAGCTCGACGGTCGCGTCCTCGCGGTACACACCGACCATCTGGATCTTGTGCTGGTACTGGTCCGACCAGAAGTACGGAACCGGCGCCGGCTCATCCCCCCTGGCCTCGCCGAGGATCGCTCGCGCGGCCGTGGTCGCCTGCTCGGTGGCGGCCGTCCAGTGCTGATCCCGGCTGTGCCTGCTCCGGCGCGGATCCCACCAGGAAGCGACGTCGCCCACGGCAAAGACGCCCGGGGCGTCGCACGCGGCGCCGACGGCGTCGCACCGGACGCCGTCCTGCAAGTCAAGTCCCGACGACGCCAACCACGCAGTGCTGGGCACCACCCCGATCCCAACGACCAGGAGATCGACGTCGAGCGTCCGGCCGTCGCTCAGCAGCACCTGCTCGACGCGTTCCGCACCGATCACGTGAACGACCGCGACACCGCTAAGCACGCGCACGCCGTGATCGATGTGGATCTCCCGCAGCAGCTCCCCGACCTGCGGGCCCACGCCGGTGGAGAAGGGCGCGGAGCCGAACTCGACGATGGTCACCTCGAGTCCGTAGCGTCGGGCCGCCGCCGCGACCTCCCCGCCGATGAAGCCGGCGCCGACGACGACCACCCGCGCCCCGCGCCGAAAGCTCTCACGGATGCCGAGCGCGTCCTCCCACGTTCGCAGGTGGTGGACGCCCTCGAGTTCGGGACCGACGGCGAGCCGCCGCGGCTGGGCGCCGGTGGCCACGACGACTGCATCGGCCTCGACCGACGTGCCGTCGGCGAGGTCGACGCGCCGCCGCCGCAGATCCAGACCGGTCGCGGCACAACCGAGCCGCGTGGCAGCGCCCATCGCGTCGAGGCCGGACGGCAGCACCGGGAGCATGGGTTCCCCCTCGTCGACGAGCACGTCCTTCGACAGCGGAGGGCGGTCGTAGGGGACATGTCGCTCGTCGCCGATGACAGTCAGCTCACCGGTGAACCCGAGCGTCCGCAGCGCCGCGGCGGTTCGACTTCCGGCCAGCGATGCCCCGACGATGGCAACGTGCCGGGGAGTGGCGGGCTCGCTCACTTCTCGTCTTCCAGCCACACCGCGTTGACGGGATAGCTCAGAACGGCCTCGTGCGCCCGGCCGCGGTGCGATTCCTCGATCTCCGGACGAAGCACGATCACACTATCGTCGGCGTCCAAGTCAAAGAGGTCCGGGGCGCTGAGCATGCAATTCGCATGGCCTTCGCACTTGGGGACATCAGCCTTGACACGAATCATCGTGTGTTCCCTCCCTCGCTGTACTGCCGGGTGGCCTCGGAGTGGTACCGCTGGCGACGTCTCGCGGGCAACTTCAGAAGCCGCGCCGAACGGACCGTTCAGAGCAGATGACGGAAATCCGGTCCGGTCGGATTCGTCCGACCGCGAGTTGGACGCTGCCTGGAGAGGCTTGTGGCATCGATCGAGAAAGACCCTCTCGTATGCCAAGCGGAAGTTAGCATGTGCGTGCAGAAGTACAACGGTTTCGAACGGAACCTGCGAGCGTCCGACCGAACCAAGATTCATCGAAACCGCAGGTGCCGCTCGGTCCAAGAAGAATGACGAGAGGCCCGTGCGCACCCGACGGCTGCCGCTGCGCACGGGTCCCTCGAACGCCCGGCTCAGGCCCCGGGCAGCACCGACCGGACGTACGCGCTGGATGTCGCCAGCTGTTCGGTGACCTTTTCGAGAGGCCAGCCCGCAGTGCCGTGGCACTTGAGGCCGGCCGCACCCCGGTAGCCGACCCGCGCCAGGGTGCCGAGCGGGATGCTGTGGTCCAGCGTGCCGTCCGGACGCGGAAGCTGTTGCTCGCCCGGACCGAAGTTCAGCCCATCGACGTCGCGCCGATAGGCCCGGTCGATGTCCCAGATGTAGTAGTAGAAGAGCCGCTTGCGTTCGGCCAGGAACGTGATCGCCTCGCTGACGCTGACGCCGACCACCCACAGATGCGGCGGCGCAAGGCAGACCCCAAGGTTCGGGTGGTCGATGTCGGTGACCAACCGCTTGATCTGGGCAAGCGTGTCCACGCCCTCGTCCCAGCGCTGCTCTTCGCCGACCCCCGACTCGAAGTCGGCGCTGAACGGCACAGTAAGGTGGTTCTCGACGGCGATCCGGACGCCGTTGCGCGAGGCAACCTCGACCAACGGCGGCAGAAACTTCGCGACGAAGTCGGGGTAGTTGGCCTCGCAGTCGAAGATCACGGTGTCGATCCCTAGCTCGACCGCGAACTCGATGCGCTCGGCCATCTCGTCCTGGCTCTTGCCGTACATCGTGAGCCCGCAGGCGCGCATCCCGAACCGCTCCAGCAGGGATCGGATCCGGGTCGGGTCGTCTCCCGGGTTCACGTGCGCGGCCAGCGGATGCGCGGACGACCACAGGTTGATCTCGCTGAACCCGAGGCCGGCGAGCTGCTCGAGAGCCACCTCGAGCGGGAAGTCGTGGTATGGGAGGATCTCTGCGGCGAGTCGGTAGGGCAGTGCGGACATTCGGGTCCTCCTAAGCGACGATCAGTGGGCGCAGCGTGCGGTGCGCGACCCGCAGCCCCGTGTGGACCTTGTCCTCGGTGCCGCCCCACACCGGGTCCTCGTGCTCGACCGACAGCACACCGTCGAACCCGCCCTCGTAGAGCGCGTCCACCACAGCGCGCCAGTCGACGTCGCCGAGGCCGGGCACGCGGTAGCGCCACCAGCCCACGTCGAACGGGTCCTCGCGGACGGCGGCCTTGCCCGGCCAGCCGTAGCGGTTGCGCTTGTCCGGGAACTGCTGGATGTCCTTGGCCTGGGCGTGCGCGATCCGGTCGATGTAGGGGCGCAGCGCCGCGACCGGGTCGATCCCCATCCACACCAGGTGCGACGGGTCGTAGTTCAGGTAGAGCCCGAGGGAGAACATCCATTCCCACAGCTCGGGGGAGTAGGCGAGGTTGCCCGGGTAGCCGTCCGGGTGCCAGCCCTCCATCACGCAGTTCTCGATGACGAGCTTGACGCCGCGCTCCCCGGCCCAATCGACCAGCGGGGCGAACACCTGCTCGGCCTCGGCCAGGTTCTCCGCGACGCTCAGCCCCGGGTGCCGGCCCACGAAGGTGCCCACCGTCGGGCAGCCGACCAGCGCCGCGGCATCGATGCAGGCCCGCACGTGGTTGTTGACTGCCTTCCGCTCGGCGGGGTCGGGGTGCAGGTTGTTGTCGTAGAAGGCCAACGAGCTCAGCGTCAGCCCGTGCCGATCGAACAGCGCGCGGGTCTCGTCGGCCTGCTGCTCGCCGAACGCCGCCGCCTCCAGGTGGGTGGCGGTGAACGGCCGGGCGCCGAGATCGGGCCACGCCGCCACCTCGAGCGCCTCGTAGCCGTGCTCGGCCGCCCACGCAGCGATCTCCGGCAGCGATCGGTTGGGCAGGCAGGCGGTCAGGAATCCGAGCTTCATGAGGGCACCTCCACCCATCGACCGACCCGTGCGGACTCGCCGACGGCGTGGGTCAATGCTGCAGCACGGACTCCGTCGTCGAATCCAGGAAGTCCCTCCGGCTGGTCGCCGCCGATGGCGGCGTAGGAATCGGAGACGAAGGCGTTGAAGCAGTCCTGATAACCCTGCGGATGGCCAGGCGGCAGCACCGACAGCCGCCCCGCCGCTCCCGCGCCCCGCTGCAGGTGCCGGGTCTCATCCACCCCGCCGATGGTCAGTGTCTCCGGTTCCTCCTGGTTGAACGAGTACGACAGTTCGTGGGTCTCCAGCGAGAACGCCAAGCGGTTCTTCCGTCCTGGCGAGACCTGGCTGACCACGACCGACCCGGCCGCACCCCCGTCGGTACGGAACTGCACCGAGCTCTGCCGCCCCCCGTCGGTGATGTCGGCGACCAGCCGGGCGATTCGCTGCCCACTCACGAACTCGACGAGATCGCACCAGTGCACCCCGATGTCGATGAAGGCCCGTATCTCCCCACCCTCCCCCGGCTCTCCCCGCCATCCCGCCGGCGCCCCGGCCGCCTGCCAGTCCTGCAGGTAGGACCCGTGCACGAGTCGCAGCGGCCCGCCCTCGCCCGCTGCGAGGCGCACCCGCGCCTCGCGCACCGTGGGGTAGAAGCGGTAGACGAAAGGCACGGTCGCGACGACGTCGGCCCTCGCTGCGGCCTCGGCCAGCCTGCGGGCGCCCTCCAGGTGCACGGCGAGCGGCTTCTCACAGATCAGGTGCTTGCCGGCCGCGATCGCCCGCAGGGCGAGCTCAGCGTGCCGGGAGTTGGGGGCGCAGATGTGCACAACGTCGACGTCCTCGGCGTCGATTAGTTCCTCGGCGGTCGCCGCCGCCCCCTCGGCGCCGAGCCGGCCCGCGGCGTCGAGCGAGCGCTCAGGAGTGGACGCGGCTGCCCGCCGGACGATCCCGCCGGCGGCGCGGACCGCGTGTGCGTGGACCATGCCGATGAATCCGGCGCCGATGATTCCCGCACGCAGTTCGTCACTCATGCCGGGCAGCTCCAGGTACGAAGGGTCAGGTGGTACGGCGCTGCCGCAGCTATCTGGCGCGGCTCCGCCAGGCGGGCGAAGCCAGCCGCAGCTGACCGTATGGTCGATAACACACAAAAGTCAACGCGTCGCAAGCGGAAGCGAGTAACGCTTCGGGCCCGACCACTGCGCGTGACACCACCGGATCCACGAGAGGACCGGGGTCGATCTATGGCGAATGCCATTGACGGTCGGCATGCTCAGCCCTAACATCTGCACATTGCACGGCAAAGTGCGGTGTCAATGAGCCAAAGTGGGCTCGGCCCGGGCGGAGCGACGATCCGCTCCTCCGGTCCGCCTCGACCGGCCGCCGTCCACCGAACCCGGTGTCGGCCCCGAACGACCCGTCGGCTCCGTGATTCCGCTGCCGCGCTGCGGCTGACCGCAGCGTGTGCTCCCCCGCGCTCGCCGAGCGCGCGACGGCGGCCGACGAAACCGAGGTGCAACGATGCACGAGCCCCCGCAGGTCACTTCCCAGAGAACACCACTGTCCCGCGTCGCCTTCGCGAGCGGCGTCGGAACGATGGCCGAGTGGTACGACTACTTCATCTTCGGCACCGCTGCGGCGCTCGTGTTCAACAAGCTCTTCTTCCCGACGTTCGATCCGCTGGCTGGGACGATCGCGGCATTCGCAACGTTCGGGGTGGGCTTCGTGGCCCGCCCGCTCGGCGCGATCGCGTTCGGTCACTTCGGCGACCGGATCGGCCGCAAGGCGATGCTCGTGGTGACCGTCGTCCTGATGGGCGCGGCCACGTTCCTCATCGGGCTACTCCCGACCTACGACGCGATCGGGGCCTGGGCCCCGATCCTCCTGGTGTTCCTGCGTATCGTTCAGGGGCTCGGTGCCGGCGGCGAATGGGGCGGCGCAGTGCTGATGGTGGTCGAGTCCGCGCCGCCGGACCGGCGCGGGTTCTGGGGCAGTCTCCCGCTCGTCGGGGTGTCGCTGGGCCTTGTGCTGGCCACTGGCGTCTCGGCGCTCAGCGCGACGCTCCCCGAGGAGCAGTTCCTCTCGTGGGGATGGCGGATCCCATTCCTCGTCAGCATCGTTCTGCTCGCGATCGGGACCTACATACGGACCCAGGTAACGGAGTCGCCGGTCTTCGAGAAGGTGCAGAAGGAACGCGCCCAGGTGAAGCTCCCGATCGTCGAGGTGTTCCGCGTCCATTGGCGCAGCGTGCTGCTCACCATCGGAATCCGGGCCAGCGAGAGCGTGTTCTCCTACATCCTGCTGACCTTCGTGCTCGCCTACTCCACTGCCGAGCGCGGCCTGCAACACACCCAGGTCCTGCTGGCCACGATGGTTGCCGCAATTTTCGCCATGATCACCTACGTGCTGTTCGGCTCCTTGTCCGACCGCATTGGACGCCGTCCCGTCTACCTGGGCGGTGCGATCTTCCTGCTGCTGTTCGCCTTTCCCTTCACCTGGCTGCTCGAGAGCGGATCGCTCTGGGCGCTGTGGATCGCGATCATCGTCGGGTACGCCGTCGGTGTGGGCGCGACCTACGGGGTCCAGGGCGCGTTGTTCTGCGAGTTGTTCAGCCCCGCCGTCCGCTACACCGGTGCGTCCCTCGGGACGCACATCGGGCCGGTGCTCACCAGCGGGCTCGCACCGATCATCGCCACCGCACTCGTCGCCTGGTCCGGCGGTTCGCTATGGCCCGTCGCCGTCTACATCAGCCTGATGGCAATGATCAGCGTCATCTCGATGTACGTCGCCAGGGAGACCTACCAGACCGACATCGCAGCGCTCGCCCCGGTGGAGGGCGGGCCGCACGGGGCGCCCTCCACCGGGGAGGCCGAGGGCGCACGATGAGAACGCACCGACCGACCGTACCGAGGAGAGCGAGCTCATGAGCCAGTCAGGATCCGTAGTCGGCGGGCCGACCATCGTCGACGCCGACGTTCACGAGGGCCTGAAGTCGATCCGGGACCTGCTGCCGCACCTGGACCCGAAGTGGCACAACCACATCACGCAGTACGGATGGCAGGGTCCGGCCAACCCGCTACCCTACGTGGTGCTCAGCGGCGAGGACGGCACCCGCATCGACTGGATGCTCGAAGACAAGTCCATGCGGGGCTCCGACCTCAACCTTATGCGCAAGCACCTCTTCGAGGGCGAGCAGATCACCGTGGGAATCCTCAACGGCGACTTCCGGCCGTCGACGATGCAGGGCTGGCATGAGTTCGCCGCCGACCTCGCCGCCGCGTACAACGACTGGCAGATCGCCGTGTGGCTTGATCCTGAGCCGCGCCTGCGCGGGGCGATCCACGTCGCTTCGCACGATCCGCAGATCGCGGCGCGCGAGATTGACCGGTTGGGCCAGCACCCGCAGATCGTCCAGGCCTTCCTGCCCGCGATCAACGACCGGGAGTACGGCGATCCGTACTACCTGCCCATCTTCGAGGCGGCGGTACGCAATGACCTCGCCGTCACGCTGCACCACTGCGGCCACACCCGCAGCGCGCTGGGCTATCCGCGTTACCAGATCGAGTGGCACGCAACCGCTATCCCCCAGACCATGATGTGCCAGCTGGCAAGCATGATCTGCAACGGCGTCTTCGACCGCTTCCCCGAGCTCAAGGTCGTCGTGCTGGAGTCCGGCTTCACCTGGATCCCGCACTTCATGTGGCGGATGGACGAGCACTTCCGCTCGTTGCGCGTGGAAATTCCCTGGGTCAAGCGCAAGCCCAGCGACATACTGCGCGCCCAGGTGCGCGTGTCCACCCAGCCGGCCGAGACCCTGTCCAAGCGTCAGTTCCTCGGCCTGCTCGACCAGATGGAGACCGAGGACATGCTCGTGTTCTCCACCGACTACCCGCACTGGGACTCCGACTCCCCGAGCCGAGCCCTGCCCGCCGGCCTGCCGGACGGGCTACAGCAGAAGATCCTCAGCGGCAACGCCGTTGCGGCGTTCGGGCCGAGGTTGCTCCCGTGAGACAGGTCGTGTTCGGCGCCGACGAGCTGGCCCCCGGTGAGATGCGCGCTGTGCAATACGGAGCGATGAGCGTCGTCGTGCTGCGGGACCGGCACGGCCGGTATCACGCGTTACGCAACGCGTGTCTCCACCAGGGGGCACCACTTTCCAAGGGAACGCTCGGACCCATGGTCGACGGCTCGGCGGTCGGCCAGTACGAGCCCGCCGCCGACCGCGAGGTCCTGCGCTGCCCGTGGCACGGCTACGAGTTCGACGTCGAGTCCGGACGCTGCCCTGCCGATCCGGCCCGCCTGCGCCTGCGGACCTACCCCGTCGCGGTCGAGGACGGGCAGGTCGTGCTCGGTCGCGACACCGTACCCGGCGGACAGGGGAAGCTATGACCTCGTCCGTACGGGCCGATGCCGAGCGGTGCGAGGGCCACGCCAACTGCCTCGCCGCGGCTCCCGACGTCTTTGGCCTTGACGACGACGGGGTGGTGCGGGTGCTGCGGGTCAACGTCCTCGACGACCAGCGGGTCTACGTCGCCGAGGCCGTGGCCAGCTGCCCGGTGGCCGCGCTGTGGCTCGATGAGGCCTGAGTGATCGCTCGATGTCGTAGAGTACGACCGCCCGCCTGCAGGAGGACCGAGGTACCCCATGAGCACCGCCACCGGTGACACGGGCGTCGCGTTCGACCAGATCGACACGCTCGTAACTGTCCTCGATCACGTCAGGGCGGGTGAGTTCCGCACGCGACCGGAGCTCAGCCGCGCAACCGGCCTCGGCCGCACGGTCATTGCTCAGCGGGTCGGCCAGCTCATCAGCAGCGGCCTGTTGAGCGACAGCAACCTGGGGCCGTCCACCGGCGGCCGGGCGCCACGCGAGCTGCAATTCCGCGCCGAGCTCGGCACCGTCCTCGTTGCGGAGCTGGGTGCCACCAGCATCGGCGCCGGACTGACTGACCTGGCGGGCAGGCTCCTCCAACACTACGAAGAGCCGTGGGACGTCGCACGGGGCCCGGACGCAACAATCGGCAGGCTCGAGGTGCTGTTCGACCGGCTCCAGAGCGGCCCGGTCTGGGGTATCGGGATCGGGGTGCCCGGTCCCGTCGAGTTCGCCTCCGGGCGGCCGGTCGCCCCGCCGATCATGCCGGGCTGGGACGCCTATCCGATCCGGGACCGGCTGTCCGGCCGCTACGCCAGTCCGGTGTGGGTGGACAACGAGGTCAACCTGATGGCGCTGGGCGAGTACCGGGCCGGGCTCGGGCGCGGCGTGGCCAACCAGATCTTCGTGAAGGTCGGCACCGGGATCGGGGCAGGCCTGATCTCCGCGGGCAGGCTGCACCGCGGCGCGGAGGGCTGCGCCGGCGACATCGGCCACATCGCCGTCAGCGATGACACGACCACTGTGTGCCGGTGCGGGAATACCGGCTGCCTGGAGGCGCTCGCCGGCGGGAGCGCGCTGGCCCGCGACGCCGCGACCGCTGCCCAGGAGGGTCGCAGCGCCTGGTTGGCCGATCAGCTGGCCGGGTCCGGCGAGCTAACGGCTCGTGACCTGTCCCGCGGCGCTGATTTCGGCGACCCGCAGTCGGTGGAGCTCCTGGCCGGGGCCGGGCGCCGGATTGGCGAGGTGCTGGCCACTCTGGTCAACTTCTATAATCCCTCGCTCGTCCTCGTCGGGGGTGGCGTCGCGGACTCGGGCGACCTGCTAATCGCCGCCATCCGCCAGGCGGTCTACGGCCGGTCCCTGCCCCTGGCCACCAGAGACCTCCGCATCGCGCGATCGCCGCTGAACGACCGGGCGGGCCTTCGGGGCGCCGGGTTCATGGTCGTCGACGAGCTGTTCTCCCGCGACCGGCTCGGCCGGTGGATCCACGCCGGCTCGCCCGCAGGCCAGCCCGAGCTCGTCTCGCCCTGAGCTTGCCGACTAACCCGGGGCTTTCACGGGTGATTTCGGCGGAGGGTGTGTCGAGCGGCTGCAGGGTGCTCCTGAGCAGCGAGGATGCGACTTGTCGAAGGTCCATATCCGCCGCGATCAGCAGCACCCCTCCAGGTGAGCAACAGTAGTGGGTTCTACCCGCGTCCCGATGCCGATTGGGGCCGGAACGTAGGTCGTGTCGCACGCCGGGGCGGTGGTGCTGACCGAGACCATGCGGGCTACTGGTCTCGACTCCGCCTTGTCCAAGGCCGATCCGCGTCGGCGGCGAGCCAATCGATCGTGCGCGACACCGTCGGGTCCGAGGCCACCAGCCCGAACACGCCCGGCTCGGCCCGCACCAGTCATGATGTCGGCCAGACAGTTGCTGGTGTCCGACCCGGCAGCCCCGTTCCGCGGCATGAGGCAGTCGGGCTCGGACGTGAGGGCGAGTACGAGGGATCTCCGAATACCTCAAGACGCAATACATCGATGTCGACTGGTGAGCATCCGGCTCCCGAGGGCTCCGGCCTTCGTGGCCGCCCCGTCACTCCTTTGCCCTTGTCACTTCTTCGGCGGAAGGATCATGTTCACGACGGTCCACCCGCCTTCGTCGTCACCGCGTCCGGCCGGCTCGTAGGCGTAGATCTCGGCCGCAACTCCTGGCCCGACGAGTCCCAGCATCACCAACCAGTTCTGGAATTCATGACGTCCGTTGGCTAGCAGCGCGTACGGCTCGAGGTCGCCGAGCTCGACGCCTCTCCCGGTCCTCAGCATGTCCAGGACGAACCTGTCGAACTCAGGGGCGAGCTGTCCAAAACTGGCGCGGTCGGATCTGCGCGACGGGCCGCCCGTCGCCAGGATCGCGACGCGTCGTCCTGCCATCTCGACGACGATCCGGAGGACCTCGCCGAACGCCCGGGCGCCGAACGGCGAGAAGCCCCGTTCAGGCTGGGTGATGATCGGGATAACAGGTAGCTCCGGTTCGGGCAGCAGGATGTGCAGAGGACTGAGGAGGTCCTTGTCCAGCCCGACGCGGTTGGACTCCTCGACCTCCAGTCCCTCGGCCCGAACGGCGTCGACCAGGGCGCGTGCGTAGGTGGGATCCCCGCACAGTGCCAGTGCTGGATCAGACGTTGTGGTCGACGCGCCGATCGTCGAACCCGTTCCGATGACGAATGCACCGGTGATGAAGCCGGGTGCCCGAGACTCTGCGACGACGATCATGACTTCTGGATCGGCTGCGCGGATGTCCGCTGCCAGCCGGTCGTATGCGGCCCTTCGCCGCCTGATGGCCTCCGAGCCGGCCGAACCGAGAGACGTCGGTGGCGCGGGTACGTGCGAGCACCCTCCGGCGAAGACGACCTCGGCGGGGACCGGCAGGCGCGCTGGTGACTGGCTGAGTTCCTGTCGGGTGCGTCGAGTGAGAGCCGAGTCGTTCAGGCGGTCGATGAACCACTGTGCGACCCGCAGACTCATCGCGGCGCCCACGCCGGCGGCCTGAAGACGGTACCGGTCGCCGAGCGCGATCGTCTCGGCCCACTCGACGTCGAGCCCGATCTGGGATGCTATCGCGCGCGGATCGTCCTGGAACCGGCGAAGCAGTTCGGCGTCGTCGGCCAGCGCTCGTATCGCGCTCTCGATCTTCGAGGTGTCCATCGGTGTCAGTCCTCGGTCAGGGGGAGCAGGGCGGCCCGTGGTCCGGCCGGGCTGGGATGATGCCAGTCGTCACCCGCAGACTCCGGGTGTCGGCATGAGTGGTTCGACGTGTGTCTCAGTGGTCGCGCGCTGCTTGGCGACCGCGGGACGCGAAGGACGTCGCCAGAAGAGCCGTAGCTGTACGGCGGCCGCGCCGAGCCCCAGCCCCACGGTGAAGACCGCCCGCCGCAGTCCGGAGGAGCTGCTCCCGTGGCCCCACCAGCGGTCCACGCTGGCGGTTCCGGCGCCGAGGGCGCTCACCGCGGTGGACGCGGCGGCGAGAGTCAGCACGTACTCGTAGCCCTCTGCGGTGATGAAGAACCCGTTCTCGGCATGGACCGACCGCATGGCGACGGCCATGGTGCCGACCACTGCGGCCGCCGCCACCGGAGTCGCCGCTCCGACGAGCAGCAGGCTCCCGGCGCCGACCTCGACGGCTGCCGACGCCACGGCCTGCAGTCTCGGCTGTGCGAATCCGATCGAGCCGAACCACCGCGTTGTGCCCTCGAGGCTCCGGCCGTGCCTGATCCCATGAGCCACCATCGTCGAGCCGACGCTGGCCCTCAGGACCAGCCCAGCGATCTCGGCACCATTCATCGTTCAGTGTTCCCCTCGTCTGTTGACAGAGTTGGTCGCACGCCGTTGGCGAATTCACAGGGCGTGGAGGCGAGGTACGGGAGTGCCTACCGGCCACTCGTTGTCCGGTGACGGACCCGGGCGCGCCTCGGCCGGATGCGGTGAGCGCATCCGGGCTGTGACGACGATCGCGATGCTCGCAACACCTACCGCGACGGCCCCGAGAGCGAGGAGCGCGATGGCGCCTACCAACGGATGGGTCGCGCCGAGCTGACCGCTGGCGTCCAGTGCCAGCCACACCCCGAAGCCGCCGAAGAGGATTCCGGCGGCTGCGATGACCATCCGTTGCGGAAGCCTTCGACCCAGCCGGCGGCTTACCGCGATCGCCAGGGCGTCGGCGGTGACCATCCCGAGCGTCGAGTCCGGCCAGACCCCGAGCCAGTCGTACTGCGCCGTCAGGGTGATCGTCGCGATCATCGTTCGGTCACCGAGTTCTGCGACGAAGAACGCGACGAAGACGGCGTTGGTCAGCGACTTCGGCGACGGTAGTGACGCCCGTCGGAGCAGCAACGTGCGACATGTTCCCGACATCCACATGCCCAAGCCGAGGAACAGCGCCGCGGCCGCGACGGAGATCGATCCCATCGGGAGTACGGATCCCAGGCCGTAGCCGATCGTGACGGACACGGTTTGGACGGCGGTTGTCGCGAGCGTGACGCCGGAGCACTGTCCGAGCTCGATCACGAGTAGCGAGCATCATCGCCATGAGTTGGGACTTGTCTCCCAGCTCTGCGACGAAGGCGACCCCGAAGCTCAGCGTCAGCGTAACGAGCAGGCCCGACACGGCTACCCCTTGCCCATGGGTACCGAGGCGGCGAGCTGTCGTCCTGCCGCCGTGAGCCAGCGGACAGGTTCGTCCTGTGCAGCCGCCGCGGTGCCCGCGAGTTGGGCTAGTTCCACGCACCTGCGCACACCGGGCGGGGGTGGCACGGCGACCTGCCCGACCACGAGTGCGGCGGCGACGCCGAGACCCGTCGCGGTGTCGAGGACGTGGCCGACGACCTTTCCCATCAAAGACTGGGTGTCAAGTCGCCCCTCTCCGGTGACGACGAGATCGGCACCCTCCAGGGCCCGCCGAAGCCCGGCGAACTCGGCGATCGTGGTTGCGCCTCCCGACAGCCGGGCGTCCCAGGCACTGGCCAGGCCGTAGGCCGTCCCGCCCGCGGCGCCGCTGCCGGGCGCGGCCGGCGCACCCCTGAAGAAGGCGGCGAGCCGGCCCAGCCCCTGCTCCAACGTGGTGATGTCGTCCGGTGTCGCACCCTTCTGCGGTCCGAACACGGCGGCTGCCCCGAACGGCCCCAACAGCGGAGCGGTGACGTCCACGAGGCAGAGAACGCCACCGGCGGGCGCCGGTCGCAGGCCTGACAGATCCACGTCGGCGAGGGCCGCGAGCGCACCTCCGCCGGGAGGCAGAGGATCGCCGTGGGCGTCGAGGAAGCGGGCGCCCAGGGCGGTGAGTGCTCCAGTACCACCGTCGGTGGAGGCGGATCCGCCCAGCGCGACGATCAACCGGCACGCACCTGCGTCGGTGGCCGCATAGAGGAGCTCGCCGAGGCCGGTGGTGTCGGCTCCGAGCGGGTCGAGCCGTCCCATCAGGGGCAGGCCGCAGGCCGTGGCGAGCTCGACGACGGCGGTGCCGTCGTCGAGCTCGAGCCACCCGGCGTCGACGGGCCGTCCGTCGGGCCCGGTCACCGTCCGCGTGCGACGGAGCGCACCGCGGTCGTTCGACGCGATCGTGTCGAGGGTGCCCTCGCCCCCGTCCGCGAGCGGGATGTGGACGATCTCGTCACCGGACCGCACCTCCCTCCACCCGTGGCCCACTGCCGCGGCGACAGCGCTCGCCGAGACGGAGCCCTTAAAGGAGTCGGGCGCGATGACGATGCGCATGTCAGCCGTCCAGGACGACGTCGAGGTAGCGCTGCGTCACGGTCGCGACCACCTCGTCGGGATCGGCGTCCCAGACGTCGGCGTTGAAGATCTCGACCTCGACATCGCCGAGGTAGTTTGCCGCCTCGACGGCCCGACGCAGTCCGCGGAAGTCGATGTGCCCATCGCCCATGATTCCCCGGGAGAGCAGGGCGTCGGGGGGCAAGGGTGTGATCCAGTCGCACACCTGAAAGCTCGCGATGCGCCCGGTCGCCCGCGCGATCTGCGTCATGACCTCGGGGTCCCACCACACGTGGAAGGTGTCGACGACGACCCCGACCTCGTCGGCGGCGAAGCACTCGGCGATGTCGAGTGCCTGGGAGAGCGTAGAGAGCACCCCGCGGTCCGCACAGAAGATCGGATGCATCGGCTCGAGCGCCAGGCGCACCCGGCGCTCCCGGGCGTAGGGCACGAGAGCAGCGATACCGTCGACGACCGAGTGACGCGCCCCCGGGAGATCGCGCGAACCCGTGGGCAGCCCGCCGACCACCATCACCAGGCAGTCGGTGCCCAGCGCCGCGGCCTCGTCGATCGCGCGGCGGTTGTCGTCCAGCGCCGCCTGCCGGCCGGTGGCCGTGGGGTCGGTGAGGAACCCGCCGCGGCACAGCGAGGAGACACGCAGCCCGGCGTCGGTGACCAGCTGGACCGCCGCCAGCACCCCGATCTCGTGGACGGGCTCGCGCCACAACCCGATGGCCGGGAGTCCCGCGCGCACGCAGCCCTGCACCGCCTCGGCCACGGACCACCGGTTTGTCGTCTTCTGGTTGAGCGACAGGCGAGCCAGCCCGGATCCCCGGCCGCCGGTCATGTGTGCACCCCGTTCACCTCAAGCCAGCAGCGCAGCCGGCCCGCCGCGAGCGACGGGTCGGGCAGCAGTCCGGCTTCGTCGGCGAGCCGGAACACCTCGACCAGGTGCAGCACGCTGCGGGCGCTCTGCAGGCCAGCGACCATGGTGAATCCCGGCTGGTGGCCCGAGAGCCACGCGAGGAAGGCGATCCCGGTCTTGTAGTGGAAGGTGGGCACGCCGAAGACGTGCCGGGCCAGGGCCAGAGTCGGTCCGAACGCCGCGTCGTACGCCGCGTCATCGGCTGCGTCGAGCGCCTGGAGCGCCGCGGAGGCCGCGGGCGCGATGGCCGCAAAGATGCCGAGGAGCGCGTCGCTGGCGTGAGACCCGTCTCCCCAGATCAGCTCGGGATAGTGAAAGTCGTCGCCGGTGTAGAGGCGCACCCCCTCCGGCAGCGCCGCCCGCAGGCGTACCTCGTGCTCGGCGTCCAGCAGCGACACCTTGATGCCGTCCACCTGCGCCTTGTGGTCGCGGATCAGGTCGAGCACGACATCGGTGGCGACGCCGATGTCCGACGAGCCCCAGTAGCCCTCGAGCCGGGGGTCGAACGCCTGCCCAAGCCAGTGCAGGATCACCGGCCCGTCCACCCGGGACAGAACGCGGTCGTAGACGGCCCGATAGTGCTCAGGGGTGGTCGCAAGGGCCGCCAGCTGCCTGCTGGCCATGAGGATCACCTGGGCGCCGGCCTCCTGGACGACCTTCAGCTGCTGCTCGTAGCCTGCGGTGACCTCGCTGAGGCCGGACGGCGGGGACGACAGATGGTCGGTGCCGGCACCGGCGGCTATCCGGCCGCCGACCGAACGCGCCTCCGCGGCGCTGCGTGTGATGAGCTCCTGCGCCGTGTGCCAGTCGAGGCCCATGCCGCGCTGCGCGGTGTCCATCGCCTCCGCGACACCGAGTCCGTAGGACCACAGGTGCCTCCGGAATGCCAGCGTGCTGTCCCAGTCGAGGCAGACCGGTCTGCCCGGTCCGTTGTCGCGCAAGGGATCCGCAACGACGTGCGCGGCCGCGAACGCAATGCGGCTCTGCAGCGGCGTACTCGGCCGCGCCCAGGGGACCGGGTCGTGGAGCACGTGCTCCACGACGGTTCCGTCGCAGCGGGGAAGCATGACCGTGTCCATCAGACGAGCTGCTTCAGCTCGACCCGGCAGCCGGATGCCGAGGATTCCAGGCCGGCCTCGGCGAGCTGGACGCCACGCGCGCCGGCGAACAGGTCGTACGGGTTGGGTGCGTCCTCCACGACGTGGCGGACGAACTGCTCCCACTGTGCCTTGAAGCCGTTGTCCATGACAGCGTTCGCCGGCACCTCCTGCCACTGATCCCGGTAGCGCTGTGTCTCGACCAGGTCCGGATTCCATACGGGCCGCGGGGTGTGGGCGTGGGACTGTGCGACGCAGCGGTGCAGCCCCGCGACCGCGCTCCCCAGCGTGCCGTCGACCTGGAACTCGACGAGCTCGTCACGGTGCACGCGAACGCACCACGACGAGTTGAGCTGCGCGACGACCCCGCCGGCGAGTTCGAAGATGGCGTACGCCGCGTCGTCGGCTGTGGCGTCGTAGCGCTCGCCGTTCTCGTCCCAGCGCTCGGGGATGTGTGTCGCTGTTTTAGCCGTCACCGCCTCGACACGGCCGAAGAGATTCTCTAGCACGTAGTTCCAGTGGCAGAACATGTCCGAGACGATCCCGCCACCGTCCTTGCTGCGGTAGTTCCAGCTCGGGCGCTGCGCGGCCTGACCGCGCCCGTCGAACACCCAGTAGCCGAACTCTCCGCGGACCGAGAGGATCCTGCCGAAGAAGTCGCTCTCGACGAGCCGCCTGAGCTTCAGAAGGCCCGGCAGGTACAGCTTGTCGTGCACGACGCCGTTCTTCACGCCGGCGTCCTGAGCCAGGTGCGCGAGGCGCAGGGCACCCTCGAGCGAGTCGGAGGTCGGCTTTTCGGTGTAGATGTGACGTCCGGCGGCGATGGCCTTAGTGAGGGACTCCTCGCGCACGCTGGTCAGCTGCGCGTCGAAGTAGATCGGGTAGGTGTCGTCGGCGAGCGCGCCGTCGAGGTCGGTCGTCCACCGGCTGAGGCCGTAGGCCGCCGCGATCTCAGCGACCCTCGTCTTGTTGCGGCCGACGAGGAGCGGCTCCAGCATGATGCGGCTGCCGTCGGACAGCTCGACGCCACCCTGGTCGCGGATCGCCAGCACCGACCGCGTGAGGTGCTGGCGGAGTCCCATCCGTCCGGTCACGCCGTTCATGACGACGCCCAAGGACCGTTGAGTCATGTGGAATCCCGTCCTGGTTAGGAAAGCGCTCTCCGCCAACCGTAGGTGATACGCGGCAGAACCTCAATCACACTTGGGAAACTGGGTGTTGACAGAGGGGGTGCCGGGCGCCGGAAGGGGCGGGACGGGGGAGGCGATGCCCGAAGCAGCCGAGACAGGAAGAGCGATGTCAACCCAAGGGCCGCTGGTCGGGTGGGCTCAGGATGTAGGTGATGCAGCAGCGTCGTCGCGGCGACAAGGGGCGTCCCGTGGGGAATGGCGGGGTGGGGCGGGGCGCCGCCTTCAGCGGGTGCGGCCCCGCGTCGGAGGCAAGCGCTTCCCGCATTTTGGAAGGCACTCACAGTCGCGACAGACGATCGGCTTCGGGTGGCCACGACGCGGGCTGCTAGCCCAACGACGGGGTGCTCTCCCGGATCATGACCTGGCCCTCGACAGCATGGAGTCGGGGTCTCACGCCTTCGGCCCCGACGACCAGGGACAGGGCGGTGCTGCCCATCTCCTCGAGGGGGAACCGCACCGTCGTGAGTGAGGGTGTGACGTCGCGCAGCGTGACGATGTCGTCGAAGCCGGCGACGGCGAGGTCTGCGGGGCATCGAAGCCCGCGGGCTCGCAGGGCCGCCATCGCCCCGACCGCCATGACGTCGTTGACAGCCACGACGCAGGTGACATCCAGGTCCGCGTCGAGCACCTGTTGCAGCGCCTCGTATCCGCCGTCGCGCGTGAAGTCCGAGCGGATGATGTGCCGTGCGGGGAGCGAGACTCCTGCCCCGGTCAATCCTTGGCGGAAGCCGTCGAGCCGGTCCCGGGCGGTGAACAGCTCGGCAGGACCGGCGAGCACGGCGAACCTGCGGTGGCCCAGCCCGACCAGTGCTTTGGCCAGCGCCTTTCCGCTCGCGCGGTTCTCCAGCATCACGGTGTCGACGGGGAGCCGGTTCTGACTGATCATGGCCACGCGCCCCCCGCCGGCACGGTAACTCGCCACTTCGCGGGCGAGCTGGGCCATCTGTGCCGGCTCATCGACTCGGCTCCCGGCGATGATCACCGCCCGCGCGCGCTGACCGCGTAGGGCCCGGACGAACTGGAGCTCGCGCGCTGGGTCCCGGCCGGTGCTGGCCAGCGTCACCAGGAGGCCCTCACGGTCGGCGGCCTGGATGACCCCGGCCGCGATGGAGGAGAAAAACGGGTCGCCGATGTCGTGAACCAACAGTCCGACGACGTCGCTGCGACCGCGGGCGACGGCTTGCGCGTGGGCGTTCGCGGTGTACTGCAACGCAATCGCTGCGTCGAGTACACGCTCCCGAAGATCGTCACGCACCCGGCGGGTACTGCCGTTCAGGGCGCGCGACGCCGTCGCCAAGGACACCCCTGCGAGCTTCGCGACGTCCTCCAGCCGGACCGATCCGTCCAGCCGGTCAGTCATCGACACCTCCCCCGATCGGCATGACTGGCGCGGTCTCCGGCGCATCGATCGCCATCAGTGTAGCGCTTTCCTGCTGCTCCGCGCGCCAGGACTCGGCATCAGCACGCGGACGAGAGGTTTCGGCCGCGCGATCCAGAGCATCTCTCACCAGGACGTAACGCGCGTCATATCAGCAGCTGAGAGCCCCTATTTAGGCCTGACCTGCCCGGAAAGCTCGCTGAATCTGAGCGCTTGACGTCACACGTACCTGCTGTCACAGTGTTGGAAACCGCTTGCCTGAGAAAACGGGAGAGGGAGTTCGATGACGAGCCTGCTCGACGAATCGGCGGTGACGCCTACTCCGGAAGCGCACGATGCCGCGATCATCGTCTCATCCGACAGCCACGTCAGTCCTCGATTCGAGGATCTGCGCGACTACTGCCCGGCGGAGTACCAGGACGACCTCGCCGAATATATGCGCACGAACCAGGGCGACGGGAGCATGCAGGGTGAGTCGCCGGGTCGGCGGCGGCGCCAGGAGCTCAACGGACTGACGGCCGGGCACTACGACATGGCCGTGAGACTGGCCGACATGGACGCCGACGGCGTGGCGGCCGAGGTCGTCTTTCACGGCAGCTTCAGTCGCGACCCGTTCCCGTTTCACTTCGTTGGATTGTCCGGGGTGGCGAAGTCGTCCCAGACGGCCCGGTCGGCGCGGGAGTTCGAACTGAACGCGGTAGGCATCCGGCTCTACAACCGCTGGTTGGCGGAGTCGTGTTCACAGGCACCCGAGCGCCTGATCGGTGCGGGTCATCTGCCGATGTGGGACATCGAGGCGGCGGTCGCCGAGCTGGAGTGGCTTGCCGGGGTGGGGATCCGCACGGTGAACTTCCCCGCCATGGCGCCCTCGGACGGTCCGCAGTACGACTCGCCGGCGTGGACGCCGTTCTGGCGCGTGTGCGAGGAGTCGGGGATCGTGCTGAACACCCACGCGGGCGCGGCGGTACCCGGCTTTTCCGAGTCCCTGCCGCACTCTCTCGCCCTGGCTCAGCTCGAGCAGTGCGGATGGCCGTCGCGGCGGGGTATGCAACGCATGGTCATCGGCGGGGTCTTCGAGCGTCATCCGGGCGTGCGGCTGATGCTTACCGAGCAGCCGGGGAAGTGGTGGGGTCCGACGATCGCCGACATGGACACCGCGTGGATGGCAGGGCCGCCGATGATGCGGGACGCCGTTCCGCAGTTGCCCAGCGCTTACATGAAGCGCAACGTGTTCATCGGAGCGAGCTTCATGGCTCACTTCGAGGCCGAGGACGCCCTTGTTGAGGGGTACGCGGACAACGTCGTGTGGGGCCGCGACTACCCGCACCGGGAAGGTACGTGGGCCTTCAGTGAGGACCCGGCCGAGCCCAATCGCACGCATCTCGCACTCCGTGACGCCTTGTCCGGCCTGGACGTCGGGGTGGCCCGGGGCATGGCCGGTGAGAACGGGGTGCGTCTGTTCCGGCTCAGTCGGGAGACGCTTGTCGATGTGGCGAAGCGGATCGGCGCGCCGACGGCCGCACAGCTGAGCACCCCGCTCGACAGTTCCGAGCTCCAGGTCGCGGAGCGCTACCGCGACCATGACATCGACTACACGAGCGCGTTCCGCCGCTACGGCGCCTGGGCCTAGCGCTCTCTTCTTCCCGTCCCCCCGGGTCGCGAGTGCTCTCCGAACTCAGCGGTCGCGACCTCGTGCGGGGCTGTGCTCCGGTTGCCCGTCACGAGGTGAGAATGCTGCGCGCCGTCACCAGTCGAGCTCTCCATCTTCTCGGCGTCGTCTTCATCGTCAGCTTCGTGACGATGATCATGGTCGATCTGATCCCGGGTGATCCCGCGTCGGTCGTCCTCGGGGAGGGCGCCACCAGCGAGCAGTTGGATCAGCTCCGGCAGCAGTGGAACCTCGACGATCCGCTCCTCCTCCGCTACGTGGAGTCGCTGGCCGACCTCGTGCGGGGAGATCTCGGGACCTCCGTCATCACGAACGACTCGGTTCTCGACACGATCCTCGAGCGGCTGCCCGTCACACTCGAGATCGCGGCCATCGCTCTCGTCATCGCCCTGGTGGTCGGGGTTCCGCTGGGGATCTGGACGGCCTCCCGCGCGAACACCTGGGTCGACCGGGCAGGCCTCCTGGCGACGTCACTGATGATCTCCCCTCCCGCGTTCCTGACCGGCCTGCTGCTGGCGTACGTGTTCGCCGTCCGGCTCCATCTCCTTCCAGTGACGGGATGGGTACCGATCAGCGAAGGTCTGTCCGACAACCTCCGATCCGCGCTCCTGCCCGGCGTCGCGTTGTCGATCTACGAGACCGGCGTCGTGGCCCGAGTCCTCCGATCGGCCATGATCTCGACCCTCAGTGAGGACTACGTCTTCGCCGCGCACGCGCGGGGGCTCTCCCGCACCTACGTGCTTCTCCGACACGCACTGCGCCCGTCGCTGATCCCGCTGTTCACCGTCGTCGGGCTGATCCTCGCGCGGCTGATCGGGGGCACGATCATCGTCGAGGTCCTCTTCGCCCTACCTGGCATCGGGAACCTCCTCATCACGTCGATCCAGTCGCGAGACTTCACCCTGCTCCAGGGTGTCGTGGTCTTCGTGGCACTGGGCTACGTCCTGGTGAACGCACTGGTCGACGTGCTCTACACCGTCATCGACCCCCGACTCAGGAACAGGGCAGCGGCATGAGTGTCTGGACTTCCGCCGCACGGATCAGCCGGGCGGCGACGGTGGTGGGGCGTGGGAAGGCCCGTCGCGCGGGCGGTGCGCGGCTCCCCGTCGTGCTCGCGGCGACATGGCTGGCGCTCGTCGTCCTCGCCGCCGTTGTGGTCGACTGGCTCCCGCTGCCCCACTACGACATCCCGGTCGGACCGCCGAGACAGCCTCCCGGTGCGGATGCCGTGTACCTGCTGGGTACCGACGAGTTCGGGCGGAGCCAGCTCGTGCGGCTGATGGTCGGGGCCCGCGTGTCACTGGCCGTGAGCGTCGGGGCGGTGCTGCTCAGCATCACCGCCGGCTGTGTTCTGGGCCTGATAGCAGGTTTCTACGTCCGTGCGGCGAAGGTCATCGACCTCGTGCTCGATGCCGCCCTGGCCGTTCCCGGGCTTGTGTTGCTGCTGGCGATGACCGCGGTCCTCGGACCCGATCTGTGGACCCTGGGCCTGGGACTGGCGATCATCTCCGTGCCACCGTTTGCGCGGTTGGCGCGCGCCATCACCCTCTCCTACGCCGACCGTGAGTTCGTGGTCGCCTCGAAGGTGCTCGGTGCCCGCAGTGTGCGGACCCTCTTCCGGGAGATCCTCCCGAACCTGGTGCTCCCCGTCGGGTCGTACGCGTTCGTCGTCGTCGCCTGGCTCATGGTGACCGAGGGCTCGCTGAGCTTCCTCGGTCTCGGTGTGCCACCGCCGAACCCGAGCTGGGGTGGCTCGATCGCATCCGGCCAGGGCTACCTCGCCACCGACCCGCAGCTCGTCTTCCTGCCTGCTGCCGTCCTGCTCGCGACGATCTTCGCCTTCAACGTCATCGGGGACCACTTTCAAGGCCGGTTCGGGCTCGGGCGCCCCACCGACACCTGACCTTCGCCGCGTCCCAGCAGCGATTCACCCGGAAAGGCCGACGATGTTCTCTCCTCAACGCATGCGCGGGACGTTCGCCGTCCTGATGCTCGTCGTCGCACTCCTGCTCGCGGGGTGCGGCGGCGGTGAACCCTCCGACTCCCGTGCGACACAGGCGGGGGGTGAGCCCCAGAGGGGAGGATCGGTCTCGTACCTGACGGCGTTCGACGTCAAGAGCCTCGACCCGCTGCGGCTCACCGTCATCAACAGCCAGAACTACGAGGCCGTGCGCGCCCTCCCGATCTTCGACGCTCTCGTGTACGCGGACGGTAAGACGGGTGAGGCCGTCATGCAGACAGCGGAGTCCTTGACGTCGAGCGACAACATCAGGTGGACCCTCACGCTCAAGCCCGGCATCACGTTCACCGACGGTACGGCGTACGACGCCGAGGCGGTCAAGTTCAACTGGGACCGGCTCCGTGACCCGCAGAACGCCGCAGGCAGCCTCGACACCGCATCCAAGATCGACTCGATCACCGTCGCGGGCCCCACTACCGTCAGCGTCGTCCTGAAGCAGCCCAACAGCACCTTCCCGTCGTTCGTCGCCGGATCGCCGCTGACCCTCATCGGGTCTCCGACAGCCATCCAGGCCGATGCCACCGCCTTCGGAAACCAGCCCGTCGGTGCCGGTCCCTTCGTGCTCAAGCAGTGGGTGAAGAACGGCACCATGACGTTGGAGCGCAACCCCGCGTACTGGAATGCGCCCTACCCGTACCTGGACGAGGTGGAGATCCGCACGGTCGCGGACGCCCAGCAGCGGTTCCAGACACTCGCTGCCGGACAGGCCGACCTGGACCTGTCCACGCCCCAGTACCTGGCACAGGCGAAGCAGACTCCCGGCGTCGTCACCCGGCTGACCGACCAGAGCGGAGGCCGGCTGCTGGCGCTGAACAATGCGAAGGCGCCGTTCAACGACGTTCTCGCGCGCAAGGCGGTGGCGTCGGCGCTGGACTACCGGACGCTCAACGACATCCGCTTCCAGAACGCCGACCTGGCACCGGGACCATTCTTCGCGACGTCGTCGCAGCTCTTCGATCCCGCCCTCTCATGGCCGCAGTTCGATCGGGAGGCGGCTCAGCGCATGTTTGACGAGTACGCGGCGAAGAACGGTGGACCCCTCACATTCACCATCACCTTCGATGCTCCGGACAGGCAGTCGGCTGAGGCCGTGCAGTCGCAGCTCGCCGGGTACCGCAACCTGGTGGTCGACATCCAGATCCTCGACGGCACGGCGTACGTCGCGGGGCTGCCGGGCGGCGACTACCAGATGTTCAGTCTCTACCGGCCGTTCATCTCGCCCGAGCCCAGCCTGTCCGACACCTACCAGTGCGGATCGGCGCGGAACTACATCAAGTACTGCAACCCGGAGGTCGACAGGCTGCTGGCGGCTGGGCGATCCACCCAGGACCCGGATCAGCGTCGCACGATCTACCAGGATGTTGCGAAAGTCATCATCGCGGACCAGCCCGCCATCATTTGGGCGCAGTACATACAGGTGCTGAACATGAAGGACGACGTGCAGGGCTACACCCCGGTGACCGACACCTGCCCTCTCTTCGACCGCATGTGGCTCGCGGGATAGGGACGGCGGGCGCCATGAGGAACACACCAGTCGCGGCCGACCCTGTGTCGCTGACCGACGACGCGGCCGCCGACGATTCGGCGCCGGGGGATACAGGTCCTCTCCTGCAGGTCGACGGACTCCGCACCGGATTCCGCTCGTCGGAAGGAACAGCCTGGGCGGTGGACGACGTCTCCTTTCAGCTCGAACAGGGCAGGACGCTGGGTATCGTCGGAGAGTCCGGCTCGGGCAAGACGATGCTCGCTCGCTCGATCATGGGGCTGCTTCCCCGTGCGAATATCGAGTGCAGCGGCCAGGTGCTGTTCCGCGGTCTACGGCTGGACCAGATGCAGCCGTCGGAGCTGCGCAGAATCTGGGGCACCGAGATGTCGATGGTGTTCCAAGACCCGATGACGTCGCTCAACCCGGTCGTGCGGGTGGGCCGCCAGATCACCGAGGTCTTGCGCGCGCATCGCCGGATGACGAGATCCGCGGCCGACGACGCAGCTGTCGAGCTCATGCGGTCCGTCCGGATCCCTGAGCCGGAGCGTCGCGCACGGGAGTACCCGCACCAGCTGTCGGGCGGCATGCGGCAGCGGATCGGTATCGCGATCGCGCTCGCCTGCGGCCCGCGGCTCCTCATCGCCGACGAGCCGACGACGGCACTGGACGTCACGGTGCAGAGTCAGATCCTCGATTTGCTCCAGCAGCAGCAGTCGGAGCGGTTCATGGCGATGATCCTGGTGACGCACGACCTCGGAGTCGTCGCAGGTCGGGCCGACGACATCGCAGTGATGTACGCTGGCCAGATCGTGGAGCAGGGTCCGGCACGGTCGGTGTTCCGAACGCCCCGCATGCCCTATACCGACGCACTGCTGCGATCGATTCCGCGGGTCGACGACCCGAGCCACACGCGGTTAGCGGCCATCGCCGGTCGACCTCCTGCCCTCCTCGACCGTCCGCCGGGCTGCCGTTTCGCGCCACGCTGTCCGTCGGCGCAGGACCGGTGCCGACAGGACGCACCTCCGCTGGTCGGAGGGGTCGACCCCGGCCACCGCTATCGCTGCTGGTTCCCGCTGGGTGCCGAGGCGGAACAAGCAGGGCCGCCCGGGAACGCCCATGACACCGTCTCGGGCCGCGTTCCGATGCCGTCGGCGACGACCTGATGGCCGGCAGCGGTACGGCGCACCTGCGTGAGGACGCGCTCCTGAGGGTGCAGGACCTGGTCGTCGAGTTCCCCTCGGCAGGTGGTCGAACGGTTCACGCGGTGTCCGGCGTCAGCTTCGACGTCCAGGAGGGCGAGACCCTCGGTATCGTCGGCGAGTCCGGCTGCGGCAAGTCCACCACCGGGTGGGCTGTGATGCAGCTCCGCCGCCCGACCTCGGGATCTGTGGTCTTCGAGGGGGAGGAGCTCACGTCGTTAAGGGGCCAGGACCTGCGCCGCGTACGGCCTCGCCTCCAAATGATCTTCCAGGACCCGGTGTCGTCGCTCAATCCCCGGCGCCGGATCGGGGACATCGTGGTCGAGGCGCTGAGAATCTGGCGGCGCGGGAACGCCGCCGGCCAGACCGAGAAGGTCTGGGAAGTACTGGCCGCAGTGGGCCTCGACCCCGACTCCGTGGTGTCACGTCGCCGGCACCAGTTCTCCGGTGGGCAATGCCAACGGATCTCGATCGCCCGCGCGCTCGTACTGGACCCGAAGCTGGTCATCTGCGACGAGCCGGTCTCGGCCCTCGACGTCTCGGTGCAGGCGCAGATCCTGAATCTGCTCGAGGATATGAAGGCGCGCTATCGCCTTACCCTGGTGTTCATTGCGCACGACCTGGCCGTCGTGAAGAACATCAGTGATCGGGTCATGGTGATGTACCTGGGCAAGGTGTGCGAGGTCGGACCGGCCGAGGCGGTATACGCCCGCCCGGCGCACCACTACACCTCGGCTCTGCTTTCGGCCATCCCGGTCGCCGACCCGGGCCACGAACGGCAGCCTGTGCCGCTCGTCGAGGGTCAGCTGCCCTCACCGATCGCGCCACCGAGCGGCTGTCGTTTCCGTACCCGGTGCCCCGCTGCCCAGTCGCGCTGCTCCGAGGAGGAACCACAGGTAAGGGAGGTGTCCTCCGGGCACTTCACCGCCTGTCACTACCCGCCGATCGATCCTGACGTTGCAGCGGCCGTACCGCAATCCGCCGGGAAGGCTAGGTAAGACGTGGCAGACGGGATGCGGGAGTCGGTCGCGGTCCGGCCGGGGGTCTGTTCAATCGCATTGCGGCAGCTGTCCAGCGACGAGGTGGTGCGTCTCGCCGAGAGCAGCGGTGCGGCGGGCATCGAGTGGGGAGCCGACGTCCACGTCCCACCGGGCGACGCTGCCGGTGCGGAACGGCTCGCCGAGCGGTGCCGCGACGCGGGCATCGAGTGCGTCTCCTACGGAACGTACCTGCAGGCCGGCACCGCCGATGTTCTCCACCAGCTGGGGCCCGTCCTGGATGTGGCCGAGGCGCTGGGCGTCGGCAACATCCGGATCTGGGGAGAGCTCGGGATCACCCCGGACGCGGCGTCGGACGAGCGCCGCCGGGTCGTGGACGGCGTCCGCGCGGTCGTTCCGCTGATCACCGGTCGGGGTTTCACGGCGTCGCTCGAATACCATCGCCAGACCATCACGGCGACGGCGGAGTCTGCCGCCGCGCTGTTGCGGCAGATCGACGACCCGCGCTTCTTCGTCTACTGGCAGCCGGATGGGCCGGGGTCGGTGGCGGACCTGGTCGCCGAGTACCGGTCGGTAGCGGCTCGGGTATCGCACCTGCATCTGTTCGCGTGGCGCAGCTACGAGGACCGCTACCCGCTCGTCGCGTGGCGGTACCTCTGGCGCGAGATCCTGCGGCATTCCCGGGAGCCCGGGTTGTGGGGCCGCGACCGCTTCGCGTTGATCGAGCACGTCAAGGACGACCGACCCGAACAGCTGGCTGCGGACCTCGCCACGCTGACATCGTGGCTCTCCGTCCGTCAAACCGAAGGTGAGAACCGATCGTGAGCACTGTGTCGTACCCCCGGCGGCTCTCCGACCTGGCCATCGCCGATCCAGATCGGCTCGCTGTCGTCTGCGGACCAGAATCACTCACACGGGCGCAGCTGGACGAGGCCAGCACCCGGCTCGCCCACCGGCTCCTCGCGCAGGGGGTCGTGGTCGGTGACGTCGTCACGGTGGCCTTGCCGAACTGTGTCGAGTGGTTCGTCGCGTACGTGGCGTGCTGGAAGGCGGGAGCGATCCCGCAGGCGGTCTCCGAGCAGCTCCCCCGGACCGAGCTGGAGGCGATCGTCGCTCTGGCGGCGCCGCGGGCCGTAATCAGCCGTTGGCCGGCAGGTGTGGCGGGGTGTCCCCATGTGGGGATCGACCACCGGGATCTCCTCGACGGGAGTCCTGTGCCGGGGCTGCCAGACGTGGTCTCGCCCGCATGGAAGATCGCGACCTCGGGCGGTTCGACGGGGCGCCCCAAGTTGATCGTCTCGGGAGACCCGGCACTCTTCGATCCCCGTGTCCCGAGGATGTGGGGCCGTGGCTTCCGTGATGGCGGTGTGGTCGTGGTGCCCGGCCCGCTCCATCACAACGGTCCTGTGCTGTGGGCGTGCGAGGCGTTGATCGCGGGCAGCCTCGTCGTCGTCCTCGAGCGGTTCGAACCGGAGCGCACACTCGCGGCCGTCGAGGAGTTCGGCGCCGACGTGCTCTACACCGTGCCGACGATGATGAAGAGGATCATCAACCTGGACGACGAGGCCCGGCTCCGGTATGACATATCGTCCCTTGAGTCGGTTTGGCACATGGCCGAGCCCTGCCCCGCCTGGCTGAAGCGTCGCTGGATCGACTGGTTGGGGCCGGAGCGAATCGTCGAGATCTACTCGGCTGCCGAGCAGCAGGCGCTCACTCTCATCACCGGGTCCGAATGGCTCGAGCGTCCGGGATCGGTCGGGCGGGTGGTCGTCGGTCAGATGCGGATCGGAAACGAGCGGGGCGAACCGCTCGGGACGGGCGAGCGGGGCGAGGTGTGGCTGCGGGGTGACCCGGCACGCGCGACACCGATGTACCGCTACATCGGCGCCGAGGCACGATCGACCGAGGACGGCTGGGAGTCTCTCGGCGACGTCGGTTGGTTCGACGACGACGGCTACCTGTACATGGCGGACAGGCTCCAGGACATGGTCCTGAGCGGCGGGGTCAACGTCTATCCGGCGGAGGTGGAAGCGGCGATCCTCGAGCACCCGGCGGTTCGGTCGGTGGCGGTCATTGGGCTGCCAGACGACGACCGCGGCAATGTGGTGCACGCCGTCTTGGAGGCCGATCCGCGGGAAGTCCCCCCAGAGGATCTGGCGACATTCCTCCGGGAGCGCCTCATCGCCTACAAGGTCCCCCGCAGTGTCGAATACGTCGACCATCCACTGCGGAGCGACGCCGGCAAGGTCCGCCGCGGGGAGCTGCGCAACGAGCGGCTAAACGGGAGGGGCGGGAAAGCCGTGGCGATGCCGCGCACTGGCCGGATGTCGTCGCCCTCCGGCGGTTGAGCAGATCGGAGGCCGGGCGGCCCCGGATCTGTTACCTCACTTGAGGAGAAGACCCGCGTCCACGGGGCTGCGGTCTGACTCGACAGAGGTGTGCTCCCCGTGTCGACGGAGCTGGAAGTCGGCATGTCGTCCGCGGTCCCACCGCCCGTCGCGCTGGATCGGAGGACGTCACGGTCATCATCGGAATCGACCCCCCACACACGAACTCATACAGCGAGCGCGCTGGGCCCCGCCACCCACCGCGTTCTGGCGTCGCTGCAGGTCGACGCCACGTTGGCCGGCTACCGACAGCTGCTGCGATGGGCGACCCGGTTCGAGGCCCGTCGATGGGCCGTGGAGAACGCCCGCGGCCTGGGCCGACACCTGGCGCAATGGCTGGTCGCCCGCGAGGAACAGGTCGAGGACGTGCCGTGCACGGCCACCGCCCGGGTGCGGGAGCTGTCCCGCGGTGGACGACGCAAGAACGGTGTGAATCGACGCCGCCGCCGCGGCGAGCGTGGCCGCGCTGGCCGGGGATGCCCGACCCATCACCGGTAAGGACCTCTGCACCGCGCTGGCCCTGCTCGATGAGCGTCGCGCCAACCTGGTCTCGCACCGGACCCGGCTGATCAACCAGCTCCATGCGCTGCTGCGTGACCTGGTGCCCGGCGGTGCCGCCACCGATCTGACCTTGTAGCCCGACCTCGCAGCGTCGTTGCAGGACTGCATGTTGCTACTCAGCCGAGGCTGGCGTAGTCGGAGCGCAGGCGGGCAAGCGCTGCCGTCAGCGCGTCGCCCTTAGACGCCAAGGCTTCCAGCCGGTCGAAGAGCTGTCTGTACTGGAGTAGGTCACGCGTGTCGGTGATAAGACCGGTAGCAGTCTCCGTCCCGACCACAGCGGCAGCGTCGTCGTACAGGTCCCATCCGTGCATAGGGAAGACCTCGTCCCAATGGGTGAACTCCACGACGACCTCGGGTCGCCCGAGGAAGGAGCGCGCGGATCACCACCACCGCACAGAACGGACTTGCCCCACGCGGCAAAACCCGAACGACCTGCGGAAACTCTCGCCACCTACAGATAACGCCGCCACCTGGAAGGCCTACGGCGGTGACCAGTACGCGCCGAGCGCGGACCAGGCCACCCGTGAGCAGCAGATCGCGGTGGCGGAGAAGGTCAAGGCCGACCGCGGCGGCTACTCGGCGTGGCCCGCATGCTCTCGCAAGCTGGGTCTGCAGTGACCCCATCCCGATCAAGTGGACTCAGCATGGCCATGGTCGGCCCGCTGATCGTGCTGCTCCTTCTCGACCTCGTCGTGCTTGGCCTCGGTCTGTGATGCGAGTGCGCGTGCGCCGCGGCTGCAGCAGCGCGGAAACGGCAGATCGGTCAGGCCACGTCACCCGCACCGGGGTGATCGCCAGCCTGGTGGCGCTCGGGCTCGTTACCGGCGCCGGGCCCGCAGGCGCGACCGAGAACTCGCCGTTGGCCATCCTCAACACCTCCGCGGCGTCGTGTGGGTGGCGTGCGGCGGCTGCCGACCTCGCCGCGGCCACCGCCACTGCCACCGACCCGCGCGCGAAGGCCATTCACGACGCGCTCGTCAAGGCTGGGCTCAGCGCGCCCGCCACCTGCAGCAGCGGCGCGGGCACCGGCAGCGACACCGGGACCAGCACGGGGACGGCGCCGACGAAGGGCATCGACGACGGGGCTCCCGGTGGCGGCCGCACACTGACGGTCGGCGCCGGCGGGACCTACCGCGACATCAGCTCCGCGGTCGCCGCGGCTCAGCCTGGTGACACCGTGCAGGTCTCTGCGGGTACCTATCCCGGCTTTGCCGTGTCCCGCGACGGCGCGCCGGGCAAGTGGCTCACCATCGCCGCCGCACCCGGCGCGAGCGTGGTGATCACCGGCGGTGAGGGCAACGGGCTGGTCTCCCTCGACGGGCGCTCCTGGGTCCGGCTGGTCGGGCTGACCATCAAGGGCTCGGCCAGCCACGGCATCTACGGCGACAAGATCGACCACATCGTCGTGCGGAGCTGCGAGGTCGCCGACTCCCAGGACGGCGGCATCGTCTTGTCGAACGGCCAGGACGTGCTCGTCCAGGACGCCAACGTGCACGGCAACAACGCCCGCGGCACCTCGGCCAGCAACGAGGCCATCTCCATCGTCGGCACGAAGACCTTCGAGATCGTCGGCTCAGCCGTGCACGACAACGGCGAGGAAGGCATCGACGCAAAGTACGAAGCCGCCGACGGCCTCATCCACGACAACCAGGTCTGGGCCAACCGCGGCCCCAACATCTACCTCGACTCCGCCCACGACCTCACCGTCGCGCACAACCAGGTGTGGGGGGCCACCGAAGCCAGCAAGTCCGGCATCGGGCTGGCCGTGGAGAACTACTCCACCACCCGCCGCCTGTCCGGGATCACGATCAGCGACAACGTGGTGCGCGACAACGTCGGCGCCGGGATCGACTTCTGGGTCGAGTCCAGCGGGCAGCTCTCCGACGTCACGATCACCAGCAACAAGCTCGGCGGCAACAAGCGCGGCGCGATCACCTACAACACCGACTCCCTCAGCGCGATCACCGTGCGCGCCAACACCTTCGGCGACGGCAACACCCCACCCGCCGCGCACCCCGGCGTGACCCTGCTCGGCAACGTCACCGGCGTCTTCCCCCAGGTCACCACCGCCCTGGGCTCAGGGACATCGAGCGGCCCGGGGACATCGAGCGGCCCGGGGTCGCGGCCGGGATCCTCGGCGGAGGATCAGTGACCGCGTCTCGCCCCCGCCGGCGCTCGACCCGCGCCGCGCCGCGCTAACGGCCCTAACCGCCTTCACGGTCGGCGGGTCGGCCCTCGTCGCCGCCGCTGCCCCCTCCACTCAGCTCCATGCTGCCGGTCCGGTCCGAGTTGCCCACGCCGACGGCGTCGTGGCGCCGCTGGCCTCGCCGTCGGGCCGGTACGGGCCGCCGCAGGCCCGCCCCGTGCGCGACGGGACGGTCCCAGCGGACAGCACTCACCGGCCGGCCCTCGACGCCGCCGCGGCCGCGGGCGCGGGCGGGGACGACTCGCGTGGCGCGCTGTACCGGGCGCCGCGCTCGGCGTCGGTGGGGCAGCTGCTGTCGGCCACGACGTCATGCACGGCCACCGTCGTGGGCTCGCGCACCGGGAACGTCGCGGTCACCGCGGCCCACTGCGTGTACTGGCCCGCGGCCGGGCCGATGGCCGCGGAACTGCCCGGCCCGCCCGGGTGGCTCCCGCTCGGCCAGCTCATCCCCGGCCGCGCCGGCGACACCACCCCCTACGGGCGGTGGCCGGTGCAGCGGGCCTGGGTCGACCCGCGCTGGACCCAGACCGGTGACCCGACCTTCGATGTGGCGTTCCTGCGCCTGGCCCCGCGCGACGGGCGGTCCGTGGCCGCCGTCGCCGGGTCGCAGACCATCACGTTCACCCGGCCCACCCCGGGCGCGCCGGTGACGGTGCTCGGGTATCCCGCCGAGGCCCCGTTCGACGGGCTGAGCCTGCGTCGCTGCGCGTCGAGCGCGGTCACGATCAACCACGACCAGTGGGGTGCGCTGCAGATGCCGTGCGCGATGACCCCGGGCGCCTCCGGCGGGCCGTGGCTGACCCGGTTCGACCCGGCCACCGGCGCCGGCACCGTCACCGCGGTCACCAGCTACGTCGACCGCACCAGCGGGCGGCTGTCCGGCATCCCGATCGGCGGCTTCGCGGCCGCGCTCTACCAGGCCGCCGACCAGGCAGGCACCCGGTGAACCGCCCTCCACAGCCGCGCTCGCGCGTGGGCGGGTAGGCCCGCGGTGGGGTCCTCGCGCACCGCGCTGGTGTCACCGCGATCGCTATCGTCGACTGGCGGCCTTGCCGGAGTGCATGTCCGCCAGCCGACGAGGGCGTGCTCGCCTTGGTATTCGTCACCCGGCGGTTTGGAGAGCAGACAGCTCGCCGCGGGCAATGACAAGGCGTGGGGTGCGCAATGAGTCGAGGGCCAATCGTGGATCACCATCTACCGCGATGAGGTCCGCGCACAGGCCTGGCTCAAGGCGGCCGGTGATGTCGGCGAGCCCGAGTGCAGCCGCAGCCCCGACCGTGGCGAGTTCGAGAATGCGCTCTCTAGGGAGACCAGCCCATTCGTACATCTCCAGCGCGCTGACGATGTCCCCGAAGGGCGCGTTCGCTGTGCCGGCGCGGGTCCCGATGAGCAGCCTGACCCCCAGGCTGTCGAGCCAGGGCAAGCGGTCGTAGAAGGCCTCACGGGCGCGCGCCTCGCCCATGTTCTCGACAACCAGGCGCCATCGTCGAGAACCGACGATGCACACCGAGGTGCCCAGGGCTGCCATCTTCGCAGCGACAGCAGAGCTACGCGTCACCTGCCGCTCGCCGCTTACCCAGCTGCAGTGTCCGATGATGTCGGCTCCTGCTAGTACCGCGCGCTCGATCGCGTCGGATGCGTGCGCCTGGGCCGTTATCGGCAGGCCGGCGCGATGGGCTTCGTCGACGGCGGCGACCATTTCTGCCTGGCTGTATGTGGCCTGCCACGTCGGTGGGCTGTCGGGGCTGAGGTGACCGCCGCTGGCAATCAGGGAGATGTGGTCGGCCCCGAGGCCCGCTCGAGCCTCGACCGCCTTACGGACACCAACTTCTCCTGTCGCTTCACCGCCGAAGAAGGCCCCGTCCCCGCCTTGCGTGGTCACCGGTGCGCCGCAAGCGAGAAGGCGGGGTCCGCGGCGTGCGCCGGTGAGGATCTCGTCACGCAGCTCGACGGCGACACCCTCCACGTCGCCGGCGTCGCGCATGGTTGTCACTCCGGCGAGCAGGGCCTCCTCCGCGTGCTTTGCTGCTGTGGCTAGCAGCTGTGCGCGGTTTCCTCGGACAGCCGACAGGGCCTTGACAGGATCTGCACCGCCGTCGAGCACGAGGTGGGCGTGGGCGTCGATAAGTCCGGGAAGCAGGGTGGAAGCCGAGCAGTCGATCACCGTCTCGGCGCCGCCCGCCGCCGCGAGGACCGCCGCCCGCGGCCCCACGGCAGCGATCTTCTCCCCACGGATGAGGACAGCACCGTCCTCGATCGAGGCGCCGGGCGGGCCAATCAACACCCGGCCGCCCAGAATCAGCATGTCTGTCATCGCGTCGCTCCACTCCCCCGAGATTGTGGACGCTGTGCCGACCCTACTCGGCCGAGCGCCCTGGAGATCTCTACGAGCCGGTCTGTGTCTCTACGGACTGCTGCGCTGGTCGACACTTGTTCCTGCTCTGCCAGGTGGCCGAGGTCTGGGTGCTGCTTGAGGACCTCGACGAGAGCAAGCGCCGCTGGACTGGTCGTGTCGTCGCCGCGAAGATGATCGCGGACCTTAGTCAGGGCGTCGTAGCACTCGGCCCGTCGTCGATGCAGGCGGTAATCGACATCGACACCTCGCAGCCGTCGGCTCGTGGTCTCTGTCTCGGATTCGGTGGCCTGGCCTCCGCCTTGTGGACCGGAGGGCTTGGGCTTGAGCTTGAACTCAGGGTGCAGCGCCATTGCCGCCTCCCACAGGGGCCGGAGCCCGACGTAGGACCGGAGCTGCCAACACCAGTAGCTGAAAGCTTTCAACCGCCCGACGAGGGTCGGCAGCATGAACCCGAGCACGATGGAAGGCGCCGCGATCGAGTTCACGGCCGTTGCCACCATCGCCGGGACTCTGAGGTGTGGTCCACCGAAGTAGACAATCACGACGAAGATAGCGTTTACTACACAAAAGGCGCCGCCCAAAGCGTTGCCGATTCCGGTCAGTGCGAACCCGACCCGGATATGCCCCGCTGCTCTGCGAGACTGCCTGAACATCCACACGCTACATCCGATCAGGATGCAACTAAAATAGGTACCAGCGCTGACATAGAACAGCGCAGCAGGCAGTCCCTGCAGGCTCGTTCTCTCGTAGTTCAAGTTAGAGCCGGACGCGACTATCCCAATCACTAGGACAGTCAGCAGGAGAGCAACCGCGGCAGCGGTCCCGATGGCCATCCGAACCTTGTGGCTATCAACGACCTCGCGCGCCATGTGGAGCCAGAACAGATGCAAGGCCAGGGTCGCCGCAACGATGACGAGGTTGACGAGCAGAATGCGAATTGCCGGGTTGAGCGTGGCGAGGAGTTTTCCGGGCTCAGCAAGGATTCGCAACGCCACGGAACCGCAGACCGCAAACAAAGCAATGGTGATGGCCCATGATCCCAGGCTCGCGGCACGGTGGCGCAGCCGGTAGCCCTGCCAGACCAGGACGAGAACGCCTACGACGAGGATCGCAGGCGCCGTCCTCACGCCCAGACTCCAGGGTCTCCGAGCGCTGATTCCAGGCGCTTGTTCGTGGCCCCCCAGGACGTTTCCCTCGGGAGTTCAACCCACCTCATCAGCAGAGTTGCCATAGTTTCGGCCTCCCACTCGATCGGGTCGTCGTAGACGGTAGGCGTGCCCGAACGCACTGCTCCCGGCTTCTTCGGAACAGGGCCGAAGATCAAATCGATCATATCTCCGGAGACTTCGTGGAATTCATCTCGGGATGGCGCCTTGAACGTGTGGTTTACGGCTAGGCGCGGATGCCCGCATATAAGGTGGGCCATCTCATGAAGGATGATGTGCACCTGATGCGTCCGTGTTGTCTGCTGCTGATACATGATCACGTCGCAGTACTCGTCACCACCGGTGATTCCGAACGCCGCATCGACTGGCAGGTCGGCTGGAACCAGATCGAGCGCCTTTCCGCGGTGCGCGCCGAAGCGCTCAGCTAACAGCTCGATGTCCAGCGGCGGTCGCAAGTCCAGCGCAGCCACGGTCGCGCGCGCGAGCCTATGTAGCGATCGTCTGTTCATTACGCTCTCAAGTCTTCCTCTCGCGCGGGCACGTACAAATCGCGGCGAACTATTCTGATCGCCGCTGACGGCCAGAAGGGCGGAGGTGCGCCAAAACCACCAGAAGGATTATCAGTCGCTACTCGACGCGCTCGGCGTCTGCCGTTGATCTAGGTCGTTCAGGTGAGGCGGATTGCCAGTCGCCACTCGGCCTCACTGTGAGTGGCGGGCGACCGCGCGCGCCAAAGGCACGAGGATCGCTTCGAGGTCACTCGTCCCGACCTCTCCAACCCGGCACGGGCCGCAGAACCGCAGAACGCGGAGCTCGAAGTCGTCATCGTCGAGGTACTGGACCGGGACTCGAAAGAGGCCCGCGAGGGCTTCGAGCGCGTCTCCATCGCGCGTCTCAGTACGCCCAGCGATTGCCTCGTCGAGCCAGCCCAGCCGGACTCCTGCAGCGCGGAGAGCGGCGTTGAGGTCGCGCCAGGTCCATCCGGGAGCCCTCTCTCGGAGCAGGCGCGAGACCTTCTCCCTGAGTCGAGTGTTAGCGCTCATGTGGCTCACCTCCGCCGCGCTGGCAGAAGCGCGAAGTACCGGCAGAGAAGTAGGACGGTACCGGCAGGGTCCGCGTTCGCTTCAGCGAACAACTTTGCTAATCGTTCGCTATGCTACCGGACAGTCCCCCTGGCTCCGGAGCCATCGACGGTCCGTTCTACGAGCTCGCGCCGTCGCCGCGCGCCTGTCGGCGTTTCTGGAGGTGCGCCTCAACGAGTGAAGCCAGCGCCGCACGATCGCCGTCGTCGAGGCTAGCGGTCCGCTCGGCCAGCTCGATCAGGTGCCGGTCGCGATGTCGGGCCTCGATCTTGTCGAGTTCGGCGTCGACCCGTGCAGCCACCTCAGGGTCGGTGAAGTAGCCCGCGCTAACCCCGAACGCCTGTGCGAGCTGGATCACTCGGTCCAGCGTTGGACTGGTTTTGATGCCATTGCGCAGCTCAGAGAGGTATGCGGGCGAGATCGACCCGCCCTGCTCCTTCACTCGCGCAGCAATCTCCCTCGTACTGAACGGGCCGGCGCCCACCGGATGCATCACCTCGAAGAGCCTGTTGAGCTTCTCGGCGAACGTACTCGGCCGGCGCGCTGAGGCGCTCCCGTCAGTCATCGGCTCCCTCGACTCGCATGCCACCACTCCCGCTGTGAGCGTCAGAGCGAACACATAGGCCACGAGTGTTCGCTGACATGTTCGTTCGCTACCTAGTGTTCGCTGACGTCTGCTATGTTCGCCAGCGTAGTCGAACGGTCACGGAAAGACAGGGGCAAATCCTGCTCCGCTGCCGCTTGGCGACGGGTCCCCTGCCGAGGGCGGAACGTCGTTCACGCAGGTTTCGTGCTGTTCGCGCTGATCGGGGGTGAGGGCCACGATGTTGGAAGATGAGTCGCGAGCTGGCGAGAGGACACCCAAGTGCGCCCTTCCGGGGTGTGAGACCAGTGTCCCCAGGTCGCTGGATGGGCGTCCACCGCGCCGATACTGCTCACCGGAGCACCACGCACGCGATCGGGCACGGGCGGCCGCCTCCACCGCGGTCGAGGACTCCGTGCCACCGCTGTCGTCCACGGACGCTGGACCGCGCGCCGCATCCGTTGAGCAGGCATCCCTGAGCCTCTCCGATTCCGGAGTGGTCCACAGGCTGCGCCCTCGTCCAGCGCGACGTCTCGTTGCGGTCGCGGGAGCCGCTGCAGTACTCGCCACCTGCGGCCTGTTCGTGATCCACGAACGCGTCGACTCCTTCAACTCCGACCACGTACCCCGACCCGTCGCCCCTGCGTCCTGGGAATCCCAGGCTCGCGTGGCGCTGAGCTCGATCGACCGACAGCTCGCCACGATCGCGACAACGGAGGCCGTGTGGAACACGCAGATCGCCCAGCTGTACGCGGGAACGCCGGAACAGGTCCGGGCGATGCTGACGCGGAAGACGATGCTCGAGCAGCAGCGCGCCGCGCTTCAGAGCCAGCTTGCAACCCTGAATCAGCTCGCAGAGGCGCGCGCAGCGATTGCCGACCTGGATCGGCAGATCGCACAGGTGACCGCCACACTCAACAGCCTGCCGCCCGCTGGCCGGTTGAGTCCCGATCAACTCTATGTACGCGACGCGCTTACCGCGCGGCGTGACCTGCTCCTGCAGGAACGTGCGGCCCGACAAGCCGACATCGATCGGCTACAGCAAGGTGTCGTGGCCGCTCAGCTCAGCCCGGTTCCCGATCCGGTCGACCAGACCACTCCTCTGACGCAACAGGTCCTCGACTTGCGCAATCATCCGCCAGCGCCAGCACCGCCCTCGCCCCAGCCGGCACCCCCGTCCACCAACTCCGGCGCCCGACGGGACCAGACGATCCTCGCCAGCGAGGATGTACCCAGGTCGGCTCAGGCACCGGCCTCGGCTGGTCTTCGCCCCCCTAGCGGTGTGGTTGAGGCAGTCACCAAACCGGTCCGTGCTGTGAACCGGCAGGCGACGCCGACGCATGCAAACAGCAGCTCATCGAGCAGGTCCGACACCGCAGGAACCGGGAAAGCCTCGTCGCGCAACCCGTCGCCTCCACCGGAACGCGACAGCTCGGACGCTTCCCGTTCGGACAGCGACTCGGATGCTCCGGCTCCCCGCTCCGCGTCTGCATCGCGGCGCTCGAGCGGGTCGAGCTCGGGGGGCACATCGAGTGGGTCGTCCGCGCAGCAGGCCTATGACTACGCGATGAACACCCCGCAGGGCCGGATGGCCGGCTTCATTGCGGGGGCCTCCGGGGCACCGGTGGGATGATCCGATGGACATCAGTGAGCCCTATGAGCCCGACCTCCAAGACGAGCTCATCGGCGACGCCATGGCCGTCGGCGGTCGCCAGTTCGTCGACGAGGTCACGTTCGAGGCCACCGCTCTGGCCGAGCAGACCTGCCCCTGGGACGGTCGCGGGGACGAGCCAGAGGCCTACCGCAGCGCTTGGCTAGCGCACCTCGGCCAGCTGGTCGCGGCGCGCCGCGCTGCCCTCGTCCGGTCCTCGGCAACCTCGTACCCCGACACGAGCGACGTGTCGCCCGCGGCCGCCGAGCAACAGCAGTCACCCGTTGACCTCGACCCGCCCATCGAGAAATGACCACTCGCCCCCAGCAGCAGCCCGGGAAGAACTCGTGAACCCGAAGGAGCAACTCATGCGGTATCCGACTACGGACGACCTGATGCCGCAAGCCGGGATCCGAGACGAGTCGAGACCCGCTACGGTCGCCCTCTCCCCCGCGGTCGACGATCCCGGCATCACGCCCGCCGAGCGGCAGGATGAGGTGCGGCGTCTCCAGCTTCGCGCGGCGCTCGTGGCGACGGCGACCCAGATCGTGCTTGCGATGGGCGAGCTCGACGCAGACCAGGACTGCAGCCCCCGGTTGATCGGAGCCTTGGCCGAGATGCAGCACGCGGTGGCGCTCAGCCGCGTGGGCTCTGCTGCCTGACTGCGGAGCGGTCAGGCGCTGCGACAAATCAGAGGAGACGTCGTCGTGGTACCCGTACGATCGTACTCAGTAGAGTCGTTGGCGAACTCGCCACAGCCCATCACTGCTTCGCGTGAGCTCGATCGTCGCGGCGACCGATTCGACCGGGGGGACCGCCGCACTCTGCACGTCGCAGCTGGTCCGAAGGTTCCCAGTCACCTGGACGGACACGACGCTCGCAGTCCGTGGCGCCTCGGCTGGAATCACCCCGGCCGGCCCCTCCACCGTGGTCCTGCAGTGATCCGCGACGAAGTCATCCCAGTCTGCGCCAACAGACCCGGTGCGAGCCTGCTGATACTGCCTCTGCAGCTCGCCTGTGACCACCGGCAACGCCCGGTCGATCCACTCGGTCGGGCTGGCGTCCCGGTAACTCAGCTCCCGCGATGCGCGCAGCCACGCGATCGCACTGGTCACCGGATCAGAGCGCGGGAACGCGGCTTGGAGAGGGCCGTCGCTCTGCGGAACTGACGCGGCCGTATCGCCGGAGCTTGCAGCGGAGCTGCCAGAACTGGCCACCCCGACGAAGTAGGCGGCGACCGCGAGGGCGCCGACAACGAGCACGCACACCACCGGGCCGCGCCATCTGGACCGTCCAGGCCGTGCGTGATCCGTGCCCATGTTCCGCCTCATGCTCGAAGTCAGCTCCTCTGTATGCCCCCAACTGTATAGTCTTTCTTCACACTAATCCGTACCCAAGGAGGGTCGTCGTTGATGCCACGGCTCCACATCCCGCAGGTTGCGGGCGTCGCAGGCGGTGTGGGTACATCGACGATCGCGACCGCGCTCCGCGCCGAAGACTGCGGCATCTACCGAGGCGGAGCGCCCGTCGACGTGATGGTCTGCCGGTCGACCCTCTACTCCGCCGGGTGTGCACAGCGCGCGATCACCGCCGCCCCACGACCTCCCGTCCTGGCGGTCGTCAGTGACACCCCCGCGGGAGTGGGCCCCAACACCCGGTCCCGCCTGCGCATGACCGAGCCCCACGTCCAAGGGATCGTCGTCGTGCCGTTCGTCAGCGAGTGGCGAGATACGGACGCCCCATACGAGCAGGCCCGCGACGTCTTGGCCACCGATGGGGCCAGGCACCTGCGCGCGTTCACCGATGCCGTCGAGCACCTCGTCGAGTACCTCGTATCCGCTCAGGAGCGCGCGGCTTCCACGCGGAACTCTCCGCCTCCGTTCGCCTCACTCCACCACCCGGCATTCCCCTGAGGAGCACCCTTCATGTCGCTGTGGCACACCATTCTTTCCCAGGTCCCCAATCCGCCAGCAACCGAACCTCCGGGACTGGGCTCTATTACCAACACCGTTCTGGGCTGGCTCAAGTACGGCGCGCTCGTCGGCGGGGTCGCCGGCCTGCTGATCTGCGCGATTCAGATCATCATCGGCCGCCGCAACAGGAATCAGTACGCAGCAGAAGGACTGACCGGATCGATGTGGGTGATTGCTGGGCTCGCCCTCGCCTCTGCTGCCGCCACGCTCGTGGGTGTCTTCACCATCTAGCCAGCCCCTGGGCGGAATCGAACGGAGTGCACGGGTGGCATACATCGTAGGAGAATACGGCGGGAAGCCTCGCCGTCGACGGCCGCTACTCATCGTCCTCGCGGTAGTCGCTGTGGTCGTCATCGTGGCCGGCGCGTTCGTTCTTGGCCATCGCGGGACCTCGAGCGCAACGCTGCCGCGTGCCGAGCAGGGCGACCAGGCCGAGTCCATTTCATGGGAGATGGCCGGCACTCAACCTGTTCCCGTCTCAAGCGATCACGGACCGCGAATGATCTCCGACGGTCTCGCGTCCGGCTTCAGCGACGACGAGCTCGGTGCCGTGATCGCGGCCATCAATATCGATGCGCGTCTTTCGCCCGCTCTCGGCCCGGCAGTGTACGAGCCGACCCTGCGGCAGCAGTGCGTCGGTGATATCGACGGAGTGCTTCAGGCGCTGCCAACCGTCGTCCGCCAGGGGACTCCTGATTCGACATTCCCCACGCAGTACTACTACAAGATCATCGATGGCTCCGTCGCGGCCAGGGCCCTCGATATCTCGATCGTCGCCGCTACGCCGCAGGCTACGCAGCTCGGTGGATACGCCGAGCTCACCCGGACCGTCTACTGGTACCAGGGCGACTGGAAACTGCAGGTCCCCACCCCGCGACCTCGCATCGTCAACTCCACGGACGGCTACACGCCGCTGGCAGGCCAACCCCATGCCTGAGTGCGATCCGACCAAACCCTATTTCGAGCAGTGCACCCAGGCGGTGCAGCAGCTGAAGGACAAGGTCAGCCCCTTCGGCGGCTGCGGTGTCGACGTCGGCTGCCACGCCGAGCAGGTCGCGCAGGACGCCTTCGAGAAGATCGCATCCCGAGCAGGCGAGGCGGCGGCGGACCTCATCGGCAAGGCCTTCACATGGTGGATCAAAACACCCACGACGGGCCTCGACGTCGGCGAAGTCGAGAAACTCCAGAACTACACGCTGCCGATCGCCGCAGCTGTTCTAGTCGGCTCCGTGCTGTTTCAGGCTATTCGCATGACCGTGTCCCGCAAGAAAGACCCGGCCGTCGCTGTTGGTCTCGGCCTGATCCGTTATGCCGTCATCACCACTATTGGCGTCGGCTTGATCGCCGCGGCACTGACCGCCGGAGATCAGTTCGCCGGATACCTGGTCGACCAGGGCGTCGACGCCTACACCGAACGAATGAAGCAGATATTCGCCGTCGGGCTGGCGACGAACCCGTTCCTTTTCCTGGTCCTGGCCCTCATCGGCGTGATACTTGCCGCCATCCAATGGGCCATTGCGTTTATTCGACAAGCGGGCATTGTCGTTCTGGCCGTCCTGCTCCCGCTTGCGGCATCCGGCTCGATCAATGACTCGACGAAGGTGTGGATGCAGCGCATCACCCCATGGCTTCTGACACTCATCTTCTACAAGCCGATCGCCGCCCTGATCTACCTCATCGGTTTCAAGCTGTTCGGCGAGAGCGACGACCTGTCCACGATGATGATCGGGCTGCTCATCATGGTGCTGGCCGTCATCGCCATGCCCGCGATGATGCGCTTCTTCTCGTGGTCCCAAGTGGCCGCGACAGGCGGCAGCGGAGCGGGCGGGGCGCTGGCGATGGGCGCGATGGGCGCGATGGGTGCCGCGTCGCTGCGGTCTCGGATGATGGAGAACTCCGGTCCGGGTAGTGCGCCCGGCGCAGGGTCTGGCGCACCGTCGGGAGGCGCGCCCGGCGGGGGCCAGGGTCAATCGCCCGGCGGGAGCGTCGGCCGCCCTGGTGGCCTCCCGGGGGGCGGCCCGAGCGGGGCCGGCGTGCCCACGGCGAACGGCGCCGGAGGGGCTGGGGGTGGCGCCGCGG
>NZ_CP002595.1 GCF_000196675.2 Pseudonocardia benzenivorans CB1190 | reverse complement strand
CCGCGGCGGGCCCGGCCGGAGCGGCAGTGGCCGCCGGAGCCGCGGTCGCCCAGCGGGTTCAGCAGGTAGGCCACGCCGCGGTTGACGGCTTCACGAACGGTGGGCAGCAATGACGGGCGCAGAGGTGCCGACGACCCGGACCTACGGAAACTGGCGCCGCGAGAGCGGCTTCGGCATCGGCCGGCTGGGACCAGCACAGACGATGACGGTGTTCGGGGCGGTTCTCGTCCCGATCTTCTGCGTCTACATCTCCCCCAGCGTCGCGTTGTTCGTCGCAGTCGTCGCGGTCCTGGTCCTGGCGGCGGTTCTGGTGCGGGTGGGTGGCCAGTCGCTCGCGGACGTCGTCACGCGCAGCGTCCGGTTCACCCGGGCCCGGCACGCGGGCTGGACGGAGCTTTCGGGCGGGATGCTCACCGACCACCCCCGCAAGCACGATCTTCCCGGGCCGCTCGCGCCGCTGGTGCCCCTCAACGTCGACGACGGCCGCGGCGGCAAGCAGGGTCTGCTGTGGGACCGGCGAACCGGCTGGCTCACAGCGGTGATCCGGGTCAGCCCGGTCGGGCTCGACCTCGCCGACCGGTCCCAAGCAGACGCGTGGGTCGCGGCCTGGGGGGCGTGGCTGGCCGATCTGGGCTACCAGCATCTGGTGCGCCACATCGCGGTCACCGTGGACACCGCCCCCTCGGGCGGCACGACGTTGCAGGACTACGTCACCGAGCGGATCGACCCCCGCGCGCCGGAGACGGCCCGCTCGGTGATGAGCGAGCTGGTCGCGTCCACGCCGACGACGATCGCCGACGTCGACACCCGGGTGTCGATCACCTTCGACCCCACGCGCGCAGTGCCACGCCCTGCCGACCTGCTCGGCGCGGTGACCGAGGTGACTCGATGGCTCCCGGGCATGGAGTCCAGCCTGGCGATGGCCGGGGTCGCGGTGCTCGGCCGGGCAACGGTCGAGTGGCTGACCGGCCGGCTGCGGATCGCGTTCGACCCGGCCAGCCGACCCGACGTCGCCCGCGCCCGCAACGGCGCCGGGTCCGATCTGCTGCTGTGGAGCGAGGCCGGGCCGGTCCGCGCCCAGGAGAGCTGGGAATCGTGGCGGCACGACTCGGGGATCTCCGTGGCCTGGGCGCTGTCGGAGGCTCCTCGGCAGGCCGTGGTCGACCGGGTGCTGACCCCGCTGCTGGCCCCGGGGCCGTTCCCGCGGCGGGTGACGCTGCTCTACGAGCCCTACTCGGCCGGCACCGCAGCCACAGAGGTCGAGCGCGAGATCACGAACACGCAGGTGCGACGCGCGTTCGCCCAACGCACGCGCCGAGATGAGACCCAGCGCGAGCGCGACGACTTCGCCCGCGCGTTGCAGTCCGCGCGCGAGGAGGCGGAGGGCGCCGGCGTCGGCAAGTTCTGCCTGTACGTGTCGACCACGGTCGGCGCCGAGGAGCTGCTCCCGGCGGCCACCGCCGACGTCGAGCAGCGCGCGGGGCAGTCCAAGCTGCGGCTGCGCCGACTTCGCGGAGCGCAGGCGGCCGGGTTCGCCGCGGCGCTAGGCGTCGGGCTGAACCCGGCGGAGCTGGCGCGGCGGGCGTTTCGGTGATCGCCCTTCGCCGTCACCCCAGCTCTCGGAGGATCAGATGAGCCGCTCCCTGCGCACGACGCTGTCCCTGCGGCGGGAGGCCGCCGACGACCCGGTGCGCCGCCCTGAACGTGGCCGTATCGACCCGGCTGGGAAAGCGCGCGATCGCCCGGTCCCGCGGTCATGGGGATGGGCCGCCCCGCACAGTGGCCGCGCGGCGAACGTCGAGGCCGGGATCTCCTACCAGGGCACCACCCAGCAGGTGTGCGGGCTGTTCCCGTTCGCGGTGAGCTCCGGCGCGGCGACACCGGGTGTCCCGGTGGGCCGCCACATGCACACCGCCGAGCCGATCGGCCTCGATCCCTCGGAGTGGCTACGCGAAGGCCTCGTGTCCAACACAGGGATGTGGATCCAGGGACAGCCGGGCATCGGGAAATCCACAATCGTCAAGCGCCTGATGACCGGGCTGGTCGCCTTCGGGTTCACCGGGATCGTGCCCGGCGACGTGAAGGGCGAGTACTCGGCGCTGATCGAGAACCTCGGAGGTCGGGTCTGGCGGATCGGGCGCGGGCTGCACTCGCTCAACCCGCTCGACGCCGGGCCGCTCAAGCAGGCCGTGGCGCAGACCTCCGGAGAGGAACGCACCCGGCTGCTGGAGACGGTGCGCGCACGCCGACGCTCGCTGCTCGAGGCCCTCGTGGTCATCGTGCGCCGCGCCGAGGTCACCGTCACCGAGCGGCGTCTGCTCGACGTCGCCCTCGACCTCGCCGTCGCCGCCGACCACACGATGGAGCCGACGATTCCCGACGTCGTGCGGGTGCTGACCAATCCGCCGGCCGAGCTGCTGTCCATCACGGTCTGCCAGAGCGAGCAGGCGTTCCGCCGCGACTCGCGAGACCTCCTCAACACCCTCGGGCTGCTGTGCGCCGGCGCCATCCGCGGCATCTTCGACCGCCCCTCCTCCGTCACCGCAGACCTCGACACCCCTGCCCTGTCCCTGGACATCTCCGCCCTCGACGACGACGAGGACGAGGTCGTGGCCGCGGCGATGCTGTCGTCGTGGGCGTGGGCCGCCGCGGTCATCGACGGCTCGGCCGCCATCGGCCGGCGCCGCAACGTCTTCCGCGTCCAGGACGAGCTGTGGCGGGCCCTGCGGGTCGCGCCCGGGCTAGTCGAACGATCCGACCGTGTGACCCGTCTCGGCCGCCATCGTGGCGAGGTCTCGGCACAGGTCACGCACTCACTCGACGATCTGGAAGCGCTGCCGACGGAGGCCGACCGGGCCAAGGCCCGGGGCATGGCGGCCCGCAACGGGATCATGGTGCTGGGCGGGATGGCCGACAAGGAACTCGACGGGATCCGCCGCATCACCCCGCTGACCGCTCAGGAACGAGGGCTCGTGCGGTCATGGGCCGCCCCGCCGACCTGGGTGTCGGGCTCGGCGCACCCCGGGCGCGGGAAGTACCTGATCAAGTCCGGGGAGAGGATGGGGCTCCCGGTGGCGATGTCGCTGGTGCCGACCGAGCTGCGTCTCTACGACACCGACCAGGCCTGGCGTCGGGAGCCGCCGCGATGAGCACGACGGCGCGCCCGCCGCTGCGCCTGCATGACGCTGGGGCTCCGCTGACTCTTCTCGGCGTGCTCGCGTTCGGGTTCGTCCTGAGCCTCACCACCTGGCTGAGCGCGTTAATCGCCGCGGCTCCCGGCTTCTCGGTGCCGGCGCTGGGTAGCCCGTTCCTGCGGGCCTTGGTGCGCGGCCTCGCCGCGGACTCCTTGGACCCGATGGTCGGCGCCACTGGCTCCCGCTCGGCGTTCTGGTTCGCCTTTGCCGCGATGTGCTGCCCGATCATCGGCGGCGCCGTCTCGCTCACGATGGTCGTGTCGGACCGGCTGGGCCGGCTCGGGTCACCAGCGGCGTCGCTGGCCGGGCGGCGGGACTACCGCGATATGCACGGCCGCGGGGCCCAGCAGCGCGCTGTGACCCTGCGTCCCTCGCTGTCGGAGCGTCAGCTGACCCCTGCTGATCTGGGGATTCGGCTGGGGCGCCTGGGCAAACAGGACCTCTACGCCTCCGAGGAGGACGTGCTGCTCGAGATCGCAGGCCCGCGATCGAACAAGACCTCGGCGATGGTCGTCCCGGCGGTGCTGTCCGCGCCCGCCTCGGTGATCACCACCAGCAACAAGGTGGACGTCTACACACTGACCGTCGGCGTGCGCTCGCAGGTCGGCCGGGTCTACGTGCTGGACCCGCAAGGGCTCTCGGGCGTCGAGCAGACCTGGTGGTGGAACCCACTGGCGTCGATCCAGGACATGGCCGACGCGCAGCTGCTCGTCACGCACTTCTCCCAGACCATTGGCGCCGGTCACGAGCGCGCCGACCCGTACTTCACCAAGGGCGCCGAGCGCCTGCTCGGTCAGCTGCTCGTCGCGGCCGCCCACGGCGGCCCCGGCCACAGCCTGCGCGACGTGCGCCAATGGCTCGCGACCCGCAGCGAAGAGCCGGTCCGGCTGCTGAAGGACGCCGGATTCAACGACCTCGCCGAAGGCCTGCAGGGCACCATCGAGGCCCCGGCAGACCAGCGCGGCGGCCTTTACGAGACCGCCCTGACCGCGATCAGCTGTCTGGAGTCCGAGGCCGTCGCCCGCTACGTCACCCCGCCCTCGACGTGGACGAGCGCACCCCGGATCAACCGGGTCGAGGAGTTCGACCCGTGGTCGTTCGTCGTCGGCGGGCACGGGCCCGGCGGCGACACGTTCTACATGCTGACCCGCGAGGGCGCGGGTACCGGCGCGCCGGTCGTCGCGGCCCTGGTCGACCACCTCCTGCGCATCACCGCCGCGGCGGCCACCGCCCGTGGTGGACGAATCGACCCGCCGGTGCGCGCGGTGCTCGACGAGGCCGCGAACATCTGCCCGATCCGCAACCTGCCCGACCTCTACAGCTACTTCGGCTCGATGTCGATCCAGGTCATGACCTTCCTGCAGTCCTACGGACAGGGTGTCGCGGTCTGGGGCCGCTCGGGGATGGACAAGCTGTGGTCGGCCGCGACGATCAAGCTCGTCGGGGCCGGCGTCCACGATCCCGAGTTCTGTGAGCACGTCTCTCGGCTGATCGGCGAGCACGACGTCCCGACCTGGTCGGACCAGCGCGGCCGGGGTGGGTCGTCGACGTCCTACTCGACCCGCCGCGACCGGATCCTGGCCGCATCCGATGTTGCCGCGCTGCCCAAGACGCAGGCGGTCCTGATTGCCGCCGGCCGGCGGCCCGGGCTGATCACGCTGATGCCCTGGTACGCCGAGCGTGACGCGGACACGATCAGTGAGTACGCCGCAGAGGCCGCCGACCAGGTGCGACAGGCCGCGGTGGCTTCCCTCGGGCCGGCCAACCCGCTGGCCCGCCTGCTCACCCACGAGCGTCAGCGCACGCTCGGGAACGCCCAGCAATGACCGCCGATGAGCCCGACAACCTCGCTGCGGTCGTCTACCGGCTGGCCGGCGACCATGCCGCGCTCGCAGCCCGGGTCACCGAGGTTGAGGATCGCGTCGACGAGATCGGCAGCGTCCTCGACGACCTCGAGGCAGCGGCCGCTACCGCCGCAACGCCCGTCGACACCATCTCGACCATCGCGCCGGACCTCGCACCAACCGAACCTTCCGACGACGGCCCCGCCGCGGTCGAGGCGGGGCTGGATCTACGGCGCCTGGTCGACTGGGTCCGGGAGAACATCGCCCTGCTGATCGAGCGCAAGCTCCCGCAGACCGGCGGGCCGCCCTACTGGTGCCGCAAGTGGTGGATGCATCCCGAGGCGATCGCCCGTTTCGAGGCCTTGCGCCGGTCGTGGGCCGAAGCTGTGACCTCGGGCGAGGGCAACGCGATGGTCGTCTTCTTCGAGCATCTCGACCTTCAGCTCGGCGTGCTGTGCGCCGGCTACGGGCCGTTCTCCGGATGCACCCGTGGTCACGCGCCGGCCGCCACCACGCTGGGGCACGACGACCCGGACGACAGCTACTTCCGCGACTTCGAACAGATCTGCGGTTAAGCCGCGTCCCGCCCCTGATCACCTGCGCAGCGCTATAAGCTGCAGAAACGGAGAGCGCCGTGCCCGGCCGCCGACGTCGACGGACCGATCCAGCCGACGACCAGCTCCGGCTGGACTTCCTGTTCAGTGGTCCCGCTGAGCCGGTGTCGGACGTCGACACCGGCGTCGCGCCGAACGGCGTCGCGCCCGAGCCGCAGACCGCCGCCGCCCCGAACCCCGTCCATGACGTCGACCTCGAGGAAGCCAGCAATGAACCGGTACGGCCAGCAAGCGATGAGCCACTGGCGACGATGGCTGCCCCAGCGCTACGTCTCGATCCCGCAGCCGGAGAGGTTCTTCGCCGAGCTGGGCGAGCAGGTGGAGAGCCAGATCATCGAGCTGACGCAGACCCTGGCCGGGGACGATCCGCCGGGCGAGGGCTACATGAGCAAGCTCGGGCGGCTCAACATGGCGCGGCTGCAGGCCGAGGAGATCGTGCTGGGCGAGCTGGTGCTGCTCCCGGCGGAGCCGGGCGTCGAGGAAGGCCCGCAGGCGACGCTGCCGCGCGAGTGGGCGGACCTGGCTCAGACACCCGAGCCCCCGACTCGCTAGCCGCCGCGGCGCCGCGGCCCGCGGTCGAGCACGCCCCGGGCTCCGAGGAGGCGCGCCGCGCCGCGCATCAGCTGTCGGTGGCCGCGCGCGCTGCATTCGACGCCGCCGACCACGATCGTGCGCTGCAGCTGATCGACGCTGCCGAGGAGCTCGACCCCGCCGCCGCGCAGAACTGGGCACGGATCCGCGGGATCATCGCCGCGGCGCGGCCGGCACCGGCCGCGCCAGCAGCCGCCGGTACTCCCCCGTCACCCGGGGAGACGCCCACGGCTGAGCCTCAGTTCGACCTCACCGAGCTCCAGCGGGCGCGGGAGCGCGCGAACTCCCTCACCCATCAGGCGCGACACTCCCAGGCCGCAACCGTGCTGGCAGCCGCCGTCGCTCCGGCGGCGCAAGCCTTCGGGGCGGTGGCCCCGCAGGTGCTGCAACTGCGCCTCGAGCTGGCCGAGGCGCAGTTCACCGCAGGTGACTACACCGGCGCCGGACCGGTCTTCCGGGACCTGGCCAGTGATCTCGCGGAGGCACAGGACGCCGACACTGACCTCGTGTGGCGGTGCCGTCGTCAGGCGGCCACCTGCCGGGCGTTGACCGGTGACACGGGCGACGCGATTCGCCAGCTGACCGCGCTCATGACCGAGCACCACGCCCGCTACGGCACCGACGACGAGGTGCAGGAGCTGCGCGAGCAGCTGCGCCTGCTCGGGGTCGAGGTCGAGATCGGTCGCCAGGTAACCGTCGAGGCGGGCCCGGCCGCTGAGCCGTCGACGTCCAACCCGCCGGCACCCGACGCCGCTACCGCTGTGCCGACGGCACCGGCCGCTGCGGTTCATGTCCCTGCGCCGGGTTCCGGCGACGATGCGGGGCAGCGCCCGCCCACCAGTGCGGCCACCGTGTCCTCGGAAGCGGCGGCGCCAGCACCCCCGGTGCTGGAGATCGGAGCCGAACCGACAACGGAAGCCGAGCGCACCGCCGCAGCCGTTCCAACTGGCCGTCCGCCGACCAACGAGTCCAGCGTTGCCGTGCCTGCGCCTCCTCACGCCGAGCCCACGGCATCCGTCGCAGACCCAGACCCCCACCCGGGGCCGTCGGTGTCCGCGGCTGCGCAGTTCCGTGCCGCGACCCAGGACCAGCTGGCTCCCTCAGGGTCGCTCGCCCGAGTCCGCGCGAACATCGCGGCGCTGCAGACGCTGCGCGCTCCTCGCGACGGCCGGCCGTTCACCGCCGACGAGCAGGCCGTCCTTGCCCGTTGGTCAGGGTGGGGCGCGGTGCCGGAGGTGTTCGATCCGCTGCGCGAGGACCTCGCCTGGGCCCGAGCCCAGCTCGCCGACCTCCTCGACCCGCAGGAGATGAAAGCGGCTGCGCGCAACACGCTCAACGCGCACTACACCGACCTCGGCCTCGTCGCACCGATCTGGTCTGCGCTGCAGCAGCTCGGCTTCCGCGAGGGCCGTGTTCTAGAGCCGGGCTGCGGCTCTGGGAACTTCATCGGCGCGGCACCCGCGGGCGCCCAGATGGTCGGCGTCGAGGTGGAGCCCGTGACCGCGGCGATCGCTGCCGCGCTCTACCCGAACGCCGAGATCCGCAGCGAGTCGTTCGCGCAGACGCGCGCTCCGGCGGGCAGCTTCGACATGGTCGTCGGCAACGTGCCGTTCGGGAAGGTGGTGCTGGCCGACCGGGACTACAACGCGCCTGGCCACAGCATCCACAACCACTTCATTCTCCGGTCCCTGCAGCTCACCGCCCCGGGCGGCCTGGTCGCGCTGATCACCTCGCGCTACACCATGGACGCCGCGAACCCGGCGGCCCGCCGCGAGATGGCCCAGCTGGCCGATCTCGTCGCCGCGATCCGCCTGCCCCAGGACGCCCACCAGCGCGCAGCCGGCACACACGTGGTCACCGACCTGCTGATCTTCCGCCGGCGTGAGGACGACTACGAACCGGACGCGAACTCACCCGGCTGGGAACTCACCGAGTTGGTCGACCTCGACGGCAAGCAGGTACGGATCAACAGCTACTTCGCCGCACGACCGGAAATGGTGTGCGGGCACCTCGCGGTGACCCGCGGACAGTTCAGTGACGCGGACCTGACCGTCGTCGCCGACGCACCGGCCGCCGACCTACTCACCGAGCGGCTCACCGCGACGGTCGAGGAGGCCAGGGCGCGCGGCCTGCTCCACGCACCGTCGGCTCCGGCCGCGACCCGGCCGGCGGCGTACGTCCCAGCCGACGCCCACGTCGCCGATGGCCACATCCACCATGACGGGACGCAGTTCGTCCAGGCCAGCAACGGCCAGTACATCCCCTTCGCGGTCCCGAAGACCCAGGAGCCCGAACTCCACGCCCTCCTGGAGCTGCGAGACACCGCCGTCAGGCTCCTGGAGGCCGAGGCAGCCTCCCTCGACTACACCGCCGAGCTCGACGAGCTACGCCAGCAGCTCAACACCACCTACGACGCCTACCTCGCCCAGTACGGCCCGCTCAACCGCTTCACCTGGCGCCGCACCGGCCGCACCAACCCCGAGACCAACGAGCCGGTGATGGCGCGGATCGCGCCGCCTCAGGGCAAGTTCCGCAGCGACCCGGCCGCGCCGGTCGTCTACGCCCTGGAGCACTTCGACCCCACGACCCAACACGCCACCAAAGCCGACATCTTCACCCAACGCGTCGTCGCGCCACGCACACCACAGCTCGGCGCCGACACCGCCGAGGACGCCCTCGCGATCTGCCTGGACACCCACGGCCGGGTCGACCTCACCGAGATCGCGCGGCTCCTGGGCCTCGACGACCAGCAGGCCCGCGCGGCGCTCGGGTCGCTGGTGTTCGAGGACCCCGCCCAGGACGACAAGCTGGTCCCGAGCGCCGAGTACCTCTCCGGACAAGTCCGCGAGAAGCTCGCCATCGCCCGCGCCGCCGCCACCGACGACCCTCGATTCGAGACCAACGTCGCGGCGCTCATCGCGGTGGTCCCCGCCGACCTCGCGCCCGAAGACATCGTCGCGCGCCTGGGTGCGTCCTGGATCGACGTCCGCTACGTCCAGCAGTTCCTGCGCGAGCTGCTCGACGACAGCCATCTCACTGTCGAGCACCCCTACGGCTCGAACTGGAAGGTCGACGGCGACTGCTACGGCATCACCGCCACGAGTACCTGGGGCACCGAGGACTACGCCGCCCCGAAACTCGCCGAGGCGCTGCTCGAGCAGCGCCCCATCGTGGTCCAGGACGAGGTCGAGGTCCCCGTTCCCGGTGGCGGGACGACAACGCGGCGGATCACCAATCTAGCGAAAACCGTTGCCGCACAGGGCAAGGCCGACGAGATCGCGGAGCGCTTCAGCGAGTGGGTGTGGGAGGACCCGCAGCGGGCCACTGAGCTGGCCCGGGTCTACAACGACCGGTTCAACTCGCTCGTGCTGCGCAGCTACGACGACGTCAAGCTGACCCTGCCGGGGCTGGCGCTGTCGTTCGAGCCTCGCCCGCACCAGATCGCCGCGGTCGCGCGGATGATCCACGAGCCGGCCGTCGGGCTGTACCACGAGGTCGGCGCGGGCAAGACCGCCGAGATGGCGATGGGCGTGATGGAGCTGCGACGCCTGGGGATGGTGCGCAAGCCTGCCGTGGTCGTCCCCAACCACATGCTCGAGCAGTTCGCCCGGGAGTTCCAGCAGCTCTACCCGCGCGCGAAGCTGCTCGCCGCATCCAGCGCCGACCTCGTCAAGGACAAGCGGCGGGCGTTCGTGGCCCGCGTGACCACCGGCGACTGGGACGCGGTCATCATGACCAGGACGGCCTTCGAGCGGATCGCGATGTCCCCCACCGCCCAGGCCGACTACCTCGACGCCCAGCTCAGCGAGCTGCGGGAAGCCCTCGAACGCCAACGCAGCGAGGGGCAGCAGGGCCGGCGGAACACCCTCAAGCAGCTCGAAACCCGGCTGCTCAACGCCGAGGAGAAGATCAAGGAACGGCTGGCCAAGGACTACGACCCGGCCGTCACCTTCGAACAGACCGGCATCGACTACGTCGTCGTCGACGAGGCCCACGACTTCAAGAACCTCCACACCGCCAGCCGGATCCCCAGCGCGGCGATCGAGGGCTCCAACCGGGCCGCGGACCTGGAGATGAAGATGCACTACCTGCGGCGCCGCCACGGCCTGCGAGTGGGCACGTTCGCCACCGCCACCCCGATCGCCAACTCGATCACCGAAGCCCACGTCATGCAGCGCTACCTGCGCCCGGACCTGCTCGAGGCCGCGGGCGTGCTCGACTTCGACACCTGGGCCGCCACGTTCGGGCAGACGACCGCCGAGATCGAGATCAGCCCCGACGGCGGCACGCCGCGGCTCAAGGCGCGGTTCGCGAAGTTCCACAACGTGCCCGAGTTGCTGCGGATGTGGTGGGTCTCCGGCGATGTCAAGACCGCCGAGGACCTCAACCTGCCGCGCCCGGAGCTGTTCGCCCGGCCCGAGGACGGCAAGCGGCTCCCCCAGACCGTCATCGTGCCGGCATCGGCCGAGCTCGTCGGGTTCATGAGCGAGCTGGCCGAGCGTGCCGAACGGGTTCGCAGCCGCGCCGTGCGCCCGCAGCAGGACAACATGCTGCTGATCTCCAGCCACGGCCGCGCCGCGGCCCTGGACATGCGGCTGGTCGGCCACCCGATGACCCCCGGCGAGTCGAAGCTCGAGGCCGCCGCCGACACGATCGCCGACATCTGGCGGAAGCACCGCGACGACCGCTTCCACCGCCGCGACGGCACTGCCCACCCCACGCCGGGTGGGTTCCAGATCGTCTTCTGCGACCTCAGCACTCCCAAACCCGACGAGTGGAACGCCTACGACGAGCTGCGCGCGCTGCTCGCCACCCGCGGTCTGCCCGAGGAGAGGGTGCGGTTCATCCACGAGGCCCGCAACGACCGCGAGAAGGCCGAGCTGTTCGAGGCCTGCCGCAACGGCGAGGTCGCGGTGCTGATCGGGTCGACGGGCAAGATGGGCGTAGGCACCAACGTCCAGGCCCGCGCGATCGCGCTGCACCACCTCGACTGCCCCTGGCGGCCGGCCGACCTCGCCCAGCGCGACGGCCGGGCCCTGCGCCAAGGCAACGCCTACGCCGAGATCGGCATCTACCGCTACGTCACCGAGGGCTCGTTCGACGCCTACAGCTGGCAGACCGTCGCCCGTAAGGCCAGCTTCATCGCCCAGGTCATGCGGGGCCGGCTCGACCTGCGCGAGATCGAGGACATTGGCGATGCCGCGTTGTCGTTCAACGAGGTCAAAGCCCTCGCTGCGGGCAATCCGCTGCTGTTGGACAAGGCCAAGGCCGACGCCGAGCTGACCCGCCTGGAGCGACTCGAACGAGCCCACCAGCAGAGCAAGGGCCGGCTCCGGTTCACCATCGACGGCTATCGCCGCGGGATCGAACGGCTCGCTGCCGAGATCGCCGCCCTCACCACCGCGATCGACGCCCGCCGCGATACCCGCGGCGAGGCCTTCAGCATGCGCGTCGACGGGCAGACCTTCACCGACCGCGCCGACGCCGGCAAAGCCCTCACCGACCGGCTCCTGCTCGCGCTGAGCAACACCGCCGCCGGGTCCGAACGCACCCTGCGCGGCGTCGCCGAACTCGGCGGCCTCAGTTTCGACGCCACCCTCCACAACGACCGCCTCCACACCGGCTACGAGCTGCAGATCTCCGGCCTGCAGGGCAGCCCGGTGACCGGGTCGCGCACACAGCTGCTCGAGTCCAAACCGCACGGCCTGGCAGTCCGCATGGAGAACCGGCTCGCCAGCCTGGACAAGGCGCGTACCGACGCCGAGAGCGCCGTGCAGTGCGCCCACGAGGAGATCGCGCGAGCCGAGGCCCAGCTCGACGCGCCCTTCCCCCACGCCGCAGCCCTCGAGGAAGCCCGCCATGTAGCCCGCGACCTCGACCGGCAGATGGCCGAGTGGGCTGCGGCGCAGGACCAGACCTCGGACAGTCCGTCCACCGCCGCCACGGAGCCTGCCGTCCCAGAGACGGCCGGGATCGATCAGCGGCATCCGGCTGCACGAGCCTCGGCCGCGCTAATGCCGCCGTCTTCAATCTCAAGAAACCCGCGCCCTGGAGCTGGGCAACTACTGACCAGCGACTCCAGTAGTCCCTTGTCCGCGATCCCGGCGCCGCAGACCGCCTGCTCGCGGCGACGGCAGGAACCCCGTAGCCCGGTTCCACGAAAATGAAGGGTGTCCAACTCGCCGAAGTTGCTGCTGGCTGCCTAGACATCCGGTCCAGCGGGGCGGGTAGGGCGCCCGCAGGGCCGTCCCTTACATGCCCGACGGACGATGTCGTCGTTCCGTTCGGAGCTGCTGTCTCAGTCCTCGATGAGCTCAGCGTCCTCCCCGGCAAGCCACATGGCAGACTGCAACCTCCCGCGGCGCGCGTGCCTTGATCGCGTAACGCACGCGTCATCAAGCTCGAATCAGCATAAGATCGACTCATATGGCCGCGGCTCTGAGGAGAACCCGTTGCAACGACTGGACGCGACAAACAACCCTTGCTCCGAGTAGTTGTCCGCGGAACCGTCCATGACTGAGCAACCTGAATGCCCTGAAGTCTCAGGGTTCGACGACGAAACAAAAGCAACCCCGACCCCCTCCGCAAACGGCGCCACTGAGAGACCGACTTCCCCTCATTCCTCCACGTCTGAACCACCTGCCCCATCTAGGGCGTCGTCTGAAACCGCGGATGATTCATCGTCAAGCGCCGATCGCACTCGTTCGATATGGCGCCGGGCGATGTCGCTGCGTACATTAGGTTTCATCATCGGTGTTGCAGGACTAATTGTCGCCATCTTGTCCCTCGCGCGTGATACCACAGACTTCAAACTCGGTGACTCAACAGGCGAGGCAGCGGCGCCTAGCACAAATTCAGCCGCATCCCCGTCATCTCAATCTCTGAGCGCGACCGAGATCATCTACGAGAGGCCCTGGGATAGCATCGGCCAACTTCAGGCGTCGCTGCGTGCAACTGAACGCGGCGCAGCAACGTGCATCGCCTCCCTGGTCAGTCAGGACCCAGGCGCTCTTCGATGCTTCACTGACGATGGCTCGGGCGTACTTCTTGACCCCTGCTGGCCCAGTCCAGACGACAATAGAGCAGCATGTCCTAACAGCCCGTGGGATCCGAACACATACTTACTCAGCAACTTGAAGATAGATCGAAAACTGTCAGATACCGAGAACTCGGAAACGGAGCCTGCACTGCGGCAGGTTTGGGCTTTGGAGTTGACGAATGGACAGCGCTGCGAGTTTACGTCTGGGGTCACTGCGACAGTCGCTGGCAAACGAGTGAACTATTCCTGCAATAGCGAGTCCGACACGGCAATTGGAGACATAGAAAAGTCTGGCCAAGTCTGGCGCATACTATTCAGTTCAGATGGTAACCCCCAACTGCAGTACGTAGATATCGTCAAGGTGTGGGTCTAGTCCGCCCGCATTCGAATCCTCTGAGTAGAAGCCGCGCAGGTCACGGGCTCCTTAGCTCGTGTCTGCTCACTCCTACCGTCGTCGTCGTGGCGAACCACCTCGGGCCTGCTGGCTTCTGGGCGGCGCGTGCTCGCTGCTCGACATCCGCGGCGGAGGCACGGCTGCTAGGCCCGAGGACCCGGTGAACATCGCGGCCGCGATCGACGGAGCGGACTGGCCACTGAGTCGGCCGGAGGTCTGCTGGGCCTCGGACACCGTCTGCTGGGCGTTCTGCAGCAACGCCCTGCTTCCGAACGCTCGATTCTCTGCGACCGCGTCGAGCTCGGTACGCGCGCGGTGCGTGATGCGTTGTAGGGCTGCCCGTCTGATCACCTCGGCGGCGCGGTGGCCCCCAAGCTGATCTCCGCGCTCGGCCAGCCGATGCAGCGTTGAGGGGTCGTAGCCGACTAGTTCGAGGCCAGCAGCGTGGGCGACGGCGCGGGCGGTCTCGACCTCGACGGCGACCAGCACGAAGTCGACCGGGTCGCCGCGCTGGGTCATGTCGAGCACGACCCGCCAGGTCTGCGCGGCGTCGGGGCTGGCGAAGTCCTCCGGCCGTAGCCACTCGGTGGCTGCCGACCTCACCTCGGGGGCTACTAGGCACGCGCCTATGAACGCCCGCTCGGCCCGCTCGGCCTCCGCGCTGGACGGCACCGCAGCCGTCTTCAGTGCGGCGGGCGCCGTCACGCTGGTCCTCGGCTCGCCACGCTGAGGGAGCTCGGCGACCGGTGGCGCTCCTGAGAGCGCTTCGGTGATGGAGACCCTGCCTGCGTGCGACGTCGCAACTCTGCCTTCCAGCCGTTGCAGGGCAGCGCGCACCTCCGCCAGCGCTGGCCCCATGGGGTCGGCACTGTGCTGGTCGTCGTGCTGGGCGGCTGTGCGGCCGAGCTGCTCGATGCGCGCGCCCACGGCCGCGACCTGGCGGCGAACGGAGTTGTCGAGCACGATCCGCGCGTAGCGGACGTGCTCGCTGCGTGCCGTGCCGCCTTGGTCGCGGTGCGCGCGGTCCGGCGTCGCCGGGGTCATCGACAGCAGCGTGTGCAGTGCCGGTGCCGAGAGCGGGCCACTGCCGGTGCTGTCGACGTGGGCGTCGTGGTACTCGCCGCGAGCGAGGATCCCGGGCAGGTCTTGCAGGACCACCGGGCGGCCGTCGGCGATCAGCCCGGTCAGGGTCTGGTAGATCGCGCGGTGCGCCCAGTGCTCGAAGTCGGCCGACTCGAGCCAATCGGACACGTCACGGATACGGCCGGGCTCCCACAGCAGCGCACCGAGGAGAGCTTGGGCGGCGAGGTCGCCGGCAGCCGCACCGCGGACGTCGGTCGTGCTCACCGCGGGTTGTCCATGTCGGTGGCGGCGCCGCGGGCGTGCGCAGTCGTCAGCTTGGCGTCGAGCCGGTCGAATTCCGCGGCCGCGGCGGGCGCCGCGGGCTCGAAGTCGCCGTCGGCCGGGGCCGCGGCCGGTACGTGCCACCAGGCGCCGTCGACTCGGACCGGGACCGGGAAGTGATCGGGCATGAGCGCGTGGGCTTCGGCGCGGTGCAGGAGCTGGCGCATGTCGTCCTGGCTGATCGCCATGTCAGCGGCTCCTCGATCGGTCCTGCTCGTGTGTGCGGGGGCGCGGGCGCCGCGGGGCGGTGACGACACCGCGCGCCGCCGTGGTTCGCGTCGTGATCGCGGTTGCCTCCGGCACGTAGGCCACTTCGGCACGCAGCGCCGCGGCGACCTGGGCGCCGTGCTGTTCTGCTGCGGTGGCGCGCTCAGCGGCGGCCTCCTGGTCGAGGACGTGGGCGTCGGCCTGCCCCTGGAGGTCCTCGCGCTCGCGGGTGTCCGTGACGTCGGGTGTGACGCGGGCGTGGCCGGCGAGCACCTCGTCGCGGTGCGCCCGGGCCTCGGCCACCGCAGCGGCCGCACCATGCCCGGCAGAGGCGGCCGGCGCCCGACCCAGGCGGGCCGCCAACCGGGCATCCTGCTCGACGGTTCCCAGCCCGACCGCGGCGTCCAACCCGACCCGGTCGACCGCGCTGGACTCATCAAGCTGCTCGGTCCATCCCAGGTCCACGGAGGCCTCGGCCTCGTGGGGAGAGTCGTCCGCTGTCTGCCGGAGTGCCGGCTCGCCCTCGCGGTCGGGCTGGCCGGCCGGTGCCCGCGACGGTGGCCGTTTGTCGGTGACACCGGCGGTGTCGTCGCGCGGTGTCGCGCGGTAGCTCTGCACCCGGCTGGTGAGCAGCGCGGTGACGAACGCCGCGGGGCGCCTGGCCGAGTCGACCTGCATCGTCGGTAGCGACCCGATCAGCTCGCTCACCGGGACGCCTTCGTTCTGCCAGTCCGCCAACCGCTTGGCCAGCCGCGGCCACCCCGAGCAGCCGACCACCTTCTCCGCCGTGGCGCGCGGCAGCGATTCCTCGACCACGGCCGCCATGCTTGCCCGGCCTCCGGCCACGGGGGGCCGTTCGGTGAGGTTGCCGCGCTGGCGGACGATCGCGGCGAGGTAGCTGGCCGGGTCGACGGCGTTGCGGATGCGGCCCACCGGTAGACGCGCCAGCAGCCCGTCTACTGCCCTGCCGTTGTCGATCTGGGCGTTGATGCCGTCGAGCAGCTTGTCGTAGCCACGGGCGCGCTGAACCTTGGCGAGCACGTCATCGGGCAGCGCCTCGTTCAGCGCCTCCTCGATCGCCTGCGCGTGGAGCGGTCGAGCACCGTCGGGCCGCAGCGGCCCGGCGGCGGACCGGGCGGCTCGGTGTTCAGCCTGCGCGCGTAGGTCGAGATCGATCGGCTCGTCGTTCGGCAGCATCTGCTCGACGAGGTGTGCCGCGAGGGCCGCGGGGTTGTGAACGTCGGGCTCCATGAGGCGCGCGACACCGACCTCGGCGAGGACGGTGGTCATCGAGACCCCGTGCGTTTCCATCTGCGCCAGTCGCCACGCCAGCGCCCCGAACGCCGGGTTGAATGTCTGTCCGGTCCGGCGTTGGGCCGCTGTCGGCTCGAGGACCGCGTCCGCGAGGCTGGCCGGCCATATCTCTCGCACCGCTGCGGCGGCGCGCGCGAGCCGCTGCTGCTCGGTATCGATCCCCTCCTGCTGCGCGGCGCGGGCCCGGTCAGCGGCGAGCCCGGCGAAGCCGTGCAGGCGCGCCACCTTCTCCGGGCCGCCGGCCATCAGGTCGTCGGCGAGCGCCCGCGCCGTGGCCTCATCAGCGCAGCGGACGACCGTGCGGACCGGGTCGTGGCCGCCGACCGGGCGTGCCACCGCCTCCAACCCCCACGCCCCGAACGGGTCCGCCGGACCGAACATGACGCTGACCGCCCCGTCCGCGGTCACCCCGTCGCGGCGCTCCGGTTCCCCCGCGCCCCACGGCTCCTGACCGCGCATCCGCCGCTCGAACTGGGCGCGCTCCTGGTCGGTCATCGTGCGGACCGGCGGATCCGCGGCGGCGGCGAGCTGGTCGTGCCCGCGTGCTGCGTCCTCTCCCCGGTTCCACGCTCGGCGCCCGAGCTCGAGGCGGCGCTGCCGCACCACCCCGGCCAAGCCCATCAGCGCCTGGGTCCACAGCTGGGTCTGGTCCCGGCCCAGTCCCAGCACCGGCACCTCAGCAGTCTCGGTCACCGTCGTCTCCCCCGATCCTCGCCGCTCCCCGACCGCCCGGGCACTGCTCCAGGTCGCCCCTGCACGACGTCAGGCCGAGTGCGGCGCCCTGCGGGCTGCGGTCCTCGCGGCGACGCCTCGTCCTTCCGCCCGGGTGGACGACTGGCGCTTGCCAGCAGGTCCGCGCTCTGCCGCGCCGCCGCGGCCTGGGCCAGGCACTGCTGGCTCTCCCGATAGGCGGCGACCTCGGCGACCAGCCCCGCGAGCGCGACCGCGAGCTGCGCGACGCCGCCGTCACTGCGGGGCCCGGCGACCGCGCGCAGCGCGATCAACCGCCACGCCGCGGTCCGCAGCTCGGCGGCCACCGGAGCCCACCGCCGCGGCTAGCCCACGCCCGGCGTCCGGACCGCGCGATCGAACCGCTCGGCCACCTCCCACTGCACCCGGTCCAGCTCGGATGCCTTGCCGGTCACGGTGCACACCGCGGTGACCATGTCACCGGCCGCGTGCGCCACCGACGCCGCGACGTCACGCTCGCCGGCGGCCAGCGCCGCGGTCGCGTGTTCGACCGCGCTGATCGCGTCCACGACAGCCTCGGCGCGTTCCGCCGCGCCCACCCGGGCTCGTTCGTGCGCCTCGGGCGGCAACGGCTGGGCCGGAGGCGCAGCCGAGGCCCACCGCTCCAGCAGCTTCGGCAGGGACAGATCCCGCGCCAGGCTCCGACCGGAGAACCAGACCGGCATCCCGTCGGCGTTCGTGTCGCCCGGCGCGGCGAGGGCGTAGCCGACGAGCTGGCCGGGCGGCATCTCCCGCGGCAGCACCGCGACCCCCTGGTCGGCCAGCCGCCGGAAGAACTCCTCAGGATCCTGTGCCTGCACCGCGGCAATCCGGGCCGCACGACGCAGCCACTCACGGCTGGTCTCGGTCTCGCCGCGTCGCAGCGCCTTCTCCTGCTCCGCGCGGGTCGCCGGCTCCGCCGCGGTCCGATCCGCGGGGGCGGTCGTGCTCAGGCCGTAGCGTTGCTCGGCGTCCCGGCACACCTCTCGGGCGCGCAGGTAGTCGTTGCGCGGGTGGACCCGCCGCCCGTTGTCCTGGCGCACGAGCACTGCAGCGATGTGCACGTGGTCATCGGCGTGCCGGATCGCGACCCAGCGGCAGCCACCGAGGTCGCCTCGGGCGGCGATCCCGGTGCGGTCCATCAGGTCCTCGACGACCTCCGCCCACTCGGCGTCGGTCAGCACTCGGTCGGTCGCGCTGTTGCGCAGCGAGCAGTGCCAGACCGGGCCGCGAGGGACGCGCTGCCCTGTCACCGTCGGCGGCGGTGTCTGCGCGATCCCGGCCGCCTCTGCTGCCTCGGTGAGCTCGTCGACGAGCCGGGCCACGTCGAACTCGCCGTCCGGCCGCCGCTGCGGCTGGTGGCGCTGCGGGTCGCCATCCCAGCTCGCGACGACGTGCTGGTTGGTGTGCTCGTTGAACCGTCCGGCTCCCATCAGGTACCGGACCAGCCCGCCCGCACGCCAGCCGCGGGAGATCTTCGCGATCATCGCGCCGCCCGCCGCTCCAGGCGAGCCTGCCCACCGACGTGCTCGACGGCAGCGACCGCAGCGTCGACCCGCTCGACGGTGCGCGCCACCAGCTCCTGGACCCGCGCTGTGGCCGCGTGCAGCTCACCAGTCGCGTTCGCGTGCCGGGCGACGTCGTTGAGGTTGCCACCGACGTTGCGCAGCACGCGCCGGTGCTCCATCAGCTCCGCCCGCAGCATCATCAGCTCCTGCATCACCGGGCCCCAGGCCGTAGCCGGCGAGGGCACGGTCTCGGACGCGCTACGCACCCCCACCATCCCGAGCCATGCGCCTGGAGCGAGATCCGCCCGAGCTGCAGCCGCAGTCACAGCCGCGAGTTCCGCGTCCGAGAACTGGACGGTGACCTTGTGCGGTCGTCCGCCCGCCGCACGCGCCCGTCGACTCGGTCCACCCCCCACCAGATCACCTCCTCGTTCGAACGGCCGAAGCCCCTGCCGATCAGCTCGTCCAGCTTGATCAGCTTGGCAGCAAGCTCGGCGCTTGTCGCGTTTTCCCCGGGAAAACACATATCTTGCTCCGCGCACCGCGGGCCGGGCAGACGCGGAGCACAGCAACGAGTGCGAGACGCCCAGCCGAGCCACTGCCGGGGTCAACCCGGCCGACGGAAAGATCTTTCGGGCTGCCTGATGGGGCGCTACGGTCCGCAACATGTCTGCTGCACGCACGCCCTCTCGCCGGGAAGCCGTCGACGCCGCCCGCCGGCTCCTGCAAAGCAAGGTCGACGTCGTCGCCGACCTCGCGGACGCCGGAAGTCGAGTCGACCAAGCAGAGGCTGCAGCAGCCGCTGCTGAGGACGCCCTCCGTGAAGCGCGCCTCACCTACAAAAAGCGCTTCGATGACGCGGTACGGACGGGCTGGACGGAGCCCGAGCTGGCGGAGGCAGGCCTCACCCCTGAGCGCGGGCATCTCCCCCGCGGACGCCGCCGGCAGCGGCGCACAAACCCCCCCGCTGGCGGGGAAGTCGCTGCGGTCGAGCACCAGCATCCGGGACAGAACATCCCGGAAGCACCAGCACTTGCCGGCTAGCCGAGACCGCTGTTGGACCTCGATCCAAAGCACGATCTGACGCGCTATATCGAGCACTCCACCCCGTCAATTGACCTCGAACCGGCGGAGCTAATGCGCACCAAAGCGGCCCCGCCGTAACGACGGGGCCGCCTTGTGTTCTGAGAACTTTGAACCCTGTCAGGCCGCTAGATGGTCGACGGTGTCGTCGGTGACCGCCTCGACGACCGCCGCGATGATGTCGCGCGCCACGGGCGGGGTGACGGCGTTGCCGCACATCTTCACTCGGTCTCGCTTGGCCCTGGCCAGCAGGACGAAGTCCGCGGCGAACGCCATGCCCAGCTTGACCTCGTCGACAGTGAGCATCCGGAAGCGGCACTCTTCGACGGCCAGCTCGTGCTCCAGGAGCGCGTCGCCCTCGACGGTTGTCTGGGTCGGGAGCGGCTGGTTCAGGGCCCGGAATGTGCCGCTGTCGTAGGCGTAGAGGATCTCGGGGTTCCACGAGACCAGCGACTGGTGCCCGGCTGTCGTGATGGTCCGGGCAGGTTCGTCGAGGGGCGTGCACATCTCCGCTCCCCCGGTGTTGTTGCGCATCAGCATGGCCAGTCCGTGGTGATTCCCGGAGGCCGCGAAGGTGTCGAGCGGCTCGCCAACGGCCTTGGGCCGGTTGTGGTTGCGCAGCGGTACCACCACGACCCCGTCGGTCTCGCGTGTGGTGCGCACCCGCATCGGCTCGTCGATATGGCGGGCCTCGTCGTTCCACGTCCCGCCGGCGGGGACGAGAAGGCCGGTCTCGGCGCGAGCGGTCTGGGCGCGCAGCGGACGGGAGATCGGCGCTGCCACCTTGCCGTCGCGGCCCTCGACAGGCACCAGCAGCCCGTCGGTCAGGCGGCCCCCGCCGGTCTCCAGCTCGCGGGGACCGCGGGCGGTGACGCCGACTAGCGGCGGGTAGGCGACGGCTTTCGAGGCGGAGGTGTGCACCGTCCGCAGCGGATCCTCGATCGGCCAGGTGCGCACCCCTGGGCGCCGTTCGAAGGTGTTGCCCGCGGCCTCCAGCGTGATTGGGCGGCAGTACCGGCGCAAGCCGGCCTCGATGCGCGCCAGGGTCTTCGGCTTGAGAGGCCGTTTGCGGTCACCGATCCGCTCCCCCGGATTGGACAGGTCGATGGCCGCGGCCGCGGGCAGGACGTAGGGCTGCACGATGGCATTTCGACAGCTGATCCGCGGGCACCGGAACGTGTACTGGGCGCCGTAGATGCCCTGCACGTTCTGCGAACGTGCCGGGTTCTTCGGGGCCCGGATCGCGGTCACGACCTCGCTGCAGTCTGGGCACCAGGCCTGCGGCCGGGTCCAACGTGCGAAGTCCGGCCGCCGGTAACGGCGCTGCCAGAACACGACATAAGCGCGGTCGCGAAGCTGTGGTGCCGGAGCCCCGAGCTGGTGCGCGAACGCGGAGTTGAGCGTCAGGACCTCGTGGTCGTAGTCCAGGGCACGCATCCGGGCGACCCACTTGCCGAAGTGAACCCACTTCAGAATGTCGGTCACGTTCTCCACGATGACGGCGCGGTAGCGGTGGAATTCGGCGAACCGTGGGACGTCCTGCATGAGCGCGCGGGACCGCTCCCGGGCCTCGACGGCGGCGGGCTCCTCGTCGTCGCAGTCCTCGGTGTCGGCGAGATCGAACAGCGTCGGTTCGGTGGGCTGCTGGGCGAAATCCTGACGCTCGCCTCGCGCCTGCGACCAGAAGGTGCACGACGGTGACGCCCACAGCAGGTCGGTGTGCGGGTACCGGCGGGGGTCGGTCTCGGCGATGTCGGCGATGTCGTGGTCAGCGTGGGGCATGTTGAAGTTGTGGGTCTCGATGGCCTTGTCCCAGTGGTTGCAGGCCATCCGGACCTTCACTCCAGGTACGGATTCCGCGCCGGACGACGATCCCCCTGCACCGCAGAACAGGTCGGTCACGGTCAACAAGCGACACCTCCTGGTGGTTCGGCTGCTCGGTGTCGAGGCGGGTTTGCCGTCCCTCCCCAATACCTACTATTCTACAGCGTCTTGCAGTGTTGATCAACCGTTTTCGCAGCTAGAAGTGCTAGTCGCCGGCCTCTACGGCGATGTATCCCGGTCCTGCCGGACGACCGAGGGGACGACCCGTGGTCCCTGATGCCGTTGGGGACCGCGCTTCTCAGGTCTTCGGCCGCGCGCGGCCGCGGCGGCCGGGACGGGACCTGCCGTCGGCGAACTCCCACAACGTCGACCGCTTCCACAGCCGATGGAGCCGGCCCGAGGGAAGAGACTCGACCTGGTCGGGCTCCGGGAAGTAGCCCTGGTTGGCAGTGAGGAACGCTCGGATCGTCGACTCATTGGTGTAACCCAGCACCTTCGTCGCGGTCGCGACGTCGCACAGCTCGTCCGGGTCTCCGCCGCGGTCGACTTCGGTCAGCGACGCCTGCTTGGCTCTCGCGCGATCGCGGTAGAAGGCCAGGACCTTCTCCTCGTCGAACCACAGGACGCGGCCGATCCGGACCCCTTCGGGATGGCCGTTGGTCTTGCGCTGGGCGTAGAGGTTGGCCTGCGTCTGTACGGACATGCCGACCTGCTGCTCGATCGCGGCACGGTTGAGGTGGGGTCGTCCCCCGATCATCTCCCGCTGGGGGCGTGTCACAGCGCTCACGATAGGGGGCGTCATACCGTCGGCACTCCGACCGGCACGCGGCCGACGGCCCTGGACTGCGGGCTGCACAGTCCCTATTGGCCTGGCAGCCGGAGCCCCGCCGGCTCGACGCCTTCGCCAAGGACGTTTCAACGATCATGGGAAGTCAGGTAAGCAGGGCGGCCAGGTGGAGCGCTCCGAGACAGAGCGAGGGTTGCGGGTGGCCACGACACTCCAGTGTCTGAGCTGGCAGAAGCCTCGCCCGACGGCGTTGGCGGCGGTAGCGGATCTGGTCGGACCCGACGGCGGCCACATGCTGAGCCGCGGCGGGCCCGGTTTGGCCTCGTGATCGCTGGACTCGGGATGGTGCGGGCGATCCCGAGCCGCCGCAGCGGCTCGCGCGTTCTGCCCTCACGAGCGATCGCCTCAGTGTGAGACCGATCGCTACCTAGTCGAGCGACGTGCTGGTCGAGCGCTTCGCGCGTTAACCGCCAGTAACGAGGCGCACTGCCTGGGCGACACCACTCAGGCAACGGATATGCCATGCTGGCGGTAATCCGGCAGGTCAACGAAGCGAGACGGGGGTGACCACCGATGGCGCAGGTAGCGGATGTGGCCGCCTACATCCTCTCTAAGCACGGCCCGATGACCGCGATGAAGCTGCAGAAGCTTGTCTACTACTGCCAGGCCTGGCACCTGGTGTGGGCCGAGCAGCCCATGTTCAGCAGCGAGATCCAGGCATGGGCCAACGGTCCAGTCGTCTACGACCTCTACAAGCTGCACCGCGGCCGCTTCACCCTCAACCCCGGTGAGATCCCCGGTGATCCGGATGCGCTCGACGGGCACGAGAAGTACACCGTCGATGCCATCATCGACGCGTATGGCGACAAGAGCGCTCACTGGCTGTCCGAGCTGACCCACGCCGAAGACCCTTGGCGGAACGCACGCGAGCGAGCCGGGCTCGGGGAGCGTGACCGCGGCGACGCCCCGATCGAGCTCGCGGACATGGCGGAGTACTACGACAGCCTCACCAGCTCCAACGCAGACGCGGTGTGAGCCCAAAGGACAAGTCGCCTCGCCGGAAAGCCAGGGTCGATAACCGAAACATCCCTCGCATCGCGGCTGGGGCACGGCCGGGGTCCGACGACCGGACCGCGAGACGGGCACGAACATTCACACCGCCCGACCCAACAGGCAAAGTCGTCGTTCAGTTCGGGCGATTCGACCGCGGCGGCCCGTGGTGCCTCAGCAACATCACCCCAGCAGACCATGTCGCTCTACTGGAACGAATCGCCGGGGTCGAGTCGATGACCGTGCAGCAGGTCTTCAGCGGGGGCGAGCCCGGCAAGGACTACCCCCTGAGCAGCGGGCTGCCCAACGCCGAGGCCAACGACCGGCTCTTCGAGCTGGGATACGACGACGAAGACCGGATTAGTCGCATCCGCGTCAGCGGAACAGGCCGCCTTTACGGCTTCCGCCGGGACGAGCGGTTCTACGCACTCTGGTGGGACCCTCACCACCAGATCTGGCCGAGCAGACTTCGAAACACCTGAGATCTTCGAGGCCGCGGCGGACGCCGAGGCCTTGCTCGACACCTCGACTTCAACCATCCGATCCGCCCCGAAAGGGCCTTCCATCATCGTCGTGCGCGACATGTGGCCGCCCGTCGTTCGCCGCGTGGAGGCTTTCGCCGGCCTGGACTCCGACCATGCAGACGCACGAGTCTGATTTCGTGCCTCGGGGCCAAGTCCGCGTCCCTCTTAACGATCGGAGCTCGCTTCTTGACGACCAGCGTGATCAGTGTTGCTCATGCTCAATATGCCCACTCTCCCCCC
>NC_015314.1 GCF_000196675.2 Pseudonocardia benzenivorans CB1190 | reverse complement strand
CTGGACCCCGGGGGTGGCGCAGCATTCATCGCGGCGTCAACGATTGATTGTCAGGAGTAGCCGGACAGGCATCGCTCTGTTCTCCGTCGCTGCTTGACCTAGAGAACCCCGCGGTGTAGGCACAGGATCCTGAGGAGTTCTTCCGGCGGCTGGCCGACCAGCGGGTCGCGGTGCGGAGATGCCGCCTGGTCAGCTCGTCGGCTATGCGCTCGCCGCGCTGGGCGACACGAACGCCGACGGCATGCCGGTGTGGTTCTCCGGTCGGAGCCTGGCGCGGGCTCTGTCCCTGCCGAAGCTGCTGGAGCGGTGGGCCTCGGCTGCGCCTCCGGCCCAGCCGTTGCCGCCCGAGGCGCACGAACGGGCCCGGATGGGCGCGGCGGAACCCGCCGAGGCTGTCGTGGACGCGATCAGCGCGGTCGAGCACGCGACCGCAGCGCTGGCCGCCGACGAACGCGACGTCGCGGCGTCGGTGGCGCACGCGGCCGGTGACATGGTCACCGCGGTGTGCACCGTGACCGGTAAGGCCTCCGAGCTGGACCGGGTGCAGTGGGAGGTGGCCGAGCAGTTCGATCGCGCGGCCCGGACGCCGGGCGTGGGCTAGCCGCGGCGGTGGGCTCCGGTGGCCGCCGAGCTGCGGACCGCGGCGTGGCGGTTGATCGCGCTGCGCGCGGTCGCCGGGCCCCGCAGGGACGGCGGAATGCGGGTCGGATTTTCAGAATTGCAGGCGGAACCGGTTAGACAGGTGCCCGGTCGGACTGAAAACGTCGAGGCCGCCCCACCGAGTTCGCCCCGATGCCCCGAAGCTGCGCGGCGATCCCCTCTTAAACACTCGGGCGGATCTCATCTGATGGCTCTCGGCCGCTCTATCGGGTACATTCTGCGTCGAGCGCCTTGCTCAGACACGACGGAAGGGCCTCCGTGGACTGCAATCCCGAAGAAGTTGCTACGCCCTATCCACATTTGGCGCCCCGTCGGGACCGATCTCCGCGACAGAATCCGCGCGAAAACTGATGGTGGTCACCGGCCGAGATCAGGCCAACAGGTTGCGATCCGCCGCAAAAACCGCAGCAGCAGCGCACCCGTCGGGTGAGTGGCCGGAACGGCAGGACCAGGCCCTGACTGCGTTGCGAGGCCTAGCCGCGTTCCTTGCAATGCACCCGACAGACCCCGTCGCTGCGTCGATAGCACGCAGTCTCGCCGAATGGTAAGCCGTCTGTTTCTCGAAGAATGTTGCGCCATGGTAGGCAATAAGGGACTGGCTGCCTCTGCCCGGCTGCCGCTGGTCGAGCACCGTCATCAGATCAGGAGTGGGCGACGATGCGGACCCGGGCCGACGGCCAGAACCGATCTCTACGGACACCAACATGTACAGGTTCGGGTACCCTTCTGCGTGTGAGCATCCCGGAGGTTCTCTCGATCAGCGAGCTGCGCGAGCACCTTGCCGATGCGATGACCCAGGCACGCAGCGCGTCCGGGGGGCCCGTCTACGTCGGGCGTCATCGTCGAGCCGAGGTCGTGCTGCTCTCCGCCGACCGCTACGCCCAACTGTTGGCCGACGAGCGCCGATCAGCGGTAGCCGACGCGATCGGCTCAACCCGGGCCGAAGGTCTCGAGCTCAGCGAGTTCGGAGAAGCCGTGATGCGTGAGGTCGCCGACGGAACCCTGAGCTTCGCCGAGGCCCGAACACGCCTGCTGACCCACTACCGACGCTGACCATCCGCGTTCGTGGCGAGCTGGGACCCCTACCTTGATCCCGAGTCCGGTGTCCTGCGTAACCGTCTGGGAATCACCGACCCCCACACGCTGAGCCAAGCCGAGGCCGCCATCGCGACAAACGCGATGGCCCAGCTCACTCGCTCCCCCCTACCCGGGCACTACGACCTCCGCCACCTGCAGGCATTCCACCGCTTCATCTTCGGGGACATCTACGAATGGGCCGGGGAGCTACGCACCGTCACCTTGGGCAAGGCCGGACAGATGTTCTGCCCGCCCCACGACATCCAACGACGAGCCGGCCAGCTCTTCCTCGGCCTGGCCGCGCGCGACCACCTGCGCGGGTTGGACCGGGAGCCCTTTCTCGACGAGCTCACCGCGTTGCTCGCCGCCCTGACGTTCCTGCATCCGTTCCGCGAGGGAAACGGCCGGACACAGCGCGCGCTGCTCGCTCAGCTCTCCCGCGACGCCGGGTACACCCTCCGGTGGGCCGTCCTCGACGCCGGTGAGAACGCCAGCGCTTCACGCGCAGCCCACGACGGCGATCTCAAGCCACTGCGGACCATGCTCAGCACCGTGTTGATCAGTCCGGCCTGACCTCCGGGGGCCGGTGAGCGTCGCTGGTGGAGGAGGCCCCGGCGAGTGCGGTAGTAGCGAAGGGTGAGCGCTTGCCCGTTAGTAGCGACGGAAGTGATCAGCGTGTTGTGATGGTCGCGCTGTCATAAGAGTTCGGCTAACTACTTCACTGGATAGCCGCAGGTCGGAGCATTATGCATTATTCATCGCCCGGTATGTCCGATACTCGCGACCGACAGTAACCGTCTCCGGCGCTGGCGCAGTGGACCGCCGCCGCATGATCATGCACGACTCACGACTTGGACGGCCGCACTGACCCATAGTCTGATGCGCATACATGCAATCCGTACCGGGACCGAGGGCTGGCGGCGGCCGCGTTCACATGGCGTGCGCAGCCGCCACCTCATCCCTCACATCAGGAGGCGGGCGGACCCCGCAACCGTCGTCCCTCGCGGCCTCAGCCCCGGCGGCGTAACAGATGCAGTCACGGCTGCCCGGCAGCCTGGTGGGCGCGCAGTCGCGTCCGGAGCCTCACCAGCGACCTGAGCAGCGGCTGGCTGAGCGCTCGTGCAAGACGCCGGGGCGGGCTCACGAGCATGAGCCACGCGCCGGCGACCCTGAGGTGATGTCCGAGCCCGCGCGTCGGGGTCTTGCGGTACCCCACCATTCCGTAGCCGGCGGGGCCGATCGGTACGAAGCCGGCTCGACGTAGGTCGTAGACGGGGCGCAGGTCATCGTCATACAGGTGCCACTCCGTCTCAGGAGCGGCAGCTCTAATGTCGAAGTTGGCCACGAGGATCCCGTCGGGGCCAAGCGCAGCGTGTAGCTCGCGGCAGGTGGTGTAGACGTCCGGGACGTGGGCGAGGGTGTCGATCGCGGTGATCGCGTCGTACGCCCCTGCGGGGAGCTTGTCGGTGTGGAGATCGATGTAGGCGATCTCGTCGCCGCGGTTCTGATGGCGGAACCTTGCGAAGTCGAGCAGTGTCGAAGACAGATCCGCTGACGTGCTGGACCAGCCGTTGCGCGCGAAGAGCTGGCTCGTAATGCCGATTCCGGACCCGAAATCGAGGTGGCGGCGACCGGGCGCGTGCTGCTGGGCGAATCGAAAGGCCAACACGTTGGACGGGTCGGCTCGTCCTTCTGACTGCAGGTATGCCCACCAGGACAGGTCGAAACTCCAGGACTGCGTGGTCCGGTAGAACTCGACGCGTCCTGCGTCGCTGCCGGAGGCATTCGTCCTGCGCCATTCGTCGACGCTTGTCTCCTCCCAGTTCAGGCAGGCCTTGCGTGCCTGCTCGGGAGTCATGTCGTAGTACTCGGCGAGGTCGCCCAGGATGGAGTCGCGGACAGAGCGTTCGCCAGCGCGCAGTGCATCGACGAACGACGCCATCTCGGGACTCTCGAGCGCCTCGCGGCAGGCCGGGTCCCAGCCGTTGATGTCGACCGGGGGGAGGTCCAGAGGGTCGATGTACTCGCCTTGTTCGGCCTGCGGGGCGGCGGATTGCATTGCGCGCCACAGGCCTAGCCGCAGCGATTTGTATAGGGAGCGGTCGGTTGTCACGGACACGAGAAGTAACCCCAGGGATTCGGTGACGGATGCGTGCGCACGACGATCTGCGGGCTCACGCGAGTTCGACCTGTCCGGATGGCCGGTCAGGAAGTGTCGAAGCCGGGGTCACACAGGTGGGGCGCGTCCAGGGTTGGGGTCGATGGGGGTCCATCGGGTGAGGCCGACGACCCCGCCCATGCTGCACGCGAGCGCTGGTGGAGCCGCGTGGCTGCCGCTATAGACGGCGATCTCCGGGATCGCGCGGTCGAGGAAGATGGCCCAGAGCTGCCGTGCGACGAGGGCCACTCCCGCGTGTGCCACGCCGCCGACTACGAGAAGCCCGAACGGTGGCGCGCCATCGTGGTGAGAGCCGACGTGGGTCGCGATCTCGATGGCGATGTACACCGCGGGGGCCGTCGCGGCGAGCACCAACGTGGAGGACCCGGCCCGCGGCCGAGTGCGGCGAGCTGCTGTCGATGCGCACAGAACACCGAGAACGCTGGCGGAGACGACGAGAAGTGCAAGGGCCGCGATCGTCAGCGCGCCGATCGAGTCCGCCTGCGCGGCCGCGCCGCTATCTGTCGGCGCCTCGGCAAGCAGGGCGTGAGTGACCAGGTGAGTGAGTCCCCAGAGACCGGCGGCGAGCCCGACAGAGCGCAGCATGGAGCTCGCCCCTCGGCTTATGGCTGTCGTCACCGTGGACTCCTCGAGGAGGTGTTCGCGCCCCGGAGACTAGGTGCAGCGGATTCCGTGTGCCTCCCCGGGGCTGACCAGTCTGGTGATCGGCGCGGCATCCCAGTTCACTGACGGGCTCGGAACGGGGGCATGTGCGACGCTGAGTGCACCCCACCTACTGTTGCGACCGTGGACAAGCGACGCGCCAGCCACCGGCTTGGGCGGCTGCTCGCTGTGCTGGCGGGTCTCGTGGTTGTCGCAGCTTGCTCGCTCGTACTCTGCTGCAGCATGTCCTCGCCGGCGGACGGCTCAAATCCTTCGGTAGGCAGCGCTGGAAGCGCGCCTCACGCCCACGCCGTCCAGGACAGTACCTGGGCGGGCCTCGGCCTTCGGTCCGTGGACGCCGCCGCCGGAGCCGCATTCGCTGACCCCATGAGTGCGTCTCGGCACGGTGTCTCGCTCGCCGACGAACGAGCTATTCTAGCGTGCTCACACGCTTTCCGTGACGGCGTCTTCGCGGTTCTGACCGCGGTCATGCTATTGGTGCTCACAAGAATCCGAAGGCATGCCCTAGCCGACGGCCGTGATGTTCGTGCGAACTGGCGAGGCCGCCACTACACCAGGTGCAGCTCGCTGGCCACATCTGTCAGATTAGCCCAGCTATGCGTGTTACGTACGTGATGTGATCCTCGCCCCTCCGATGGCGCTCTTCCGCGGCTGTTCGAGGAGGCGTTCTACAGGACGGCAGCAGTCCCAGTTTCGGTTCTTCCTGCCATTTTCCTCCTTTCACGCGAGCAGCCCCTACTGCTGCCTCCGTGAAACCTTCTATCTATCCAATCTGGCGCTAATTCCGTTTGTCTTCCGAGGAGATTCAGGATGCCTTCGTCCAACATGCGCTTGTTCACCAGCGAATCGGTGACCGAGGGACACCCGGACAAGATGTGTGACGCGATCAGCGACTCCGTCCTCGACGCGCTGCTCGCCCAGGACCCGCGCAGCCGGGTCGCGGTCGAGACGCTCGTCACGACCGGTCAGGTCCACGTCGCGGGTGAGGTCACCACGAGTGCCTACGCCGACATCCCCACGCTGGTCCGCGAGAAGATCCTGGAGATCGGCTACGACTCGTCGGCCAAGGGTTTCGACGGCAACTCCTGCGGCGTGAACGTCGCGATCGGTGCGCAGTCCGCCGACATCGCACAGGGCGTCGACACGGCCTACGAGTCGCGCGTCGAGGCCAGCGAGGACGAGATCGCCCGCCAGGGCGCGGGCGACCAGGGCCTGATGTTCGGCTATGCCAACACCGACACCCCCGAGCTGCTGCCGCTGCCGATCGCGCTGGCGCACCGGCTGGCCCGCCGGCTCACCGAGGTCCGCAAGTCCGGCGTGCTGCCCTACCTGCGCCCGGACGGCAAGACCCAGGTCACGATCGAGTACGACGGCGACAAGGCCGTCCGTGTCGACACCGTCGTGGTGTCCAGCCAGCACGCGGCCGACGTCGACCTCGACGCGCTGCTGGCCCCCGACATCCGCGAGCACGTCGTCGAGCCCGAGCTGGCGCGCGCGGGGCTGGACGCCGAGGGCGCCAGGCTGCTGGTCAACCCCACGGGCCGGTTCGTCGTCGGGGGCCCGATGGGCGACGCGGGGCTGACCGGGCGCAAGATCATCGTCGACACGTACGGCGGGTTCGCCCGCCACGGCGGCGGCGCGTTCTCCGGCAAGGACCCGTCGAAGGTCGACCGCTCGGCCGCCTACGCGCTGCGCTGGGTCGCCAAGAACGCCGTCGCGGCCGGCCTGGCCGACCGCATCGAGGTCCAGGTCGCCTACGCGATCGGCAAGGCCGCGCCCGTCGGGCTGTTCGTCGAGACGTTCGGGACCGAGCACGTCGACCCGACCCGTATCCAGTCCGCGATCACCGAGGTCTTCGACCTGCGGCCGGCCGCGATCATCCGCGACCTCGACCTGCTGCGCCCGATCTACGCGCAGACCGCGGCGTACGGCCACTTCGGCCGCACCGACGTCGAGCTGCCGTGGGAGTCGACCTCCCGCGCCGACGCGCTGAAGTCCGCCGCGGGCGGCTGATCGGCCCCGCGGAACTGCGAGAATCGGCTACGAGAGGCGGCCAGGGGACGGCCGCTTGTAGCCCCCGTCCGACCGCGATCGGATGTCCCTGCAGCCGCAGTTCTGGCACCGCCGTGGCTCTGCCGCGCGGCCGGCTCCGCGGTTCTTCGGGCACGCTGGACACGTCGTTCCGCTACGGCCCAGGTCGGCGCCGTAGCCGACAGTGCAGAGGTGGCAGGGCCGGGCTCATCGGTCGTCAGCGCAGCGCAGAGCAGCGGAAGAAGTACTCGACCGCCAAGTGGCGGTGGGCCACGGGCACCCTGATGGTCACTGGCATCTCGATGGCCTTCAGGGCTGGGTGGCGAGGCTCGCGGCCCACCCAGTGGTACGAGGTGGGGAAATAGCCGTCGATGGTGAAACGGCGTCGGAGACTCCTCAGGAATCCCTCGGGGGGTTGAACATTGCTGTAGGGCCGGTAGATCCGTTTGTCCCTGTGGTCGAAGTTCACGTACGAGGTGAGGAAGATGCCGTCGGCTTCGAGGATCGGCCCGATCTCGGCCAGCTTCCGGTCCTGGTGCGGTCCGACGTACTCCCAGACGCCCTGCGCGATGATGAGATCGAATTTCCGGCCGCGGAAGCCGATGGGTTCGTCCAGGAAGTCGGTCTCGATGAGGTTGTCGCGCGGTTCCTGGATGGCGATGTCGATGCCGCAGTATTCGATGTTTGGGTGCAGTAGTCGTTCGAGCGTGGCTGGACCGCAGCCGATGTCTAGCAGGGTGAGTCGTTTGCCCGCCGCAATTCTGTTGAGCAATCGGGCTGCCTTCTGCATCCGGTAGTGCGGCTCGGTATAGTTCCGGTTCTCCACGGCCCAGAAGTCTCTCTTGTAGAGTTTTCTGGCACCGCTCCCGATATTGTCGTGAGTGGACATCTGTCCTGCGCCCTCGTCCTTTCATGTCCGTGCCTGCGAACTCACCGGCCGCCGACGGGTGTTAGCAACAGCATCGTGGCGATCTCGTCGAACTGCACATGCACCTGCTGCGCAAAGGGTTGGGTAGCCTCCTCAAGTGCGGGCGGCCGGAGCGCCAACCGGCGAGATTCGAGCTCAGCGAACTGTTCCTGCAGCAGGTCCAGGTCGAGCGTCGCTGCCGCGTGGCAGTAGCCGTCGAGACCGACGCCGGCGAGCAGTTCTCGACTCTTCTCGGAGTAGCCGACAGAAATTGCCGGCACACAGGAAGCCAATCTGGGCGTCGGGATATCGCGCACGGACTTCGTTGAGGGCCACGTCGAGGGAGCCGTCGTTGCCGATGTTCCCCGATCCCAGTAGGCCGAAGAAGCCGATTCGCGGGAACGTCTAGTCACGGCGGGATCACGTGATCGTAGTAGTGTGTGGAACCCTGGACGACCACACAGACGCACAAAGCTCACGATCCCTCCATATCTCTCGAACCCGACATACATGTCGACTTTCGATCGCACGGTTTCTGTCTCGGCATTGGTTATGGTGCTGTTACTCGGACGGCAGTCATTCTGTTCGGCCTTGCGTTCAGCCTGATCGTTCCTGCTCTCATCACCCTGGATGACGAGAAGACAACGGTTCGTCGTGTACGACGTCTGATCTTGGGGCGACGGCCCGAGGACCTGGCGTTTGTCCGACGCCGGCGGCCACGGTGGCCGGAGGTGCCGACCTGGTCAGGTCCGATAGGTCGGATGGACGTCGACGCACCGCGCGGCGCCAGCACGTCCGCCTCGCCCGTACCGGCCGACGGACGCGCGCGGTCAAGAAATTGAGCCGCGTCGTCGATAGGATCACCGACGCCGACAAGGAACCCGTCATCCGTGGAAGGGGTGGCGGCCCTGCAGCGGACGGAGAAGTGCGACTCGCGCCGGAGTGCTGCACCACCAGGGCCCTCAGGCGTAAGGTCGCCTCGGTGGTCCTCCTCGAGGAGCGCAAGGTCGACAATCGCGCTATCGCCTGCGGTGTACGCAGTGTCGGCTCTGACGTGGATCCGTTGGGTTCGACGCGGCACAGTCGAGCCCACGGCGAGCTCCTGCGTAGGCCCGCCAGCGCACGACGCATGTGTGCCGCCCAACAGGCCGGCGGCGGTTGATGAATCCGACGAGCTGTGGAAGCCGTGACGGGGCAAGGGACGGTGTTGCCGGCCCTCGCCCCGCCTCGACGCCGTACGTCGGGTCAGCCCTGGTCGCTCGTCGGGCGGAACCTGCGGAGCCGCAGGCTGTTCCCGACGACGAACACCGAGCTGAGGGCCATCGCGGCGCCGGCGAGCATCGGGTTGAGCAGGCCGAGGGCGGCCAGTGGCAGCGCGGCGACGTTGTAGGCGAACGCCCAGAAGAGGTTGCCCCTGATCGTGCCGAGCGTGCGGCGCGACAGTCGGATCGCGTCCGCTGCCGCGCGCAGGTCACCGCGGACCAGCGTGATGTCGGCGGCCTCGATGGCGACATCGGTACCGGTCCCCATCGCGAGGCCGAGATCGGCCTGTGCGAGTGCGGCCGCGTCGTTGACACCGTCGCCAACCATCGCGACGACCCTGCCCTGCGCCTGCAGGTCCTTGACCACCTGCAGCTTGTCGGCGGGCAGGACCTCGGCGACGACGTCGTCGGATGGGATGCCGACCTCGCGGGCGACCGTCTCCGCCACGGCCCGGTTGTCCCCGGTCAGCAGGATCGGGGTGAGCCCGAGCCCGCGCAGCCGGGCGATCGCCTCGGCCGACGTGTCCTTGACGATGTCGGCCACGGCCATGACGGCCCGAGGCTCTCCGTCGACGGCGACGGCGACGACCGTGCGCCCCTTGCCGGACTCCAATTCGGCCACTGCGGCGAGATCGTCAGGCAGCCTCTGGCTCCACTGGTCGAGCAACGCCGGCCGACCGACGAGCACCGCGTGGTCGTCGACGACGCCGCGCACCCCCAGGCCCTCCAGGTTGCCGAACTCCGTCACCTCGGGCAGCTCGCCCACCCGTTCACGCGCCGCACGGGTGATCGCTGCGGCGACGGGATGCTCCGAGGCGTTCTCCAGCGCCCCGGCCAACCGCAGAACCTCGTCCGCGTCCGACGGGTCGGTCCCGGATCCGTCGGAGCCGGCGGTGTGTACGGCGAGCAGGGACATCCGGCCGGTGGTGACGGTGCCGGTCTTGTCCAAGACCACGGTGTCGACCTTGCGGGTGGACTCCAGGATCTCCGGGCCCTTGATGAGGATGCCCAGCTGTGCGCCGCGGCCGGTGCCGACCAGCAGCGCGGTCGGGGTGGCGAGCCCGAGCGCGCACGGGCAGGCGATGATCAGCACCGCGACCGCAGCGGTGAACGCCGCCGCCGCACCCGCACCGGTGCCCAGCCAGAACGCGAGGGTGACCGCGGACAGGGCGATCACGATCGGCACGAACACCCCGGAAATTCGGTCGGCCAGTCGTTGGACGGCTGCCTTGCCGGTCTGGGCGTCCTCGACCAGCGTGGCCATCTGCGCGAGCTGGGTGTCTGCGCCGACCCGGTGGGCCTGCACCACGAGCCGGCCGCTGGCGTTGACGGTGGCTCCGACGACCTCGTCTCCGACGACGACCTCGACCGGCACGGACTCGCCGGTGAGCATGGACGCGTCGACGGCGGAGCTGCCCTCGACGACGATCCCGTCGGTGGCGATCTTCTCCCCGGGGCGGACCACGAAGCGGTCACCGACGGCGAGCTGCCCGACGGGGATGCGCTCCTCGACCCGGCTGCCGTTCGGGCTTTCCCGCAGCACGGTGACGTCCTTGGCGCCGAGCTGGAGCAGGGCACGCAGGGCCGCGCCGGCGCGGCGCTTGGAGCGGGCCTCGAAGTAGCGCCCGGCCAGGATGAACGTGGTCACCCCGGCGGCGACCTCGAGGTAGATGTTGCCGGCCCCGTCCGATGGGCTGATTGTGAGCTCGAAGGGGTGGGTCATGCCGGGGATGCCGGCGGTGCCGAACAACAGTGCGTAGAGCGACCAGGCAAACGCGGCGAGGGTGCCGAGTGAGATCAGGGTGTCCATGGTCGCGGCGCCGTGGCGCAGGTTCGCCCACGCCGCCCGGTGGAACGGCCAGGCCGCCCACACGATCACGGGCGCGGCGAGGGTCAGCGAGATCCACTGCCAGTAGGTGAACTGCCACGCCGGGACCATCGCCAGCGCGATGACCGGTACCGACAGCACGATCGAGGTCAGCAGCCGCTGCCGGGCGGCTCGCAGCTCGACCGGCTCGGCACTGCTCTCGTCGACCTGCCCGGAGCCACCCGGCTCCTCGGCGACGGTCGGGGGATCGGGAAGGCGGGCGCCGTACCCGGCGGCGTGCACCGCGGCGACGAGCTCGTCGGGGGCGATCCCGTCCGGTGCGGTGACCTTCGCCTTCTCCGTGGCGTAGTTGACCGTGGCGGTCACGCCGTCGATCTTGTTGAGCTTGCGTTCGATCCGGTTGGCGCACGACGCGCAGGTCATGCCGGTGATGGCGAGCTCGACGTCGGTGACGGTGCGGCCCTGCACGGCAGTGGCTGGTCCAGTGACCGCCGCGGGGGCAGCTGTCGAGGTGTGGCTGGTCGTGGACATCAGTGGCCCTCTCCCATGCGGGGGTGGGTGTCGGTGGGGGTGGCGACGGCTCCGCTCGTCTCGTCTGGGCTCGTCGCGTCTGGCGCCGAGGTCGGTGGGCCGGTCGGCACGGTGAACTCAGCGGTGTGCACCGTCCCGGCGTGCTGGAAATCCAGGAATAGCCGGTAGGTGTCGGACGAGGGGACCTCGGCGACGAACCTGATCTGCGGTCCGGCGAGGGTGCGCCCGTCACCAGGGCTACCGTCTGCGTGCACGTGCAGATAGGCCAGGTCGGTGGCGCGCAGCGCGACGAGGTGTCCGTAGGCGCCGAGGTAGGGCTGCAGGTCGGTGACCGGCACGCCGTCCTCGGTGACGGTCAGCGCCAGCGGAGAGGACCGCCCGGCGATCAGGTCGCCATCGAGGTGGACCTGGTAGCCGTCGACCTCGGCGACCCGGCTGGTGTCGTGGCCGACCGGCTCGTCGACGCCGGCCACCGACAGGTCGGCCCCGAGGGTCGTCGGCGCCCCGCCCGTCGGGGTGAAGTCGGCGAAGACCCGGTAGACCCCGCCCGCGGGCAGATCCAGGGCTGTCCGCCAGGTGCCGTCGGGGTCCATAATCGGGTGCAGATGCTGGTAGCCGGTGGTGTCGCGGCGCACCACGATCAGGTGCAGCTGCTTGGTGTGCTCCTCGTCGAACGCGGTCACCGTGACCCCGTCCGGGCCGGTGATGCGGAAGGTGAGGTCGTCGACGGTTCCCGCGGTCAGCGTCGAGGCGGTGGGCATGAGGGTGTAGCCGCCCCTGCTCGGCGCCAGCCCGGCGGGCTGGTCTGCGGTCTCCGGGACGGCGCCGCTGTGGATGTCCCCGTGCCCGGTGTCCTCGACGACGCGGGCGCCTGTGGGCCCGGTCGCCGGTGCGGCGGAGGCGGTGCTGGCCAGGGGACCGACAGCGGATCCGGTCGCGTACGCCCCGAGTGCGAGCAGGGCGAGCGCCGCGCCGTAGGCGGAGAGCTTCGCAAGAGTGTTCACGATGATTCCCTTGCTTCAGGGTTGCCCGTCCGGCCGGGTCCGCCGCGACGAGATGAGGGTCAGGTGGTGGTGAGCTGGTAACCGGCGTCCTCGACGGCGGCGCGGATGTCCGCGTCGTCGACCTGCGCGTCGGTGGTGACGGTGACCAGGCCGGTCGGGAGGTCGACGGTGACCTCCCGGACACCGGAGAGCTCGCCGATCTCCTCGCGCACCGACGCGACGCAGTGGTCGCAAGTCATCCCGGTCACGGTGTAGGTGCTGACAGCCATCAGTGCTTCCTCTCTTCTCCTGCCGGTCCGCCCCCGGGAGCCGGGTGCGGACGCGACGAACTGAGCAGCCTGCGACGGGGCCGGTGCTGACGGGTGAGCTGGGGGTCAGGGCCGATCGGTCGGCACGTGGGTGCGCGATCGCGCCCCACGCGGTATCAGGACTTGACCAGACGGGCGATCGCGGCGCTGGCCTCGGAGATCTTCTGATCAGCGACCTGACCACCCTCGGCGACGGCGTCGCTCACACAGTGCTTGAGGTGATCGTCGAGCAACCCCAATGCCACGGCCTCCAAGGCCTTGTTCACCGCGGCGACCTGCGTGAGCACGTCGATGCAGTACTTGTCGGACTCGATCATCTTCGAGATGCCCCGGACCTGGCCTTCGATCCGGCGCATTCGTTTGAGGTGGTTGTCCTTGTTGTCCGCGTACCCGTGCACGGCGCCTCCCATCGATATCGCGACGATACCCTAGGGGGGTATCGTACGCCAGTGCGTCCGGCGAATCGAGCTGCTGGCACTCTTTCGCCCACCGAGCGGCTCGGCCCCTCTCGCGCGAGGCGCGCTTGTCTATGCCGGCGCGAGGACGCGGCCCGATCCCACGAGCTCAGAGCGCGAATCGGGGGACGGGCTCCCCCGGGAGTAGACGACGCCCTGGGCTGTGATCCTGTGCTGCCACTCGTATGCAGGAGCAACTTCGGTGCTGCACGATGCGACGGTGGGAGACGGGCGTGGGCAGGGGCGAGTCGCCCGGTGGGATCGGCATGCTTGCCTGGGCTTGCTGGGCATGGCGGGCGTCGTCGTGGCGCTCCATGTCCTCGGTTGGGGCGTGCTCCTGCTGGCGGTGGCTCCGCAGAAGATCATTCTGGGCGACGTCGGACTGTTCGGAGCCGGGCTGGGGCTGACCGCGTATCTGCTCGGAGTTCGGCATGCCTTCGACGCCGACCACATCGCTGTCGTGGACAACACCACCCGCAAGCTCGTCGGCGAGGGCAAGCGCGCCCTCAGTTCGGGCTTCTGGTTCTCCCTCGGCCACTCCAGCGTCGTGTTCAGCCTGTCGTTGCTGCTTGCGCTCGGCCTGCGCGCGATCGTCGGCCCGGTCCAGGACGAGGACTCGGCCCTGCTGCAGGCCCTCGGCCTGATCGGGTCGATCGTCGCCGGCGTGTTCCTCGTCCTGATCGGGCTGACGAACCTGGTCTCGGTGTTCGGGATCGCCCGGGTGCTGCGGGACATGCGCACTGGCGTCGTCGACGAAGCCGCCCTCGAGTACCACCTCCACCGTCGTGGGTTCCTGGCCCGCCTGCTCGGGCGCGTCATGCGTCGGGTCAACCGGCCCTGGCACCTGTACCCGGTGGGGCTGCTCATGGGCCTCGGGTTCGACACCGCCACCCAGGTCGCGCTGCTCGTCCTCGCCGCGGGAACGGCCGCGTTCACCCTCCCCTGGTACGCGATCCTGGTGCTTCCGGTGTTGTTCGCTGCAGGGATGAGCCTGTTCGACACCGCCGACGGCGTGTTCATGGCCAGGGCCTACGGCTGGGCCTTTCTCAAGCCCGTTCGGAAGGTCTTCTACAACCTCACGGTGACGGTGCTGTCGGTGATCGTCGCGCTCGTCGTCGGCGTGATCGTGCTGTTCGGCATGATCGGGGAGCGTCTCGACGTCCAGTCCGGTCCCCTGCACTGGATCGGCTCGCTCGACCTCGAAGTCGTCGGGTTCGCCGTCGTCGGCCTGTTCGTGCTCACCTGGATTGTGGCGCTCGCCGTATGGCGGCTGGGCCGCATCGAGGACCGGTGCTCCCCAGCACCCCTCGCTGACGACGCTCTCGTCGACCCGCACGGAGCGGGCCCACACGGCTGACCAGATCACCCGATCGGGAGTCGACCCGTTGCACCGTCGACCCGGCGGTCAGGCAGTCCTCCGCCGCGCAGCTATCGTCGGGGCGTGCAGACGCTTGGTCGACGCGACTGGCAGCACGTGCTCCTGATGCTGTCGCTGATCCTGGGTGTCGTCGCGATGCACTCCGCGGTCGCCTGCCGCGACGACGCGCAGAACGTCGCCATGCAGAGCGCTGCCGGCCCACCGATGACGATGGCGGGCCCTGACGGATCCGTGACGGTCGCCGCTGATACGGACGCCGTAGCGGCGCCAGAAAACACCGGCGGAGTTGCTGGTTCCCACGGCCAACAGGCGGCAGCGACCGCGGTCCTGGTCGTCACTGTGAGATCCGAGATGCACACCATTGACCCGGCGGGCCCGGCGGGGCCCGCCGGTGGACACTCGGCGCTGCACGACCTGCTCCACCTGTGCCTGGCCGTGCTGACCGTGCTGCTGGCCGTGGCCGCCGCGGCGCTCCTGGCCTTCGTCGTCGGACGCGCGGCTCGGCCCGACGCAGCCGGCCGCAGTGGGCGGCCCGTCGCCGGGCCCCGGGCGCCTCCACCGACCTCGGTCAGGCTCGCGCAACTCTGCGTGCTGCGGAACTGATCGGCCTCCAGCGCGGAAGAGCGCTGGTCCGATCACATCCGTTTGCACTCAGAGGAGTACCTCCAATCATGAACCGCACATCTGTCCTTGGCATGCTCGGCGCCGCCGCCGTCACGGCCGTTCTCGTCGCCGGGTGTAGCGACTCGACCGGCTCCGCCACCGCCGCGTCCACCACACCGAGCGCGGCCGCCACGTCACCGGCCGTCTCGGCCGATCACAACGCCGCGGACACCGCGTTCGTCCACGACATGATTCCGCACCACGCCCAGGCCGTCGAGATGGCCGACATGGCCATCCAGCAGGCCAGCAACGCCCAGGTCAAGCAGCTCGCCACCCGCATCCAGCAGGCTCAGGGGCCTGAGATCGAGCAGATGCGCGGCTTCCTCACAGCCTGGGGTGAACCGGAGACCGGGCCGACCGCCACGAGCGGCTCCATGGGCGGCATGGACCACAGCGGCATGAGCCAGGCCACGAGCACCATGCCCATGCCGCAGGGGATGCCCGGCATGATGACCGGCCAGCAGATGCAACAGCTCGGGCAGGCCACCGGCGCCGACTTCGACCGGATGTTCCTGCAGATGATGACCGAGCATCACAACGGCGCCATTCAGATGGCCCAGACCGAGCTGGCCGAGGGTCAGAGCCCCGCTGCCAAGGCACTGGCACAGAAGATCATCCAGGACCAGCAGTCGGAGATCACCGAGATGCAGAACCTGCTCTCGACGCTCTGACCCGCCGAGCTCCTTATGCGAGGCGGGGCGGAGGGTGGCTCTGATGCAGCCCCCTCCGCTCCGCGCGATTCCCGGGCGTGGGGTGGCCGCGGCCAGCGGTTGCGGCAATGCGGCCGACATGAAATGACACCGCGCAGGGAAGGTCGCGTTGGACAAGGGGTCACGCACCCGTCCCGGGTAGGGGTATCTGACATGAGCGAGTTCGTGCCGGTGCTGATCGTGCTCGGGGTGGTGCTGGTCTTCGTCGCCGCGCTCTACTCGCTCTCGGTGATGACCGCGGCGGCCCGGCCAGTGTCGGAGGTCGCCCCGTTCACGGGCGGCCTGGGGCCGACCCACCACGCCTTCTCCCGGTTCCACGTGCGCTGGTACCCGGTGACCATGGTGTTCCTGGCCTTCGACATGGAAATGATCTTCATGTACCCGTGGACGCTGGTCGTGTCGCGGGTCGGGCCCTCCGCGGTGATCGAAATGTTCGTGTTTCTCGCCATCCTGCTCGCCGGAGTTGTCTACGCGTGGCGCGAGGGCGCTCTGCGATGGACCTGAGCCGATGGCTGCGGCGCGTCGCCGCCCGACGACCGCACGTGCTGATCGTCGCCGCCCGCAACGGGGTGGCCGTCCGCCTGGCCGTCGAGGCAGAGCTCTCGCGACGCGACTGGCCGATCGCCGACACCCCGGCCGACGCGGACGTGCTGCTCGTCGCCGGTCGCGCGGGGCCCGAGCTCACGGCCGCGATCGAGGCGATCTGGGCGAGCGTTCCCCAGCCGCGCACCTACCTCGCCATCGACGCACCGGAGGGCCTCGAGGCGACATTGGACCGAGCCTCGGCCGACCTCGCCGCAGCGCGTCCTGCCGCCGGGCCGGCTCCGAGTGCACCCACTGCGGCAGAGCCCATCGAGGACGGACGGGGCGGCACACCTCGGCATCTCGACGGGAATCTGCATCCCGACGAGAAGCCCGGCTCTCCACAGCACGGCGGGCACGAGCAGGACGGCGGGCACGAGCAGCACGGCGGTCATGGCGGGCACGGCGAGATGGAGATGCCTGGTGGGCTGGCGATGGCCGATCTCGGCGACGATCGCGACGGGTTGATGCTCGATCGGCTGAACGTGGCGTTGGGGCCGGTCCTGCCGGACTGGCCGGCGGGGCTGGTGCTCGAGGTGGCGCTGCAAGGCGACGTCGTCCAGCAGGCCCACGCCCGGCTGGTCGATGATCCACCCGGCGAGCCGTTCTGGACGTCCCGTACGTCGGCCGCCCTGGGCGACGGCGATTGCCCGGACATCGGGCGGCGCGCCGTGGCCCGAGAGCTCGACGCCGTGGCCCGGGTCCTGGCGGTGGCGGGCTGGGCGGCGCCCGCGGCGGGGGCCCGCCGGCTGCGCGACCGGCTCCTCACAGGGGCGTCGCTCGACCCGACCTGCGCGGCGGTCGAAGCGCTGGTGCGCCGGATCCGCCGGTCGCGGACCCTGCACCGGATGGTGCGGGGCCTCCCGCATGTGCCGGCATTGGTGGCGCTGCGCCTCGAGGCCCTCGGGCTCGCCGTCGAGGCACTCCACGAGCCAACCGGGGACGCGATCGCCACTCGCGCGCCCACATCGAGGGCGCGGCCCGTCCATTCAGCTCGGTACGAGCAGGCCCGGATCGAGCTGGCCGAGGTGGCACGCCTGGTGGTCGGCACCGACCTCGCCGTCGCCCGCCTGCTCCTCGCGGCCGCCGACCCCGCCACCGACGGCGACACGACTGTCGTCCCCGGCGACGCGCCCGTCGTGACGACGGCTGGGGACGACGCGCCGGCAGCGACGACGGCTGGGGACGGTACGGCCCCCGGGACGCAGCCAGGCATGCGCGACGGCGGGCGGCGCGACCGTGGATGAGGCGGTCCCGATGCCGGCACCGGCTGCGGCGCTGGCGTGGTGGTGGGCGCCGCTGCTGCCGCTGGTGTTGATCGCGGTGGCGTGGTCGGTGGTGGTCGTCGATGCGGCAGCGGACGCACGGGCGGCGGGCCGCCCCGGTGGGTTCACCGCGCCGGCGAGAGAGCTGGCGCGGCTGCTGGTCGGGCAGCGCCGTCGGACTGTGGCGGCCGACCCGGTGCTGGGGCGAGCCGGGCCGGTGGTGCTGGTGGTGGCGGCGGTACTGGCCGCGGTGGTGATCCCGCTCGGCACGCGCCCGGTCGCGGACCTCGGGGTCGGGGTCGTGTGGTTCAACGCCATGGAGGTCCTGGCATGGGCCGCGGTGTGGATGGCCGGTTGGGGCCCGAACAGCGTGCTGTCGCTGGTGGGCGGATACCGGTTCGTCGCCCAGGGCCTGGCCTACGAGCTGCCACACATGTTCGCGATCATCACCGCCGCGGTGGGCGCGCAGAGCCTGCGGGTCGGCGACATCGTCGCCGCCCAGCAGGGCCTGTGGTTCGTGGTGATCATGCCAGTGGCGTTCGTGGTCTTCCTGGTCTCGGCGGCCGCGATGGCGTTCTGGGCGCCGTTCGACGCCCCGGTGGCCGGTGATCTCGCCGGTGGGGCGGCCGGCGAGCTGTCCGGCGTGGACCGTCTGCTGTTCCTCGGCGGCAGGTGGCTGATGTTGACCGCCGCGGCGGCGATGGCGGTGCCGTTGTTCCTCGGCGGTGGCGCCGGGCCGCTGCTGCCGGCGTGGGCGTGGGTGCTGGTCAAGACCCTCGCGGTGCTGGCTGTGCTGGTCTGGGCGCGACGCCGGTTCCCCACCATCCGGATGGACCGCTGGACCGAGATCTCCTGGATGGTGCTCGTGCCGCTGACCATCGCCCAGGCCCTGGTGGTGTCGATCGTCGTGCTCACGCGGGGCGACCTGTAGATGAGGGAGGGCTGTAGATGGACGTGGTGTTCTGGGTGCTCGCCCTGGCCGCGGTGATGTTCGGGTTCGGGGTGTTCCGTCTGAACTCGATGGCGCAGGTGACCTTCTCGCTGCTGGCCTCGTTCCTGGCCGTGGCCGGGCTCGTGGTGCTGCTCGGGCTGGGCTACCTGGGGGTGGTCATCGTGCTGATGATGGTCATCGAGATGGTGATCATGGCCGTCTTCATGATCATGTACATGATGAATCCGGCCGGCCTGATGCCGATGGCGATGTATCACAACAAGCCGGGCGCGATGACGATCTCGGTGGGGACGTTCGTGCTGCTCGCCGCGGGAATCCTGCTCGTCGACTGGCCGCAGCGCACCGGCACCCCGGCCCCCGATCCGACCTTCGCGCTCGGCCGGTCGCTGATGGGCGAGCAAATGCTGACCACGATGACCCTCGGGATCACGCTGTTCGCCACGATCGTCGCGACGGTCGTTCTCTCGACGGGGCGCGGCCGCTACGACCGGCTCGGCGGCGACCTCGACGCGGACACGTCCGACGACCCCCTCGGAGGAGGTGTCGGCCGGTGACGCTCGAGCTGTTCCTGCTGGCCGCGGCCGGACTGTTCGCGATCGGGCTCTACGGGGCGCTGTCGCAGCAGTCGATCGTGATGCTGATGATGGGGCTGGAGCTGATGCTCAACGGTGTCATCCTCGCCGCGGCCGCGTTCTGGCACTTCCTCGCGTCCGCGGGCAGCCAGGGCCAGGTCCTCATCGTCGTCGTGGTCACCGCGATGGCGGTCGAGATGGCCGCCGGGTTCGCCGTGGCCACCGCGATCTACCGGGCCCGCCAGGTCGACATGACCGACGGCGCGGCGGACCTGAAAGGCTGAGGCCGCTCGTGCTGCTGTGGCTGCTGATCGCCGTTCCGCTGCTGGCCGGAGCGCTGCTCGCACTGTGGGGGCGGCGGGTCGACCCGCTCGCGCCCGCCCTCGGCGTCGGCGTGTCAGTGGTGGTGCTGGGCCTCGCGGTGGCCGCCGCGTTCATCGGTCCGGTCACCGACACGGCCCTGTTCGCGGGCATCCGGGCCGGCTTCGCCGTCGACGGGCTCTCCGCGGTGCTAGTCCTCACCGTCGCCGGGGTGCTGCTAGCGGTGCTGGTGTCTGCCGCGGGCGAGCAGGGGCTGCGGACCGGCCGGTTCACCGGCCTGATGCTGGTCTTCGCCGCGGCGATGCTCGCGACGGTGACGGCGACGGGCCTCGCGCCGCTGCTGATGGCGTGGGAGGTCATGGGCGCAGCGAGCTGGGCATTGATCGGCTATCACGTCTGTGACCCGGACGCGGTGCGCGGCGCGCACACCGCGTTCCTCACCACCCGCACCGCCGACCTGGGGCTCTACCTCGCGGCCGGTGCCGCGCTCGCCGGCGGTGTCGGGTCGCTGAGCTTCGAGGAGCTGCCGACGGCCGGGGCGGGATGGCGGGAGCTGCTGGTGGCCGGGGTGGTGGTCACGGCGCTGGGCAAGTCCGCACAGCTGCCGTTCAGCTTCTGGCTCTCCGGGGCGATGCGCGGCCCGAGCCCGGTGTCGGCGCTGCTGCACTCGGCGACCATGGTCGCTGCCGGCGCGTACCTGCTGGTGCGACTGAACCCGCTGCTCGGCTCGGTCGGCTGGGCCGGTCCGCTGGTGGCCTGGGTCGGGGCGGGGACCGCGCTCGGAATGGGGCTGGTCGCGATCGCCCAGCGCGATCTCAAGCAGCTGTTGGCCGCGTCGACCTGCGCGCAGATCGGCTTCATGATCCTCGCCGCCGGTGTCGGCAGCACCGGCGCCGCGGTGCTACAACTGGTCGCCCACGCGGCCACGAAGAGCCTGCTGTTCCTGGCCGCGGGGGCCTGGCTGAGCGCGCTGGGCACCAAGCAGCTCGGCGGTCTCGCCGGGTCGGCCCGCCGGTTTCCGCTCGTCGGAGCGGTGTTCACGGTCGGGGCGCTGTCGCTGGCGGGACTTCCACCGTTGTCGCTGTGGGTCGCCAAGGACACCGTGCTCGCCGCGACCCTCGCCGCCCCGGCGCCCGGCGTGGTCGCCCTGTACGTCGTCGGGCTGGCCGCGGCCGCTGTCGCCGCGGTGTACAGCGCGAAGGCGCTGTGGTTCGTGTGGCGGCCCGCGGCTGGTGTCGCGCAGCCGCCGGCGGCGGCCGAGGTCGAGCAGCCCCCGGCCGGTCGGCTCTCGGCCGTGACCGGTCCGCCGCTGGTCGTGCTGGCGATCGGGGCGGCCGCCCTCGGGATCCTCCCGCTGCTCGGCCACGGCCTTCTCCGCCCCGAACCCGGGCCGCGGTGGTGGGAACTGGTCGTGTCGGCCGCCGTGGCGGGGGCCGCCACCGCGTGGGGCTGGCGCGCCGCGACCCGGCTCCCCGAGCCCGGGCTGCTGCATCGGTGGTGGGATCTGGAACAGGCCGCCCGGCTGCTGCTGGTCCGCCCGGTGCACCGGCTGGCGCACGGATTGGCCAGGTTCGACGACCACGTCCTCGACCGTGGTGTCGACGCCGCCGCCCGGGCCACGGTCACGCTCGCGCGGCAGCTCGACCGCCGCGGTGAGCCCGCCGTCGACGGCGTCGTGCGCGGTGTCGTCGACGGGGCTCGCGCCCTGGGCCGGTGGGCGCAGCGCCCGCAGACCGGGCAACTGCACCAGTACTACGCGCAGGCCTCTGTCGGGTTCGCGGTGCTGGCCGTGCTGGCCGTCGTCGTCCTCGTCGTGTCCTGAAAGCGTCGTGTCCTGAAGGAGGACCCAGCGGTGCTGTCGTTGATCGTGTTCCTGCCCGCTGCGGTGGCGGTGGTGGTGGCGGCGTTGCCCGCGCGGCTGCCGGCCCGCCTGTTCGTCGGGGCGTGGATCGCCGCCGCGCTGGCCGACCTGGCGCTGATCGTCGCCGCCTGGGTACGGCTCCCCGTCGCGGGCGTCGGGCCGGGCGGCTACGCGTTCGAGGTGCGCCTGCCGTGGATCCCGTCGGCCGGAATCTCCTACCACCTCGGCGTCGACGGGCTGGCGCTGCCGCTGCTGGCCATGACCGCCGTGCTGTTCCTGGCGTGCGGGGTCTTCGCGCTGCGCGAAACCCGCCGCGTCAAGCCCTACGTGCTGCTCTTCCTGGCCCTGCAGACGGTCAGCCTCGGGCTGTTCGCCGCGCTGGACCTGATCTTGTTCTTCTTGTTCTTCGACCTGTCGATCGTGTTCATGTACTTCGTGATCGCCGGGTGGGGGCACGCCGAGCGGGCACGGTCGGCGGCGCTGAAGTTCTTCCTCTACACCTTCCTCGGCTCCTTGGCCCTGCTGCTCGGGTTCATCCTGGTCTTCCTCGCCGCCACGCCCCACACGTTCGACATCGTCGAGCTCGCCGCCGCGAACCCGCTCGCCGCCGGCGGCCCCTACGCCGCGCTCACGCTGCTGGCGATCGGCGTCGGCCTGGCCGTCAAGACCCCGACCGTGCCGTTCCACACGTGGCTACCGCCCGCGCACACCGAAGCCCCTGCCACGGGCTCGGCGATCCTGGCCGGGGTGTTGCTCAAGATGGGCACCTATGGCTTCGTCCGCATTGCCATGCCCCTGCTCCCGACGAGCTGGCGCCAGTACGCCCTGGTCGTGCTCATCGTCGGGGTCGTGTCCGTCGTCTACGGCGCGCTCGTCGCATTCGCCCAGACCAACCTCAAGCGCATGATCGCCTACACTTCGATCAACCACATGGGCTACGTGCTGGTCGGGATCGGCGCCGCCGGGATCGTCGCCGCCGGCGACGCCCAGGCCCGCACGCTGGCCACTACCGGTGCGCTGGTGCAGATGGTCTCGCACGGCCTGATCACAGGCGCCTTGTTCCTGCTGGCCGGCGTCCTCTACGACCGCGGCCACACCTACGAGCTCGGCGCCTATTCCGGGCTGGCCGCCCGCACCCCGCGCTTCGCCGCGCTGTTCGCCGTCGCGGCCTTCGCCTCGCTCGGGCTGCCCGGCTTCTCCGGCTTCATCGCCGAGTTCCAGATCTTCACCGGCTCCCTGCCCGCCGCGCCGATCCCGGTCGCGATCGCGGTCACCGGAATCCTCGTGACCGCCGCGTTGTTTCTGGTCGCGCTGCAGCGGCTGTTCCTCGGGCCGCTCCGCATCCCAGACGCCCCCGGCACACCCCACGCCGTCAGCGACTTGCGCACCGGCGAGCTTCTCGCGATCGTGCCGCTGCTGTCGCTCGCCACGGTGATCGGGCTCGCCCCCCGGTTCCTGCTCGACCTCGTCGAGCCCGCCGCGGCCACGGTGAACACCCTGGTCGCTCGATGATGAACGAGAACCTTGCCGCGCTGATCCCCGAGCTCGCGCTGCTCGGCGCCGCGGTGCTCGGGCTGCTCGTGGGGGCGTGGCTTCCGCGGCGACGCCAATGGCTGGTCGGGGTCCTCGCCGCCGCTGCCTGCCTGACCGGGCTCGTCGCCACCGGTCTGACCTACCTGCACCCCGCCGAGACCGTGTTCGGCTCCTACACCGTCGACACCACCACCAACGCGAGCCGGCTGATCGTGCTCGTCGCGGTCCTGCTCGCCGTCGGCGCCTCCGCAGACACCACCCGCGCCCACCAGCGGGAGACCGAGTACTGGGTGCTTCTGCTGCTCGGCGCGCTCGGCGCCGTCTTGCTCTGCGGCGCAACCGACCTGCTGCTGCTGTTCGCGGCGTTCCTGCTCGCCAGCATCCCGCTCTACGCCCTGGTCGGCTGGACGAAGACCGCCGCGGGCACCGAGGCGGCCATGAAGTACTACCTCTCCGGCGCCTTCGCCGGGGTCACCATGATCGCCGGGGTGACGCTGCTCTACGCCGCCGGCGGTGTCACCGCCTACTCCGCCCTGCGCGACAGCCTCACTGTTGCTGCATCGGCGATGGGTGGACGATCGACCGCTGCGCTGGCTGCCGTGGGGCTGGTCGCGGTCCTGGCCGGGCTGGCGTTCAAAGCGGGGGCGGTTCCCGCGCACTTCTGGGTACCCGACGTCAGCGACGGCACCCCCGCCCCGATCGCCGGCATTATCACCACCGTCCCAAAGATCGGCGCCCTCGTCGCGGCCTATCGGATGCTGTCCGCCGCCATCCCCGACCACCTCATCGACTGGCCGCTGCTCGTCGCGATCCTCGCCGCAGCGTCGATGACGCTGGGCAACCTAGCCGCGTTCCTCCAGAACTCGGCACAACGCCTGCTCGGCTACTCCGCGATCTCCCAAGTCGGCTACGTCCTCATGGCCCTCGCCGTCGCCACCCGCACCGGCCTCGCCGCCTCGGCCCTGCTGCTCTACCTCGCCGCGTACGCGGTGACCAACCTCGGTGCCTTCGCCGTCGCGGCCGCCGTCACCACCAGCGACCGGTCTGCCCGCACGCTCGAGGACTACCGCGGCCTGGCCCGCCGGCGACCCGCACTCGCAGCCGCGCTCGTCATCTGTCTGCTGGGGCTGGTCGGCACCCCGCCGACCGGGGTATTCCTGGGTAAGCTTGCGGTGTTCATCGCCGCAGTCGACGGCGGCATGGCATGGCTGACCGTGCTTGCGGTGATCAACACCGTCGCCAGCCTCTTCTACTACCTCCGATGGATCGCCCCGTTGTTCGCCGACGTCCGCGATCAGAACGCCACCGAGCATCCCCGCGCGACCCGACCCTGGGCGAGCACTACGGCACTCGCGGCTGCCGTTGGTTCCTTGGTGATCGGCGTCGGTGGCGGCCTTCTGACCTCATTGTTCAGCGGTGTGCTCTGATCACATGATCCGGCCGCCCCGCTCAGCACGCCCATCCCGGTCACGCGCCGACAATGGGGCACGTTAGTGCTGGCTGAGCGCCGGTAGACCGGCTGTGCTCGCTGCCGAGGACACAGACGGCGCGCGATCAACCCGCCCCGCGGACCGCGAACCCGCGGCCGACTTAGGTGGGCCCCCGCCATCCTCGCCAGCCCTTTCTGGCCGCGCTGGCTATCGCTGACGTGGCCGTGAGTGTCGGTCCTCGTCGTTACCATTATCGGTTGTGCCGTAACCGCCGACATGAGGAGGCAGCGCCATGCCGGTGGAGATCAGTGCGCGGTACTTCGACCCGAACGACCCGGACGACGAGCTGGCGCGCCGCTTCGCCGCGGGGCAGCCGGCGGCCGCCGGTGATCTCGAGGCCGAGTTGCCGTGGGTTGAGCCCGACTACGCCTCCATCCCGTCTGACGCGGACCTGCCGTGGGATGCGGACGAGCGCGACCTGGTGTGGCCGGGACCAGCCATGATCATGCCCGCCGGGCTGTTGCCGGACGGCAGGCCCTACAGCCGCGACGAGCGGGACAACGCGTCGCGGATCTGCGGCGAGGTCGTAACGTCCGGGGTGGAAGCCGACGCGGTGGTCCGGGCCTACGACCGCCAGCAGAAGGCGCTTCGGGATCGTGCTGGCCTCCCGTGGGCAGTGCGGGGTGCGAACGGCCTGGAGGACTTGCCGGAGACGCTGCAGGCGATCGCGCAGCTGCACCGTGAGGAACGAGTCCGGCGTCGGCAGGCGCACCGCTCGCGCTGGGCTCGCTGATCAGTCCAGGTCCAGGCCCCAGTCCTCGGACTGTTCCTGCGTCAGTCCGATCTGCGCTCCGGCCGGGCTGTGCTCGTGCTCGGGGACCCTCTCCGCTGTCGGGCCGTGGATGGTCTGGTCGCGTTCGGCCTGGTCCCGCCGGGTCCGGTCGGCTTCGAGCGCCTCGGCGACCTGGCGGTGGCGCTCCGCGGCCCGGACCGGCTCGGCGGCCTCGCGCAGCTCCCGGATCGACTGTGCCAGCCGGGCCTGCTGGCGGGCCTCGGCCAGGCTGACCCGTACCTCGGTGTCGGCCTGTCCGTGCTCGACGTCCCGGCCCTGGTCCTGCCCGTGCTCGGGGGTCTCGGTCTCGACGCGCAGTGGCTGCGCGCCCACGCGGGCCTCGTCGGACAGCTCGAACAGCGCAAGCTGGTTCTTGTCCTCGCGGTCCGGCTCGGCCAGCGCCCGCTCGTCGCGCGCGCGGTCGGCGGCCGCGGCCTGGTCGACCGCCTGGTCGACCGCCCGCTCAGCCGCCGCCGCCCGTCCGGTCGCCGGCCCGGCCTGCTCACCGGCCGTCGGCCCGACCTCGACCTCGACCGGCTGGGACCGGCTGACTAGCTGTCCCACCTACGGAGGTTGGTGACGCGGCGGGAGTAGACACGCCAGGGCGGATGATCTTGATGTAGGGAGGACCTCCGGGCGAGGTGTGGAGCTGTCGAGGAACCACACCGTCGGACCCCGGAGGTCCTCAGTGCCGCACCGTAATGCCCCGCTGACCATGGAAGGCAGGCGCCGGTTGTGTCTGCGTGTCGACGCCGGCCGCCCGAAAGCCCATGTCGCTGCCGAGGCCGGGATCTCCCGGCAGTGCCTGCACAAGTGGCACACCCGCTGGCGCGCCGAGGGGGAGGCCGGGCTGGTCGAGCGCTCCTCGCGGCCCTGCCGCTCGCCGCGGCGTACCCCGCCGGAGCTGGAGGCCCGGATCGAGCGGCTGCGCCGCGATCGCCAGCTCGGCCCGGACCGGATCGCCTTCGAGTTGCGCCGCGAGGACGGCACTCGGGTCTCCGCGGCCGGGGTGCATAACGTGCTGGTCCGGCTCGGGATCTCGCGGCTGCGCGACCTCGACCCGCCTACCGGGCAACAGCTCCGGGAGACCGATCCGGCCACTCGGGTGCACGGCCCGAACCGGTGGCGCCGCTACGAGCGGGCCCGCCCCGGCGAGCTCGTGCACGTCGATGTGAAAAAGCTCGGCCACATCCGCGACGGCGGCGGCTGGCGAGCCCACGGCCGCGACTCCGCCCAGTCCCGGGCTGCCCGCTCCGGGCCGCGGGTGGGCTACGACTACGTTCACGTCGCGGTCGACGACCACTCCCGGCTGGCCTACGTCGAGGTCATCAGTCTTGCTGAGGGCGGGGAGAACCAGCACGCCTGCGCCGGGTTCGTCCGCCGCGCCACCGCCTGGTTCGCCGGCAACTACGGGGTCACCGTCGAGCGGATCATGACCGACAACGCCTGGGTCTACCGCAAGAGTCGCCTGTTCGCCGCCACACTCGCCGAGCTCGGCATCGCCCACCGCCCCACCAAGCCCGCTGCCCGTGGACCAACGGCAAAGCCGAACGCTTCAACCGCACCCTCGCCGTCGAATGGGCCTACGCCGCGGTCTACAACTCCTCCGCCGAGCGTGTCGCCTCGCTACCGGCCTGGCTACACGGCTACAACCATCACCGGCCCCACACCGCGCTCGGCGGCCACCCACCCGCCCACCGCGTCAACAACCTCTGCCGCGGCGACAACTGATATGTAGAGTGCCGGGAGTGTCAGAGGAACGGTGTAACTGGCCGGGGTGGCGGCTAGTTTCCGTTGCTGGGGACGATACGGCCGGCGAAGGTGATCGCGAAGGCGTTCAGGGCCGGCTTCCAGCGCATCGCCCAGCGGGTTCGGCCCTTCCCGGTGGGGTCGAGTGAGCGGGTGACCAGGTAGAGGCACTTCAGCGCGGCCTGCTCGGTCGGGAAGTGCCCCCGGGCCTTGATCGCCCGCCGGTAGCGGGCGTTGAGCGACTCGATCGCATTCGTGGAGCAGATGACCTTGCGGATCTCCACGTCGTAGTCCAGGAACGGCACGAACTCCGACCACGCCGCCCGCCACAGCGCGATGATCGCCGGATACTGCCCGCCCCAGGTCTCGGCGAACTCGGCGAACCGGGCCTGGGCCGCGGCCTCGGTCGGGGCGGTGTAGACCGGGCGCAGGTCCTTGGCCAGCTGCTCCCAGTAGCGCCGGGAGGCGTAGCGGAAGGTGTTGCGGATCAGGTGCAACACACACGTCTGCACCACCGCCTGCGGCCAGGCGGTGGTGATCGCCTCGGGCAGGCCCTTCAGGCCGTCGCAGACGGCGATGCACACATCGCCGACCCCGCGGTTTTTGATCTCGGTCAGAACCTGCAGCCAGAACTTCGCGCCCTCCCCACCGGTGCCGCCCTCGCCGGCCCAGATCCCGAGGATGTCGCGCTGCCCGTCCACGGTCACCCCGATGACCACGTAGAAGGGCCGGTTGGTGACCTGCCCGTCGCGGACTTTGACGTAGAGAGCGTCGATGAACAGCACCGGATAGACGGCGTCGAGCGGGCGGTTCTGCCACTCGCCCAGCTCGTCGAGGACCTTGTCGGTGATCCTCGAGATGGTGTCCTTGGAGACCTTGGCCCCGTAGACCTCGGCGAAGTGCGCGGCCACCTCCCCGGTGGTCAGGCCGCGGGCGGTCAGCGACAGCACGATCTCGTCGATCCCGTCCAGGCGGCGTTGGCGCTTGCGCACGATCTGAGGCTCGAAGCTGGCGTCGCGGTCGCGCGGCACCTCGATCTCGACCGGGCCGATCTCGGTGAGCACGGTCTTGGTGCGGGTGCCGTTGCGGGAGTTCCCGCCGTCGCGCCCGGCCGGGTCGTGGCGGTCATAGCCCAGGTGCTCGCTGAGCTCGGCTTCCAGGGCGGTCTCGAGCACTGTTTTGGTCAGCCCGGTGAGCAGCCCGTCCGGGCCGACGAGCTCCACCCCGTCGGCCTTGGCGGCCTCCACCAACTGCTGAGCGAACTGCTGGTGATCAATCCGAGCCCGCGGCATGGGCTCGATCGTGTCGGTCATTGGTGGTCCTTCCCCCGGGACACGCCCGGAGCTACAGACCAGTTACACCGAAGATCGGACACTCCCAGGAACATATACGCCCGGGGGTATGTTGGCGTAGTGGAGGTGGCGACATGGAGATGACTCCCGCCCTGGTGGGCGACGCTCTAGTGCGGTTGCGCCGCGCGCAGGGGCAGTTGGCCGGTGTGGTCCGGGCGATCGAGGGGGGTGGGGACTGTGCCGAGGTGCTGACCCAGCTCGCCGCGGTCTCGCGTGCTCTGGACCGGGCAGGCTTCAAGATCGTCGCGAGTGGGATGCGTCACTGCCAGGCGGCCCGGGAGCGGGGCGAGCAGCCGCCGATGACCGAGGACGAGCTGGAGAAGTTGTTCCTCTCGCTGGCCTGATCAGCACCCCCGGGCCCCACCCCGGGTTGTTCGAAGCTGTGACCCATGGTGGAGCTTTGTTTGGCAGGTACCCCCCCGGGTATCCCTGATGTGGAGGTGATGCGTCGTGCAGATGCGCGAGGTTGATGTGGAGCAGTTCGCGGCGGGACGTCGCAGCACTGTGGCGGTGGTGGATGTGCGCTCGGCCGAGGAGTTCGCGGCCGGGCATGTGCCCGGCGCGGTGAACGTGCCGCTGGAGCGGGTGATCACCGACCCGGGCCGCTACGCCGGGCAGGAGCTGTATGTGATCTGTCAGTCCGGTGGCCGCAGCGCGAAGGCGGCCGAGGCGCTGGGTGCTGCCGGGGCGCGGCCGGTGTCGGTGGCCGGCGGGACCGCCGGCTGGATCAGCTCCGGGCGCCCGGTGGACACCGGCGCCCGATGAGCCGGCCGAACCGGCCGAACCGACGAGACGAAGGAGATCTGACGTGATCGACGTCGAAGTGATCGAGACATCCTCGCTGGGAGACCGCAGCTACCTGGCCTCCGACGGTGAGGTGGCGGTGGTGGTCGACCCGCAGCGCGACGTGGACCGGGTCCTGGCCCTGGCCGGGCGACTCGGGGTGCGGATCACCCATGTCGTGGAGACCCACGTGCACAACGACTACGTCTCCGGCGGTCTGGAGCTCGCACGCCTCACCGGCGCCGCCTACGTGCTCTCGGCCGAGGACGACGTGGCGTTCGCCCGCACCGGCGTCGTCGACGGCGACGTGCTGGAGGCCTCGCCGCGGCTGCGGTTGCGGGTGGTGGGCACCCCGGGGCACACCTTCCACCACCTGTCCTACGTGCTGGAGGGCCCTATGCGTGATGGAGGGCGGGACGGGCCGCAGGGGGTGTTCACGGGCGGGTCGCTGCTCTACGGCACCACCGGGCGCACCGACCTGCTCGGCGACGAGCACGCGGAGGCACTGGCCCGCGCGCAGCACGCCTCGGCCGCGTCGATGGCCGACGCGCTGCCCGACGGGGCGCAGGTGTGGCCGACCCACGGGTTCGGCAGCTTCTGCACCGCCAGCCCCGCCTCGGGGGACGACTCCACCCTCGGGCACGAGAAGCAGGTCAACCCGGTGCTGCGGCTGGCCCGCGAGGAGTTCGTCCGGGAGGCCCTGTCCGGGTTGGGTGCCTACCCCGCCTACTACGCGCACATGGGTGCGCTCAACACCGCCGGTCCGGCGCCGGTGGACCTGCGCCCGCCGATGACGGCCGACCCGGCCGAGCTGGCGCGCCGGCTGGCCGACGGGGAGTGGGTGGTCGACCTGCGCCACCGCAAGGCCTACCTCGACTCGCACCTCGCCGGGACGGTGAGTCTCGGGCTGGACGGACCGATGGCGACCTGGCTGGGCTGGATGGCCCCGCACGGTGCCCCGATCACGCTGCTCGGCGACACCCCGGACCAGGTGGCGCAGGCGCAGCGGGAGCTGGTCCGGATCGGTGTGGACCGAATCGTCGCCGCCGCTACGGGTGATCCCGACGAGCTGGCCGTCGACCCGGCCCTGCTGGGCGAGCTGCCCAGCGCCGGTTTCGTCGACCTCGCCGGTGAGCTCGGCGGTCGTCGCAGTGCTGATCTGCCGCCGGCCGAGGTGGTGCTCGACGTGCGGTTGGGCACCGAGTGGGACGCCTCGCACGTGCGCGGGGCGGTGCACGTCCCGCTGCCCGAGCTACCGGACCGGCTCGACGAGGTCCCGGCCGGGTCGGTGTGGGTGCACTGCGGCAGCGGCTACCGCGCCACCGCGGCCGCGTCGCTGCTCGCTCGCGCCGGGCGCACCGTGGTCGTGATCGACGACAACTACGGCGATGCCGAAGATGCCGGTGTCCCGCTGACCACCACCCTGTGAGCAGCCCGCGGCCCTGCAGCCCGAGGCTGGCGCAGTGATCCTCGCCGGCGTGTTCGGCCTGGTCATCGGCGCCGCGCTGGGGCTGCTCGGTGCGGGTGGTTCGATCCTGGCGGTCCCGGCCCTGGTCTACGGGGTCGGCCAGCCGGTGGGGGCTGCGGTGTTCGGGTCGCTGCTGGTGGTGGCCGTGTCGGCGGCGGGCGGGTTGGCGGTGCGGCTGCGGTCCGGGGTGATCCGGTGGCCGGTGGCGATGGTGTTCGGCGCCGCGGGAGTCCCCACCGCGTTCGCGGGGGCCGCGCTGGGCCGCCTGGTCGCCGACCGGTGGCTGCTGGTGGCGTTCTCGGTGCTGATGCTCGCCGTCGCGATCGCAATGCTGCGCGGGAGCCCTGAGGAGGCGACGGGCGGTGCGTGCCGGGTCCGCGACGGGCGGGTCGACTGGCGCAGCTGCCTGCCCAAGGCGCTCACCGCCGGCGCCGGGGTCGGGGTGCTGACCGGGCTGTTCGGAGTGGGCGGCGGGTTCGTCATCGTGCCCGCGCTGACCCTGCTGCTCGGGTTGAGCGCCGCCGAGGCCATCGCCACCTCCCTGGTGATCGTGACGATCACCTCGCTGGCCGGGCTGTCCGCGCACGCCGCCGCCGCCGGAGGTGTGGACTACGCCGTGATCGGCGTGTTCGCCGGGACCGCCCTGCTCGCGTCCCTGGCTGCCGGGCGCGTAGCGGACCGGCTCCCGGCCGCGGCGCTGCGGCGCGGGTTCGCCTATCTGATCCTGGCCGTCGCGGTCGGCGTCGCCGCCGCGGCGCTGCTCGCGCCGGCCGCGCTGAGCACCGGCTGACGACAACGATCCACAACCGCTTGCGCCCCACCGACGAATGGAGACCAGCAATGGACTACGGCATGACGATCGCTCTGGACCTGCCCTACGAGCAAGCCGTCCCCGCGGTCAAGGCGGCCCTGGCCGAGCAGGGTTTCGGGGTGCTCACCGAGATCGACGCCCGCGCCACGCTGAAGGAGAAGCTCGACCACGACATGGAGCCATACCTCATCCTGGGCGCCTGCAACCCCCAGCTCGCCCACCGCGCCCTCGACGTCGACCGACAGATCGGGCTGCTGCTGCCCTGCAACGTCGTGGTCCGCGCCGACGGTGACGACCGCAGCATCGTCTCGGCCCTGGACCCGCAGGTCATGGTCAGCATCCCGGAGCGCGAGGACTTGCGCCCCGTCGCGGACGAGGCCGGGGTGCGCATCCGGGCCGCGCTCGACGCGCTCACCACAAGCTGATTCGCAGGCGCCCGCGGGCACGCCGGGCCTCAAGCGGGCGCCACCGGCACGACGAAACGAGACGAGAGGGCAACGACCATGATGAACGGCTCGATGATGGGTTGGTTCTGGATCTGGCCGGTACTGGTACTGATCGGCCTGGTGCTGCTCGGCTACCTCGCCTACCGGCTCACCCAGAACCGTAGAACCGGTGCGGGCACCGCCCCGGTGGCGGGGCCGGCCTCGGCCCGGCAGATCCTCGACGAGCGCTACGCCCGCGGCGAGATCGACGACGAGGACTACCGCAAGCGCCGCGACGAACTGACATGACCTCGGCACCGATCAGCCGACGCCGCGCGATCGTCCTGGGCGGGCTCGGCGCCGCCGCCGTCGCCACCGGGGCGACGGGCTGGATCGCCACCGGCGCCGGTGCAGGTAGTCGGTTGCGGCCCGCCGACACCGGCGCCGAGCTGCGCCAACCGCAGGTCCTCGACAGCCGGGCCGGTCGGCTGCAGGTAGAGCTCACCGCCGCCGCAGGTGTGCGACTGGCCGGCCGGGATACACGCGGGCTCGGCTACAACGCCACCGCGCCCGGGCCGACGCTGCGGGTGCGCCCCGGCGACGAGCTCGCGGTGCGCCTGACCAACCGGCTCGACGAGCCCACCAACCTGCACACCCACGGGCTGCGGGTCTCTCCGGAGACCAACAGCGACAACCCGTTCCTGCGGGTCGACCCCGGCACCTCGTTCGACTACCTCTACCGGATCCCATCCGATCACCCGGCCGGCACCTACTGGTATCACCCGCACCACCACGGCATGGTGGCCAACCAGATCTTCGGCGGGCTCGTCGGTGCGCTGCTGGTCGCCCCACCAGGGCCCGACCCCGACCTACCGGTGGTCGAGGACCGGGTACTGGTGGTCACCGACACCACCCTCGACGGTGACGGCGGGCTCGTCGAGGTGAACGCCATGGACCGGGCCATGGGCCGCCAGGGCGAGCTGGTCCTGGTCAACGGCCAGCACCAGCCCACCATCCCCGCGGCCCCCGGCGCGACACAGCGCTGGCGGATCGTCAACGGCTGCGTATCGAGGGTGTTGTCGATCCGGCTCGACGCCCACCAGCTCGTCCGGGTCGCCCAGGACGGCACGTTCCTGCCTGCCCCGGTCGCCGCGGACCGGGTGATGCTTGCCCCGGGCAACCGGGTCGACGTGATCGTGCGCCCCACCGGCACCGGCCACTTTCCGCTGATCGCCGACGCCGTCGACCGTGGCGGCATGGGCGGGATGGGCGGCGGCACCGCGACCAGCGGGCCGATCACCCTCGCCACAATGGTCTCCTCCGGGGCACCGGTCACTGCCCCGTCGCTTCCCTCAGCCCTGCCCGCCGAAGAGCCCGCCGCTGGGCCGGTGACCGGTCGGCGGCGGGTCGCCTTCCAGATGGGCATGGGCGGGATGGCCTTCACCATCGACGGTCGCACCTTCGACCCCGAGCGCGACGACCAGACCGTCACCCTGGGCGCCATCGAGGAATGGACGATCGACAATCCCGGCCCGCTCGCACATCCGTTCCACCTGCACGTCTGGCCGTTCACCGTCCTCGACTACAGCGACGCCACCCTCCCGACCGGGGTGCCCCAGGACGTCGTCCTGGTCCCGGCCCGCGGCTGGGTCCGGCTCCGCATCCCGTTCACCACCTACTCCGGACGCAGCGTCTACCACTGCCACATCCTCGACCACGAGGACGCCGGAATGATGGCCACCGTCAACGTCCGCCCGTAGCCGAGACCCGACCCGGCCGTCGCGGGGCAGGGCCCGACCGCGGCGGCCGGCTCCGCGAACCATCCAGCGCACGACCCTCTACCGACAAGGACGCCCCTGTGGCCCACGCCAGCCCCCGCCACGTCGACGCACGCACCGTTCGCGACTGGCTCGACAAGCCCGACACCGTGACCGTCATCGACGTCCGCAGTCCCGCGGAGTTCGAGACCCTGCACGTCCGCGGCTCCTACAACGTGCCCCTGACCATGGTCGGCGAGCACACCGAGCAGCTCGCCGCCCGGCTCGACCGACGGGTGGTACTCGTCTGCCAGTCCGACATCCGGGCCACGCAGGCCCACCAGCGGCTCGCCGGGGTCGGCGCCGAACGCGTCCATGTCCTCGACGGCGGCATCGCCGCCTACTCCGCCGCCGGTGGCGACGTCGTCCGTGGTCGTGCTCGCTGGGCGCTCGAGCGCCAGGTCCGCCTCGTCGCCGGGACGCTCGTGCTCGCCGGCCTCGCCGCAGGCCTGCGCGCGCCGAAAGCGCGTCTCCTCGCCGGCGGGATCGGCGCCGGCCTCACCGTCTCCGCGCTGACCGACACCTGCACGATGGGCCGGGCCCTCGCCGCCCTGCCCTACAACCGCGGTCCCCGCGACCATTCGCCGGTCGAGGTACTCGCGCAGCTCCCCGCCGCCCGGACGGCGGCATGAGCAAGTCGAGTTGTCTCGATCCACGAACTGATCCACGTAGATGCTAGTGAGCGAGAGGAATACCGCCAACGCCGCGACACACGGACATGACACCCCGGGCCGGCGCTAACCACTGTCGTTTTCCTGTCGCTCCACAGGGCACCATCTGGTGACCCGGCTGGGCGGCAGCAGGCTCCGGAGTGAGTGCCAAGCAGTCGATCCGGAAGCAACGAACAACGTCAGGGGTGGCGCGCGGTGGCGGGGAAGAGCAGGACCAAGAACGACCAGCAGATCCGGGACCGGGTAGCCGAGCTGGCAGCGGCTCGGGATCGGCTCGACGTCGAGGAGGCCGAACGCCGCAGGCGCGAGGACGAGGCGTTCGAGCGCTACGCCCGCGCGGACGCCGACGCCGTCCAGATCGTCGCAGAGCGGGACAAGACGCTCGCCGACCTCGAGGCGCAGGCGCGGCGCGTGAGCGACGACGCCGACACTCGGCTCGGCGAGATCGAGCAGCGGCAGCGCGAGATCCTCGCCGAGCTCCACCACGCCGGCCGTAAGGTCGACGACTTGGCCACGATGTTCGGACTCGCGGTCAAGCGGGTCCGAACCTTGCTCCGGCAGGCACGGCCCGCGGCCGGGCCTGCCGCACCGGCGGCCACGCCGCAGGCGGCCGCCGGCAATGATCCCGCTGCGCCGGCGGCTGAAGCCGATACCGAGGCGGCCCTGCCTCCGTCCGCCGCGGATCCGGCAGCGCAGGCGAGTACCTAACTCGGGTCGCGGCACTCGTGCCGGCCGCCATCTTGGCCGCGGGGGAGGACTGTGCCGCCGGAGGCGGGTCCGCCGAACGCTTGGCCCGGCGCGGTCCCTGAGCGCCTCGCGCGCCGGCGGACATTCCGCACCGGTGCGCGCCGGCCGCGCGGGCGGATGCCGGTGTCTGGCTCGGCCGTCGTATCGGGCTCGGGGTGGGTGCGGGTGGGCACACAGATAGGGGCCCCGCCGGTGGCGGGGCCCCTTCAAGTGCTGGTCGGTCAGGCGGGCTGACGGGCGATCCAGTCGGCGAGCATGATCCGGTCACCAGTGGGCATGTGGCGCTGGTCGCGCCGCAACCGCGCGTCCCGCGCCTTGGTGGTCTCAGACGTGGCGTCGATGTAGTCACACCGGGCGGTCAGGACATCGGCGCGGGTCGCGGTGGCGGGCAGGATCGGCACCCCGGCGGTCCCGCTGTCCCGGCAGTCCTCGCACAACCCATCGTCGTGGGCCCGCTGCTGGTCGCGCGGCGACCGTTCGAGCCCACACGCCACGCACGGCAGGCCCCGCATGGGCGGCTGCGAGTCCACCCACTCGTAACGGCAGTCGCTGCACAACCCGTTGTCGTTGGCCCGCTGCTGGTCGCCGGTGGTCCGCTCCGCCCCGCACCCCCTGCACGCCGGTCCGCGGACGGTCAGAACGTGCTCCGGCGTCTCCTTGCCGCCTTCGGCCGGGTCCGAGCGCTCGTCGAAGTAGCGCCGCGCGGCGGTGTCCTGATCGGTGGCGCGCTGGCTACGCCGCGGCTGCGGGACACCCTGGCGAGGGACCACCGTGCCCGGCCTGCGGCGGGCGTACTCCCGCCGCTCCGCACGGGTCGCCCGCACCGCGCGCTCGGTCTCCTTCGCCGCCTCGGCGTGGCGCTCCGACCGCGGGGCGCACGCCTCCACCAACTCCCGCCCGGCGGCTGCGCTGACCTTCCACAGGTGTCGAAGCCGCGGGACAGCGACGGCCGGGGGCTTCTCCAGAGCGGCCAGGATCTGGCCCAACAGCGCGCGGGTCTCGGGGTCCGCCGCGTCGGCGATCCGACCGGTCCGGCGTCGCGCCTCGCGGTTCGCACCCTGCGCGATCAGGTCGGCAACCTGGCGCAGCTGCTCGGCCGTGTCCACCGTCGTCGTGTCGGTCATCGTCTCCATAGCGACTGCACTCCCTGGTTGGCCGGTGATCAGAAGGTGGGTGGGCCTCTCGGCCCGTGATGGGCAGCGGCGTCGTCCCCGCTGCCGCTTCACGGCGGCCGCACGGCCTCCGAGGCTCGACGTCAAGGGCAGCCCGGAGGGCTGTCGCCGCAGGCGACGCGGAGCGCCCTTGATGTTGAGTGAGGCCGTGCTTAGCTCTAGGGCCGAGAGGCCCATCCGCCCCGCCGCCAGGCGGGTCCAACGGGGTTCTCGGCCCGCCGCGGCCTTGAGCGGCCCTACACCACCGGCCGGCCGCCGGCAGCGGTGACTAGGAGCGCGTGCCGTGCGCGCGGCCCGGCAGGGCCGATGCCCGTGCCCTCTGCGGCCCTGGCCCGTCCAGTCCCGTCGCCATCCGCACGACTGCCCACGCGGCATCCGTGAGGTCGTCGCCGTGTATGTCGTCCAACTCGCCCGCGTCGGCCCGATAGGCCGCGTATCGGGCCGACGCGTCGGTCAGCGCCGCGTCATCGACCGACCGGGCCAGGGCTGCCGCGCACTCGTCGGGCGCGTGCTCGCACGGCGCCGTCGGCGGGGTGATCCCGTCGCCGTAGCAGCCGGCGACCGCCATCCGGTCGCGGATGAACGCGGGCGACAGCACCGCGCTGGTGATCACGGCTCACCGCCCGTGACTCTCCGGACGGAATACGCTTCCCGTTCGATGTCCTGCTCTGTCATCTCGCGCCCTGCTTTGACGACCACCAGCCACCACGCACCGGAGGACCGATCCGGGTCGTGGCGCTCTACTACCTGCCCGCCGACCCGCGCAGCCACGGCCGCAGCAGCGTCGTCGTCGGATGCGAACCACTCGCAGATGTCGCACCGCTGAACCTCGTTGCGCCCGTTGAATCCCAACCCCGCACCGGGGACCACCTCGCCGCCGCATTCGCACGGCTCCCACGTGCTCGGGGCCCCGCCCCGATCGAGCTCGGCCTGCGGGATCGTCACCGTCCGGTCGCTTTTCATGACCGCTCCGGGTTGCGGGCGTTCTTCTGCACTAAGTCGATCCACCGGCCCGGGTCTTTGACGTCGATGCCCTTCTGCGCGACCGCGCGGTGGTAGCGGTCCCAGTCTTTGTCGTCGACGGTGTAGTCCTTGTGCTGCTTGCTCATGACTGCGCCTCCTGTGGCGTCGCGGTGCGGGCGGACCTCCAGTTCCGCGGGGACCCCGCCGGTGGCGGGGCCCCCGCGGGGGCCGCCGTCAGAAGGGCGGCTCCTCGTCGAGGTCGTCGGCGCTCTCCGGCGCCGGGTACGGCCCACCCCGGTGCCAGAACGCGTCCTCGTCCAGGTCGACGACGATCTGGGCGTCGCGCTCGGTGTAGCCGTCGGCGATCTCGAGAGTGGCAGTGGGCATCTGGGGCCTCCGGTGGTCGGTGCGGCTGGAACGCGGCGCAGCCTCAGCACACCCGTGCCGGGGTCCCGAAGGGACGACGGGGAGCCGGTGCTGGCCCGTGCGGGTGAGACCGCCTACCGACCCCGGACCACCCGGCCGCTACACCGGCCGGACCCCCGCGCGGGCCGGGACCAGCACCGGTGACCACCCAGCCGGCCGAGCCGCCGCACTCGGCCGGCTACAGCGAAGCTGCGCCGCACCCCGAGCGACTCCCACGGGGCGGTATCACCCGCACGGGTCGGCGGCGGCTCATCGGCGCTCGCCCCGGCGCGGGTGTGCTGACCTTCGGGCGATCCAGTCGTGCCGACCACCGGAGGCCCTACCCGCACCGCTACCGGCACCGAGCCGGCCACCCCACGGTGCCCACCGGCACCGAGCCGGCGACCACCCCCACCCGGCCGGCGCCGAGCTGGTGACCGACCGGTGCCCACCGGCACCGAGCTGGCGACCACCCCACCCGACTGGCGCCGAGCTGGTGACCGATCGGTGCCCGCCGGCACCGGCGGCCTACGGCTCCAGGCCGAGTTCCTCGTCCAGCTCGACGCCGTCGTAGGCGGCGATCTCGTGGTCCAGCTGTTCTGACAGATGCTCGACCTCGCCGTCGTAGATGTAGGGCGCCCCGTCGCGTTCGTACTCGGAGTGGCCCACTGCAGCGTGATAGGCGGCCAGGGTTGCCGGGTGGACCTTGGCGGTCCAGTCGTGTTCCGGATCGTGCTCGGCGGAAGTGAGTTCGCCGCGCTCGGCGGCGGCGAGGCGCTGCTGCGCGTCCGCCAGCGAGTCGCGGGCTCTGTCGACCGCCTCGTCGCTGATGACGTAGTGCTCGTCGGTCTGCATCTGCTCAGCGATGCTGAGCTCTTTGCGGGCGTCCCGCACCGACCACGCTTCGGCGGCGATCTCGGGACGACTGAAACTACCGTCGGGCATCTCCCCGAGGTGGCGCGCCGCGTTCTCGGTGTAGACCGAGCGGACCCCCTGCCCGTAGAACAGGCCCAACCCGGGGTGTCGCTGGCCCGGTTCGGCCATCCCGCGCTCCACCATGCGGGCGTCGTAGCGGTCAGCCTCCGCCGGGGAGATTCCCAGCTGCGGGTCGTAGTCGTTGTAGGTGTCAGACATGTCGCTACCCCCAGTAGCTCGTCCCCGGGGGCGGGGTAGGTCGATGGCTGCTGTGCACGCGACCGATCATGGCGTGTCCGGGGTCTGTGAGGACCCGGACACGGCCGAGGTCCCGGCGGCCCGCTCGAGCGCGTCGAGCACGTCGGCGCCGCTGGTGACCAGCGTCGCGCCCTGCCGGATCAACTGGTGGGCGCCCATCGAGATCGCCGAGGTGACCGGGCCGGGCACGGCCATGACCGGGCGGCCGCACTCGTGCGCGGCCGCGGCGACGTGCAGCGCCCCGGAGCGGGCCGCGGCTTCGACGACCACGGTGGCGTCCCCGAGCGTGGCCAGCACCCGGTTCCGGGCCAGTGCCCGGAGTCGGCTGGGCGTGGAACCGGGCGGCTGCGCGGACACGAGCAGCCCGGTGTGGGCGATCCGGTCGAGCAGGTTCTCGTGCGCGGCCGGGTAGGCCCGGTCGATTCCGCAGCCCAGCACCGCCACCGTCGGGGCGTGCGCGGCCAGCGCCCCGCGAGACGCCGCGGCCTCGATCCCGAACCCGCCACCGGCCACGACCGTGTGCCCGCCCCGGGCCAGGTCCCCCGCGAGGTCCGCGGCCACGTGGGTGCCGTAACCGGAGGCGGCCCGGGACCCGGCCAGCGTGATCGAGGCCCCAGAGAGGATCTCCAGACCGGCGTGGCCGCGAACCCACAACCCGACGGTCCCGGTCAGGGCCGCGGTGCCCGGCCACTGGGCATCCTCGGGGATCAGCAGCCGCGCCCCGCACCGGGCCGCGGTCTCGCCGTCGACGGCAGCACCGGCGGCCGCGGCCTGCACCCGCGCGGTGCTCACGTGCGCGGTCAGGGACTCGGGAACATCGCCGCGGTGTAGCTGCTCGGCCGCGGCGAGCGCCCCGGCCGAGAGGATGAACTGCTCCAGGGCCGGGCGGCCCGAGGGCTGGTCGGCCAGCCGCAGCAGGAACGCGCGCGCTACGCGGTGCTCGGCCAGTGGGTCCGGCCCCGGCGTCGGGGCGGGGATCGACGGGCGAGTGTGGGGGAACATCAGAGGCACCTCGGGAAGTCGGCAGGGGATGGAAAGGGCCGTGCCCCGTGGTGGTGTCTCACCGCCGGGGGCACGTGGGGTGTCGGTGACCGATCCGGTCAGCGATCGGGCTCGTGGTCGCGTTCGTTCTCGGCCTCGCGCTCGGCCAGCTCACGCCAGCCCAGGCTGCGGTGCAGGATCTGCTCGTCGTCCGCGATCTGGCGTCGGGGATCGCCGCCGTAGTAGCCGGTGTCACCGGCCGCTTCGCGCTGTTCGGCCTCGGCGAGGGCCTGCTCGGCGTGGTATACGGCCACGTTGGCGTGGCAGACCGCGTTCAACGCGGGCAGCGACCGGTCGCCCCAGTAGTCGCGGTCGTCGCGGGCGACCATCAGGTCGTGGTGGGCATCCTCGAGTGCGGCCGCTGCGCGGCCAACGGCCGGCCCGCGGAACGACCCGTCGGGCATCAGGCCCAGGTCGCGCACGGCGTTGGCCTCGTACCACCCGCCGGGCATGATGTCGCCGTAGTAGTAGCCCGAACCGGGCCTGGTCTCCTCGCTGCAGACCATCCCGAGGTCGAGCATGCGGGCGTCGATCGTTTTCTGGTGGTGGTCGTTCCACTCGGTGCTGTCGATCATCGGTGGGACTCCTGTTCGTCATGGGCTGCGCTGGAACGCGCGCCGGAGGGAACGGCCCGGCCCCGGTGGGGCCGGGCCGTAGAGCGGCGGGTCAGGCGCTGGGCTCGTCTTCCGGCTCGACCTCGGTGAACGTGATGTTGTGCGCGATGGGCAGTGAGATCGCCTCGGCGACCTCGTGCTCGCCGGAGCAGTCCGGGCAGGGGGCCTGCTCGCCTGCTTCGAGGTCGGCCTCGATGAAGTGCTTCGTCTCGGTGCAACCGTCGCGGAACTCGACGAGGCTGCCCGGGCTGAGCAGCAGCCCGTTCTCGTAGCGGAAGTTCTCGGCCATCTCGGGTGCCTCCGTGTGCTCGGTCGGTGCGGCTGGAACGCGGCGCAGCCTCAGCACGCCCGTGCCGGGGTCCCGTAGGGACGGCGGGGATCCGGTGCTGGCCCGACCGGTGTGAGACCGCCTCGGTGACCACGACGCACCCGGCCCCCTCGCCTGGCGCGCGCGAGTGCGCACCCGGCACCGGGCGGGGGTGACGGCCCCGGTCACCGGGCTAGTGCTGGCCTGGGTCGGGGACGGGCGTACTGGCACCGGCTGCCACCGCGCGCTGTCGGGCGGTCTCACCCGGGCGGGTCGGCACCGGATCATCGGCGCTCGCCCCGGCACGGGTGTGCTGACCTTCGGGCGATCCAGTCGTGCCGACCGAGTACACGGAGACTCCCCACACCCGAACCCCTGCCCGCTGGATCGAGCACCGGGGTGTGGTCAGGGTGGCGGTAGCAGTGTGGCGCCTTCGCGGGTCGCGACCTGGTGGGCGAGCCGACGGAACGCGTGCCGGGCCTGGGCGACCCGGCCCGGGTCGCCGACCAGGCGGGCCTCGAGCTCGGCGACCGGCCAGACCACGGTGACGCCGTGGCGGGCCAGGTAGAGCGCCACGCGGCGGATCTGCCACCGGTCGGCGTCATCGAGCCAGGTGTAGCCGAGCAGCTGCCAGCACCAGCGCGCGATGCGCGCGGGCTGCTCGGCGCGCGCCACGGTCTTGACCTCGACGAGGGTGTCCCCGACCAGCAGGTCGGCCTCGGCCCAGTGCGGCACCAGCAGCGGGCTGGCATAGCCCAGCGCCTCGCCGGGGGCCGGATCCCCGGCCCACCGGCGCCAGCGGGCCAGGATGCCGGACGCGTCCAGGTGTCCGACGACGGCGGCGGCGTCGTCGACGACCGCCGGCGGGCACAGCCCGCGCAGCTGCTCCACCGTCGGGGCCGCGGTGGCCTCAGCCAGCGCGGCCAGCACCGGTGGGGTGCGGCCGCTGCGGTAGCGGTCCTCGCCCAGGGCCCACGCCCCGTAGGCGCGGGCCAGCCCAGTCTCGACGCCGCGGGCGCCGATCGTGCCGGTGGGGGCGTGCGCGGTGTGGAACCGGCGGCCGCGCTCGGCCAGCTCGGCCACCGCAGCGTCACCCCACCCGGGCCTCGGCGAGGCCAGGGTGGGGCCGGTGAGGGCGAGGGTGTCGCTCGGGGTCGGTCGCAGCCCGGCCGCGACCGCGGCCAGGTCGGGCTCGTGCTCGAGCACGGCCTGGTGGGAGCGGTATCCGGCGGCGATCTGGTGTGTCCCGGTTGGGGAGATCAGCTCGGCGACGAGGAGCCCGCTCAGCCCCGCGTACGGCGGGGCATCCTGCACCAGCGCCGCAAGCCGGGCGGCGACCACCGACCCGACCGCGGCCCCGTGCCCGGCCCCCGTCGGACCGGAGGCCCGGACCGGAGGCCCGGACCGGGGCGCTGCCCGCGGCAGCATCGGCGATCTGGTGGGCGATCTCGCGGGTGCCGGGCAGGTGCGTGGCGCACCAGCGGGCCAGCGCGCCAGCGCGTAGCTGCGAGGTCAGAGACACCACGCACCACCTCCCGGGTCAGGCCGCGGCTTCGGACCGCGGTCAGGGCTCCAGTTCTCGCATGCGGGTGCCGACTCGATCGGCGCCCGCCCCCGGCGCGGAGGTACCGCGCCGGGGAGCCGGTCGCTGGTCAGAACGGGGCGCGGCCCTCGGCCCGCCAGACCGCGGCCGCGTCGAGCAGCTCCGCGGCCGTCGAGTCGCCCCAGCCCTGAACCACCCGCAGCGCGAACACCGCCTGCTGCTGGTCCAGCATGCCGCCGCGGCCGCCGAGGAACTCGAGCAGCTCGGTGATGTCGGCGTCGTCGACCTCGGCCGCGGTAGCGATGACTGCCGGGCTGCGCCGCAGGCCGCGGCGCAGCCACCGGGACTCCCGGGTGGCCTCTATCGCCGCCCGCGCCGCCTCGCGCCCCCCGCGCCCCCCGCGCCCACTCAACGGGTCGATCAGCTGGCTGACCCAGTGCCGCCAGATCCGGGCCGTCGAGGGAACGTCGCCGAGCAGCGCTGCTGCTCGGTACTCCGCCGGTTCGTCGGCGGCCTCGCCGCCGGCGTCCGGGCCGAGCCCCGGGTGCGGGTCGAGGACATCCTGGCCGGGGCAGAACGACTCTCGGCAGGGCTCGCCGTGCTCGGCGCCGCAGTCGCTACAGCCTGCGGGCAGCGGCGCTATCCCGAGCACCACCACGGCCCCGTTTGTCCGGGTCGTCGGGGTCGAGCCGCCCATAGCGGCCACAGTGACCGCAGGTCACGGTCTGGTGCTCACTCCAGTCGGGATCGGCCACGATCCGGCCCCCGCGATCGGCCGGGTTCAGGGCCACGGACCGGGTCGAGCAAGGGCACCGGTGGACGGTGACCCGGTCCGGGATGAACTCACCCAGCGCTGCGGGGTCCTGAGCGGGCTCGATGGTGCGGTCGTGAACAGTCATGTGCTGCCTCCAGGTCGTGCCGGTGAGTGACAGCACCTGTCTGGGCACGACCGGATGGGCCCGGGCGGGGGTTCGCCGCTGGCCCATCCGGTGTGGGATCACCACTGCCCGGCAGCGACCCGTGAGGCTCACCGGCGGGGTGATCCCGCCCGGATGGCGTCAGCGAGCGGTTCATCGCACCGGGCCCACCCGGGCGTGCAGCGTGCGGCGGTCACTCCCGGCCGACGACCTCCAGGCCAGCCCGTCGGCTAGGTGCGGGCACCGGGTTCCTGTTCGAACTCGGCGCGGGGGTCGGCGGGGTTGGGGAGGTGCTCGACCCGAGCGGCCCGCCCGTGGGGGTTCTCGGTGATCCAGTTCGCGGTCGCGTTGGCCAGCGCCTCGCCGGCAGTGCGGCCGCGGATCGCGTCGTCGTGGGCGCGTCCGTCGTGCCAGTGCACCCGCACCCGGTGCCAGCGCCCGGTCACGAAGCCTCCCCACCTTCGCCATCAGCGTTCCCGTTGCCGGTATCGGCAGTAGTGGCGCGGCGGTCAATGCGCCGGGGCGCGCGGGCGCCGTAGGCCATCCCGCGGGTGATGGTCCGTTCGGCCTCGACGTGGGTGAACTCGTCGACGCCGATGTGGACCGAGGCGGCGTCGAGAAGCAGCGCGTGGGCGTTGTCGGCGTCGAGCTCCCCACCCCCCACCAGACGGCCCAGGGTGCGGGCGGCGGTGAGCAGGGTGATCTGCCGCTGGCCCTTCGGCGCCTGTTCGACGGCAGCGGTCTCGCCGGCGAGGATCGCGGCGACGTAGGCGTTGGCCCGCCGGGTCGGCAACGCCATCGGCTCGCCCTGGCGGGGCTCCGGCGGCGGGGGCGGGGTGAGCAGGGTGGCCAGCCAGTCGGGCAGCTCGGCGATCTGGCCGTGCTCGGCCACCATGTAGGCCCCTTCCGGGCGGATGCTGCCGGCACCGACGATAAATCCGCCACCGCCGCGAGTGTCGATCAGCGGGCCCAGGCTGTGCCCGTGCCCGCCGTGGGTGTTGCGCAGCTCCACGCCCTCGGGCATCCGGTAGTAGAGATGTTCACCATCGGTCGGGGTCATCGTCGAGTAGGTGTCGGGCAGCGTCTCCCCGTGCCGGGCGGTGAGCTGGTCGAGCACCTCGCGCCCGGTGGTCGCCCCGCCACAGCCGTCGAGCGGTTCGGTGCTGGTGTCGAGGTCGATGACCACAATCCCGGAGGGGCCGCAGGCGATCCCGACGTTGAACCGGGCCGATTCGTCGCCGGACCACCAGCGGCAGATCTGGGCGCGGTCGCGGGTGGCACGCTGCTCCCAGCCCCGGTGCCCGTCGGCGCAGATCCCGCGCTGGCGGCAGCGCTCGGCGCTGTGCCGCGGGACGGCCGGGAGCTTGCCCCCGGGCTGGACCGGGAACACGAACAGCCCAGCGGCGGCCGCGTCGAGCGCGACCCGGCGCAGCCGCACCACCTCCGGATCCTGCCGCCGAGGTGTGCGGCGGCGCGTGCGTGGCATGCGGTGCTCCCCCTCCCGGGTCCGGGGCTCAGCATCGCACCCGTCGGTGCGGGTCCGGGACATATCAGTGCTGGTCGTGGTGATCATGTGATCAGGTCTCCCTGAGGTCGATGCTGCTGCCGAGGCGGGCGCGGTCGTGGTGGTGTCGGGCCGCCCGGTGGGGCAGGCCGTGTGCGCCTGCCCCTTGGGGCGTGCCGCAGGGTGTGCCGAGGCTCGCGGGTCCAGGGCAGCCCGCTAGGGCTGTCGCGTAGCGACGCGGAAGGCGCCCTGGACGCGGGAGAAGCACGCCCGCACCCTCGGTCCGACACCGAGTGATCGGGTCAGCGCGGCGTAGCCGCTCCCTCAGCGGGGTGGTAGTTCCTGCAGCTCAGTTGCGGTGACAGGTGTACAGACGGTCGACGACGCATCCGGTGCGGCGCCAGCTCACAGGCGGGGCTCGGCATCGAGCAGGTCGAGCAGCTCACCGACGGCGGCGGCGATGTTCCGGGCGCGGTCATCGATCTCGGCGTGCTGGTCGTCGTCGGGTTCCCGCCGCTGGTTGGCGCCGTAGGCGGCGGTCACCGCCTGCTGGTAGCGGGTGTGGTGCTGGCGTAGGGCGCGCCGCGCGTGGGTCAGCCGTTCGCGGCTGTACAGCGTGGGAACGCACCCGGCGTGCAGGTAGGTGAACGGGGCGTCGAGGTCGCCGAAGACCTCACCGGGGTTGACCACGTGCCAGGCGTACTCGCCGACGTGCCAGATCATCGGCTCGTCGCACCAGAAACACCACATCTGGGTGATGTCGACGGTCCCAGCCGGTTCCCAGCGCAGCTGCGGCCAGGCCGCCACTCCGGGGTCGAGCGGCAGCGCTTGGCGTGCTGCCTCACGTTCGGACAGCGCTGCCGACGCCGCGGCGGCAGCGACCTGCACCGGATCGGGCCCGAGTTGCCCACCCGCGGTGTCGCCGCCGGAGTGCTCCTTGTGGGGGGAAGTCATCAGGTAGGTCCCTTCGATCGAGAGGCGTCCGCACACTCGGCCGCCCCCGAGCGGGCGTGCCGCGAGGTGGGGAGGCCACCGGTGCGGTCGCCAGTGAGAACAGGTGGGGTGCTGGCAGATAGGCCCCGGTCGGTTAGGCGAAGTCGAGCGCGCACCGCCAGCTGGCGGGGCGGGCAGTCGCCGCGTAGTCGCGCAGCGCCTGCTCGTCGACCGGCTCCGGATCGAGCACGGCGACGCTGTGGGCGGGCAGGAAGCGCAGCGTGTCCTCGCCCGGGATCGCGATGCCGACGCGTTCGCCGCAGCCGCGGGCGTAGCGGTCCGGGCCGATCCACCGGACCTCCCCGGTAATCCCGACGTTCTTGCCGCGCCGGGTGAGCGAACGGACGTGGCGGCCAACCCGGGGAGCGGCGGCCCTGGTCTGCTCGATCTCGAACACGTGCGGCAGCAGACGGCGCCGGTACCAGGCCAGGGCTGCGGCTTGAACCTGCGGCGTCGCGTCGACCGACGCGCCGTTGTGGTAGGTCCAGCCACGGGTGCTGGCGTACTCGCGGGCGGTGACCCGCTCGCCGTCCCAGACGGCGGCGATGAGGTCGCTGTCGTCGTAGCCGTTGACCTCGTAGGTCTCGAGCACTGCTCCGGCGTAGGACTGCTGCGGATCCCCGCAGGCCCGGCCACTGTTCTTGGTCTCCAGAGTGCAGGCGGGCCCGCACACAGTGATAGCCATACTGATCTCCAGGTCGTCGTGATCTGCCTCATCAGCGCCCGAGGGCCCCGGGCGGGCGCCGCGGCAGCGGCGGCTCGGCCCCGCACCCGCGGGCGCAGGGAGTGGTGCTCGTGGCGGAGCGGCACGTCCGGCGCTGTTCCACCACGGTCAGGCGCTGGCCACCAGCCAGCGGTCGAGGGTGCGCGAGCTGATGCCGTACTGCGCGGCGACGGCGACGCGCCGGGCGCCCTGGCGGACGCAGGCCACCGCAGCGGCTCGCCGTTCCTGCTGCGGGCTGGGCCCCGCAGCAGAACGGCCCGGGCCGTGCCGCTTTGCACGGCGGCGTTCGGCTTGGGTCGTGGCGCCCCACACCCCGCCGGCGCCGAGCTCGAACGCCCGGGACAGGCAGGCCGCGGTGACCGGGCAGCGCCGACACACCGCCTTGGCCTCCTCGATCTGGCGGGCGGCGGGTCCGCCGGTGCCGACCGGGAAGAACAGTTCCGGGTCCTCGGCCCGGCAGGGCAGGTCGTGGTCGCGGAAATCCATCTCTGCTCACCTCACATCGGGCTCGGACAGGACCGGCCCCGGTGGGCCGGGGCCGGGGTGGAGACCGGGCGGGGCGCCGCCGCTGTGGGCTGGGCGCCCCGCCCGGTAGCCGCCGGGGGTCAGGCGGCCGGCTCGGGGGCGGTGGTCGAACCGGTGTGCTCACGCCGCGGCTGGCGGGCGACGGTGATCGCCGCCTTCCGGGTGTCGGCCGTCACGATCTTGGCCCGCACCTCGGTGCGCGGGATCTCGCGCGACTGGCCGTCGTCGTCGGTCACGGTGAACGAGTTGTCCACCAGCTCGCCGATCACGACCACCGGGTCACCGGAGCTGAGGTTGCTGGCGTTCTCGGCGACGGGGCCGAACGCGACCACGTTGAGCCAGAGGGTCCGGCCGTCGCGCCACTCACCGGACTCGCGGTCCTGGTAGCGCTTGTTGACCGCGAGGGAGAACTGGAGCCGCGCCTTTCCGGTGTGCTCGTTGAACTCGAAGGTGGGCTTCTTGCCGATGTTGCCGATGTAGGTCTGGTCGTTCATGGGGTGCCTCCTGGAGCGTGTCGGGCTGGTTGGTGACGCGGCCCTGCCTCAGTGCGCCGTGGTGGGGCCCGTCAGGGGCGGCGGGGGTTCGGCCTGGCCCGAGCGGGTGGGATCGGCCGCCAGGCCGACGAGCAGCGCGAGCTCGTCTCACCCGCTCGGTGTCGGTGCCGGTTCATCGACGCGACCCCCACCGCGGTGTGCTGACCTTCGGGCGTCTCCACACCGAGCTCCGACACGCGTTCGGGAGGCACCCCCGGTGACGAGCCCCAGACGCCGATGGCCCCCGGCGTCCGAGCCCGTATCGACTGCGCACCGCCGCTACCGGGGGTGCCGCCCACCGGCCATCGTGGTCGCGCCCTGCGTGATCGCGTCGTCGATGCCGTAGATGCCCCAACAGGCGTCGATCTCGACCCAGTGCCCGCCACCGCACCCGATGTGCTCGCACGCCGTACCGGCGGGGCACGGTGTCCACTGTTCGGCGATGTAGCCCACGACCTGCCCGCGTGCCCACTGGTCATAGGTCTCGACGTCGCCGCGCAGATAAGCGCGGGCCTGCTCGTCACCGGGGTAGCTGCCCCCGCACGCGGTGGCCAGTTCGTCGCGGGCCAGGTAGGCCAGCCCGGCCTGCCCGGAATCCCACCGGTCGGCGAAGCACCCGATCCGCTCCCCGGCGTGCAGAACGAGGTCACCGTGGGCGTAGCCCCAGACCGGCACCACCACCGCATCGTGAAACACCGTCAGGTAGCGGGCGGCCAGGTCCCAGCCGCCGCGTTCGCACAGCTCCGGTAGCTGGCCGGTGTGGTCCTCCCACGGCAACGCGTGGCGGGCGACGTCGAGTACCAGGTGACCGACGGTGCCCCAGTCGCGCGGCGACTGGGGCGCGTCGTCGGGGAGGACCCGTACCCGGCCACCGGGCACCTCGGCGATCTCGATCTCTTCCATGGCTGGTGTCCCTTCACGACGGCGATGGGGGCGGCACCGCGTGCGGCGCCGCCCCCATCTCCAGTGGTGGTGTGGTCAGTGCCAGATGACGTCGCGACCCTGGTCGCGGGCGAACAGCGCGACCTCGCGCAGGACGGCGAGCCGGTCCTGGAGGTAGCCCGGGCGGCGGCCGAAGTCCACGACGGTGCCGGCGGCGTTGAGGTCTCGGGTCGGGACGCCGGCATCGGCGGGTGCCAGTGCCAGGGCCAGCTCGACGCGGCCGAGCATCTGTTCGGCCGCGAGCTCCCCGACCAGGGGTGTGTCCTGCTCCGGTGGTGGCGGCGCGCCGGGTGGGGGTTCTTGGACGTCGTCGGCGCCGAGCTCGGCGACCATCCCGAGCGCGCGCAGCAGCAGCATCGCGTTGCCGATGCCGACGTTCAGGCTCGGTTCGGTGTCGGTGTTGTAGTGCATGACCACGAACGGGCGGTAGGCGTGCTCGCCGCAGTCGGGGTGGGTGCAGTACCGGTGATGGTCGGCCAGCCCGGCGCGAGCGGCGTCGTAGTCGGCGAAGTAGCGCCGGTCGCCCGGCGGATACGCCGGGCACTCGAGGCTCGCGCCGAGGGCAACCGGGCCCCCGGCGGGCGGGGCGGGGCTAAAGGTGACAGACATGGCAGACCTCCCAAGAAGGCATGACGGCCGGTGGCGCGGCACCCGGCCCGGGTGGGCGGGTCAGTAGTCGCTGGACAGGGCGGCGTACTGCTCGGCGGTTTCGAACCGGTCGTGCAGCGGGATCGCCGATCCGCCGCAGCCCAGGTGCGCCGACAGCGCGCGGAACCGGGAGTCGCTGCTGTAGAGGAATGCCCCGGAGGCCATCGGCCCGGCCCGGTCGGGGCGGGCCCGGTCGGGGACGGCGATGCCGTACATGCCGGCCCGTTCGATCAGCCGCACCGCCGGCGCGTGCTCGTCGGGCGCGAGCACGGCAGCGTCGTAGTAGTCGACGAGGTCCCCGACCAGGGTCACACGGGTGACCTGCCCGGAGATCCCGCCGTTCGAGCAGTCGGGCAGGTCCGCCGCGCGCAGGATGCTGACGTGCAGGCCGCGCCGGGCGTCGAGGGGGCTCGTGGTCGACGTCAGGGGGTTCGTGGTCATCTGGGCTCTCCCGGTGGTGTTGGGCTGGTGGGTGACGCGGCCCCGCCTCAGCACGCCGGGGGCGGCCCGCACGGGGCGGCGGGGGTTCGGTCTGGCCCGAGCGGGTGGGATCGGCCGCCAGGCCGACGAGCAGCGCGAGCTCGTCTCACCCGCTCGGTGTCGGCGCCGGTTCATCGCCGCGGACCGCCCCCGGTGTGCTGACCTTCGGGCGTCACCCACCGAGCCCCGACACCCCGGACGGGGTGCTCACCCAGCGCGGGCGATGGCCAGCAACGCGGCCGGGTGGGTGAACCAGGCGCGCACGACATCACCCGCGTCGTGCTTGTCGAAATGGGCCGCGAGCCGTTCGAGACCGCCGGGTATCCGCAGGTCGATCTCGGCGACCAGGACGGCGATGGGGTAGTCGAACCCGGCACCGCCGTAGAGCTCGGTGTACTCGGTCAACGCCAGCTGCTGGAACAACGACCGGTCATCGAGCGCGCACACCGCGGCACCGCCGCCGTCGGCGGTGGGTGCGGGTAGCTGGTAGACGATGCCGTCGTTGAGTGCGACCTGCATCGGCGGGTTGTCCGGGAACTCGGCGGCCAGGTCGCTGGTGTCGATGCTGACCTGCAGCAGCGGTCCGGGCTTCCAGTACGCGCAGACCAGAACGTCGCCGACGCGCAGCGCGGGACGCTGGTCGTCGGTGGTCTGCGGCAGGAACTGGGCGTCACGGTTGAGCTGGTCGGGCCCATGCCGGGTGTCGGTCATCGTCGATCTCCTTCATCAGTGGTGTGCCGGACACCCCGGGGCGGGGCTGGCGCCGCGCCCCGGGGGTGTGGCCGGTCAGGTGGTCTCGTCGTCAGAGTTGCTCGGCTCGGAGAGCGGGTGACTCCACTCGCGCAGCCGGTACAGCCAGAACTCCGGCCGGGGGTGCCGCTGCGCTGCCGGTGGGTGCCTCGGCCCGGGATCAGCCGGGTTCGGTCTCGGGTGCCTGCTGCCCTGCGAGCGTGTCGTAGGTGGCTTCGTCCTCGGTCAGTTCGCGCTGCACGCGGGCGAGGTCCTCGCGGTGTCGACAGACCTCGTCGTGGACGGGTTCATCCTGCTCGAGCAGGGCTTCGTATCTGGTGAGCTCGCGCCCGATGTAGTCGACCAGGTCGGCCGACCTGGCGATCTGCGGGTGCCGGAACGTCGTGCGGTCGGGCATCAGGCCCAGATCGTGGACGGCGTTGCTGTGGTACAGATCGGGGTCGCCGTGTCCGTAGTAGTAGCCGTATCCCGGGCGGAAGGCTGCGGGTATGGCGTGGCCGAGTTGAACCATGCGGACGTCAACCGCGTCGGCGTGCCGGCGGGACGTGAACAGGATGTAGTCGTAGTCGTCCGGTTCCGGGGCCGCGGTGTGGCCGGTCATCGTCGATCTCCTTCGTCCGTGGTGTGCGGGAGAGCCCCTGGGGGCGGGGTGGCGCCCCGCCCCCAGGGGGTGGGTCAGTCGGTTTCGTCGTCGGGCTCTGCCTCGCCCGATCCGTCGTGGTCCGGGTCGTCGCCGGTATCGCCGCCGTCGTCCGGGTCGGCGGTGGTGTGGTCGGCGTCGGGGTTGAGGGCGAGCTGCTCGACCTCGGAGAGCGGGTAGCCCCACTCGCGCAGCTGGGTCAGGTAGCGCTGCGTGGCCGGGTCGGCGTTGCGCCAGTTGCCGCGGTGGGTGCTGGCCTCGTAGGCGGCCAGCACGAACGCCAGCGACAGCATCCCGGCCCTGGCCGTGCTGGTGGTGCGGGCGGCCTCGGCGAGCGGGTTGACCCGCCCGCTGTAGTAGCCGCCCCCGTCCGGGGCGTCGAGCCCGAGCAGCTCGCAGGCCAGGGTGTTGCCCGACTCCATCGCCTTGCGCAGGGCGTGGGCGCCCTGACCGAGCTCGGCGGCGACGTAGATCGCCGCGCCCTTCGGGGCCGCCTTTTTGGCCAGCAGCTCGGCCAGCCACTCCCGGCGCACGGTCTCGGCGGAGACCCACGCCTTGTTGTTGGCGATCACCCGCTGCCGCTCGGCGCGCTGGGCCTCCTTCTCCCGGGCCTCCCGGGCCTCACGCTGCTCGTCGCTCTCACCCGCACCGCCACCGGCGCCCGTGCGGGGACGCATGCTCTCGCGCAGCGGGGCGTGCCCGTGGGTGGCCGGGTCCAGGCACAGCCAGCGGACCCGGGCCTGGGGGCCCTCGCGCCAGTGGTGGACGGTGGTCACTGCCGCGGCGTGGCCGGGGCAGCTGCGGTGGGTCTCCTCCTCGAGGGCGGTCTCTTCGGGGTCCTCGGGGCTGGGCCGCAGCCGGAACAGCTCGGTCGCGTCGGCGTAGCGGTGGTCGTCGCGGTCGATGACGCTGACCCCGGCCTCGGTCAGCTCGGCGGCCGCGGCCGCGTGTACCTGCTGCTCGGCGCGCGCGTCGCGCAGCCGCTGTGCGACGTGGCGGAACCGGTCCGGCTCCCGCACCGCGACGGCGGCGAGGGTCTTGACCGCCTCGTCGTCGTCCTCGAATTCGGCGATCACCGACATCTGCACCAGGTCCAGCTCGTAGCGGGACCCGATCGCGACCGCCCGCTTGCTCTGGGCGGCCTGGGTGGTCTGGCGGACCCGGTCGGCCTTGGTGCGGACGACCTTGGCGATCTCGGACGGCTTGAAGTTGAGCCCGAGCAGCTGCTGGTGTGCGGCGACTTCCTCGGCGTCGGTGATCCCGCGGCGATGTTGGTTCTCGACGAGCTGGTCGACGATCCGCTCGGCCTGCCCGGCCCGGTAGTCGTCGCTGCCGGTGTCGAGCGCGTCGCCGTCCTCGGTGGCCGGTTCGGGGGAGATGATCACCGGCACCTGGGTCAGGCCGACCCGGACTGCGGCCAGGGTGCGGCGCTGGCCCGTGCGCACCACCAGCGTCCCGTCGCTGGCGCGGCGGCGCACGGTGATCGGTTCCTGGACCCCGCGGTCACGGATCGAGGCGCAGAAGTGCGGGTCGAGGTTCGCGTCGAGGCGGGTGTTGACCTCCAGCTCGAGGGTGTTCGGGTCGACCAGGGCCAGCCGGCCGAACGCCGCCGCGTCCAGCACAGCCGTCTCGGTGGTCGGGGTCGGTTCTGCGGTCATCAAGACCTCCCACAGGGGTAGCGGCCCGCCCCGGGTCCGCGTGCACGCGTTGCCCGGGGCGGTGCGCCCCGCGTAGCCCGGGGGCGCACCACGTGGCTCGGGCAGCTCTGGGGGTGGGCAGGCGGGGGTTCTGCCGTGGTCGCCGCGGTGTGGACCCGCCCCCTGTTCGCCGGTCGGTGGCCGGGTTCGTCTGCCGGGCGGGTTCACCCGGGGGGATCCCGCGGCAGGTTCATCGCCTGCCCACCCCCAGAGCTGCCAGCGTGTGTCCGCCCCTGGCCGGGGCGGACACACCCTCCTGGCCTCCTACTCCTCGCTGTGTTCGGCGAGGTGGTCGTGACCGTGCGGACAGCCCGGTTCGTGGGTGTGCGGGCACTGATGTGGCGGCACCACGCCCACATCGGTGGTGGCCGCGATCTCAGCAAGAGCCCTGGTCAGGGCGGGCAGCAGCCGCGGATGAACGTTCAGCCCCACGCGCGCATACGTCGGCCCACGCCCGCCGCCGAGCGGCACCTCCTGCTCGACAGGGCCGGTGACCTCGTGCCCGAGGCTCACCTGGCTGATCCGAACCTGCTCGACCGCCCCGCGGTAGGGGTGCTCGGCTGTCAGCGTCAGCTCGGTCAGGTGCGGCGAGCCGGACCTCACGACGGTGCCGGCCAGCCGCCCCAGGTGCCGCTCGGCCTCGTCGAGGACAGCGCCCTCGGCGCAGGCGAGGGCGTCGTCGGCGGCCCGCCACGCCCGCGCAGCCGGCCGCACGGTCCGGTAGGCCCGCAGCAGCCGCCGGCACACGTCCGCAGCGATCTGCTCGGCCGGGCGGGTCGGGGACACCGTGATCGTGGCGCCCAGCGCGCGCATCGGCACGTCGCGGGCGTCGGCGGGGTCGCTGCAACGCACGATCACCCGACCCGCCTGCGGCCCGTAGCCGCGGATGTGCAGCTCCAGTCGGTCCCCGCCCGCGCTGACCAGCAGCACCCGCTGGTGGTGCTCGGTGACCCGCCAGGTCTGTTCGTCGAGAGTGCCCAGCGCGGCCGCGAGGCGCGCGCCGATTTCCCGGGCGCTGTGCTCGGGGCGGTTCACGCGTTCACCGCCCCGAGTGCTGGGGCGAGCAACCCGCTCCGGCGCAGGCCCGCGGCCATCTCGGCGGCCAGGTCGTCGACGGTGAGCACGCCGAGCTGATGGTCGAGTCCCCGATTCCGGGCCGGTTCGAGGGCGTGGTCCAGAGCTTGGGCAAGGTAGGCCGCGATCATCGGCACGGCTGGATCCTCACCATCTGGTGCCGGGCCGGAGTCGACGAGGGTGGCGAGTTCGTCGAGCGATGCGTCCCCGTCGTCGTCGAGCTCGACGTCGGTCAGCCCGATCGCGGTGAACGCCCGCTCGACCTGCTCGACCAGATCACCGCCGCAGACGCTGCCGGCGTCGGCTTCGCGCAGCTGGGTCCAGGCCACGAACAGCCCCAGGATCCATCGGTCCGGCGCCGCAGTGGTGCTCATCGCCCACGGGCTGTGCTCAGTGGGGCTGGCCAGTGCGCGCAGGGTGTCGAGCTGGCGCCGACTGGCCGGCGCGGTGGCCGGTTCCTGGTGGCGCCCCAGCACCGGCAGCAGCCCCTCCGGGGCGGTGGTGTCGGTGCGCCCGGCCTCGGTCAGCTCGCCGTGCCGGTTCCACGCGCTGTAGGCCCAACCGATGCGCTGGCGGTCCTGCTCGTGCGGGGCGAACCACACCTGCCCACCCAGGGGGGTGGTGAACAAGAACTGGGCCTCGCCCGGCGCTGTGGGCTGCGTGATCCGGTCGGAGTCGACGCCACGGACGGAGAAGATGCGGCGAATGTCAGCCAGGGTCGTCATCGAAACGGGTCCAATCTCTATAAGTGACGCGGGTAGACAACAGCGCCCCGCGCCCCGGTTGTCGGGACGCGAGGCGCCGCAGTGCGTGGCGGTGTCAGGTCGCGGCCGGAGCCGCCTGTGGCGCGGGCCGGTAGACCTGCGCGAGGTGCGTGACATGCCCGGCCGGGGACCAGGGCGCGCCCGAGAGCGCGGTGGGCATCAGCTGCCACCCCGCCTGCCCCAACGCCGCCGCCGCGGAACGAGCGATCGGCTCGCCGATCGCACCGAGCGCCGGCCCGGGTGGGGCGTGCACGACCTGTGTCCCCTCGACCGGATCGTCGATGTAGATCAGCCCGGTCGGGCGGTTCCACTCCGCCCACACCGGGCGGCCGGTGGGGACGAACCCCAACGATGGGTCGGCGGCGATCCGCGAGCGGCACTCGCTGACCCGGTCCCGCCAAGCCAGCCCGGTGCCGGTAACCACCGCGGCCGGGTCGGCCAGCACGACCTCGGGTCGGGGTAGTGCGTCGGCCAGGACGTAGACCGCGCCGGAGCTGTCGCACTCGCCGGTCCACAGCCCCAGGTCCGGGGCATACAGCGCGGCGCTGCCGAGGTAGCCCTCGTGCGGGTCGTCCCAGGCCAGCCAGGTCGCGCCCGGCGCGACCGCGCGCAGCAACCCCGGCAGGTGCTCGTCGGCTACGGCCCCGTACCCGCCCCAGGTGCTGGTGTAGGTGGCGCCCAGGTAGATCCCGACCCGCCCCCTGCCCGGGTCGTCGCCGCACACCAGCTCGTGCTCGTCGAACGCCACGGCCAGCGGGGTCGCCTCGGCGGCCGGGAGGTCGACCACGCTCACCGAGAACTCCACCGCGCTCACGCCGCCACCGCCGCAGTGGTGGCGGTGGTGTGGTCCTCGGGCTGCGGGTCGCGTGTGCCGTCGAACGGCGCGATCGGGGCGAGCTCGTCGACGATGTCGCGCGCCACCCGCAGGACGGTGGTCGCGGCGGCCCGCACCACGTCCAGGTCGCCGTCGGCCCAGCCCATCACGTAGGCGTCGGTGTAGGGCTCGGAGTCCAGACCGAACGCCTTGCACACGATGTGAGCCACCGACTCGGCCTCGGTCTCGGCCCGGCCGCGGTGCGCCACCGGCGCCACATAGGAGAACTGGTCGAGGTGCCCGCACCGGATATGGGCCAGCTCGTGGATGGCGGTCTTGAGCCGCTGGGCGTGGCTGACGTCGCCTCGCACCCGCACCAGCCGCGTCCCCGGCCCGGCCACGGTCACCCCGTTCGCCGCGCCCAGATACCCGCTGCCGGGCTCAGCCAGGGCGTAGTCGTAACCCTCGCCCGCGATCATCGCGACCACGTCGTCGTAGACCCCGGTCGGGTCATTCCCGTCGAGCAGGACAGCCTGCTTACCGCCGTGCAGCTTCACCCGGCGCCGCACCTGCACGGTGGGCACCACGTAGTTGTCCGCCCACGGCGGAAGCGGCGCGGTCTGGGACAGCTCGAAGGTCCGCTCGAACTTCCACCCCACGACCACCACCGGCAGCCGGTTCTGCGCGTCACGCACGAGCCGGCGCCCGGTGCGCCGCTCGTAGTCCTCGCGCTCGTCCTCGCGCACCCGGCGCTTGACCGGCGCCCAGATCTTGAACCCCGTCTGCCCGGCCATCACGGTGCGCTTGTGCTTGCGCCAGCCCGAACTCCCGTCGCGGCCGCCGTAGGCCATGAACATGCGCGGCTCGACCCCGCGCGCGGCGGCCTGGAGCATGAGCAGGATCTGGTTGCCCAGCGAGTACCGCGCACCCCACTCGGCGACGGTCTCGATGAACTCCAACCATTCGACCGGGTCGGCCGCCATCCGCTCGAGGCGGGCCATCATGTCCTCGTGCGCGGCGTGGACCGCCTCACGGCGTGCCTGTTGCTGCTCCTCGGTCGGAGCCGGACGCTTGCTCTTGCGCCGGCTCTTGGCCGGGGTCCTGCGGGTGAGGGTGGTCTGTCCCATGGCGGGCTCCGATCAGACGAATCAACCGCTGCACTGCCCGGGGAAATGGGGCTGGTGCAGCCCCACCGCCGGTCGCGGTGGGACGTGACTCGCCCGCAGACCGGCGGGTGGCGCGGCGGGGCCGCGCGCTCGCCCGACCGGCGTGACACCACCCCGCCCGCTCGAGGCGAGCAGGCGTCGTGAAGCCGGTGGTGTCACCCGCGTCGGGTGCGGCTGGTGCGGCATCGTCGGGGAAGCCGCCCGACGGGCTGCAGAGTCACCACGGCCCACCTCGCCCGCGGTGCGGCCGAACCGCCACTGAACACGGGCACTACCGAACGGGGGTGTCCCTGTGCCGCCGCGCGTTGCGCACCGACCGGAGCGCGTGGGGGGTGGTCGTAGAGTGCGGTCGGGGTGGACGGGCCAGGTAGCGGCCGGCCCGTCCACCCCTGCACGCGCCCATGGATCACGGCTCGCACTTGCAGCACTTCCACCGTCCAGCCTGGCGGTCGTAGACCATGTAGCAGCCATCTGCACACATCGCTGGTCACCTCCTCTCCCGAGCTCGCGGATGGGTCCGGCCGGCGCCGCCGCTGTGGGCGGGGCGGCGCCGGTGGTCGTCGGGGTCCAGGCCCCGGGGCTTCTAGAACCGGGTCAGCAGCCTGCGGACCGTGTCCGGGCTGGGGCTGCGGCCGGCGACGGCGGAGACCAGTTGCGCCAGCAGCGACGTCGGGTCGGCGCGGGTTGCGCGCGTGGCCGCGGCCACGGCATGGGCGCCGTCGCCGTGCAGCAGGGCAGCCAGGGCCAGATACGCCGCCGGGTGGGCCGACCACGGCGCCGGCGTGGCGGGCACCAGGGCCTCGAGCACCGCGCGCAGGTCCGAGCTGCGCTCGCGGAGCTGCTCGACCACGCCGCGCTGATCAGCCATCGCGGCCACCAGGGCCAGGACGCGGTCGTCGTCGAGGACACGGTGCGCCAGGTAGTCGTCGACGACCTGGCCCACGCCCGGTACCTCCGGACACGCGTCAGCGGCGAGGAGGTGTGCCCGTCGAGCCAAGGTCTCGGGATCGCCCGGGGCCAGGGCCTGATCGAGTGCCTCCCGGCTGTCCAGCGTGGGCCGGCCGTGCCAGGCCAGGCGGGCCGCGAGCTCCGCGGGCGGGGCCGGGACCGTGCCGGACTCGGCGCAGCCGGGATCGAGGCAGGACCACCGGTCCCCGGGCCGAGTACCGGCGGTGTGGACACTGGCCGTAACCCGCACCCCGGCCGCAGTCAGCACCAGGGACGCGTCCCGAGCCGCATCCTCACGCGGCAGCGTGCTGACCGTCACCAGGATCGCGTGATCCTGGTACTCCGGCGGGACCATCGCGAGCATCCGTGCCGTGTGGACCTCAACCTCGCGCGCCGGGGGAAGGTCGGCACGGATCACCGGCCCGATCTGGGAGATGCCGGTCCCGAAGGCGAGCAGCACCAGTGAGTTAGCGGGGTGGTATCCGAGCAACGCGCCTACGGTGCTGACAAGGTCACCGTGTGCAGTGAGCCGGATAGCAGGAACAGTCATCGAAAGGCCTCCTCGAGGGGCTGGTCGGTGGGACGCGGCCCTCACGAGCGGGCCCGGGTGGGGTCCCCGCCAGGGGAGCGGCGGGAGCGGACGGCTCCTCCGCGGCGGCGTGGGAACCCGCTTGCGGGTCCGAGCCCCGGCGAGGCCTGTCCCACCCGCCCGGACCGGGGCCGGGCGCTATCGGCGCCGAAGCCCCACCCGGGTCTGCTCGCCTGCCCGCGCCCCCTACCGACCCAGCCACCGACCCGAGGCCCCACCGTCGCCACCTCCAAGAGGTGTCCGACCGATACGCGACACTCCCCAGGGGGCGGTCCACCCGGGACCGGCACCGGAACGGGGAGTCGTCATCGACGCAGTCACCGCATGGGCAAGCCCAGGTCTGGTCAGTACCCCCGACGCGCCGGCGGTGGCCTACCTGACCGTGACCTTCGCCGTCACCGTCCAGACCAGCGATCCCCGGCCCGGCGCCGAGCCGGTCGACGCTCTCACCGCGGCCCTGCTCGGGCAGGGGTTCACGCTGCTCACCGACACCGCCCAACACCCCGCCCTCCAGGCCGCACCGGCCCTGCCCGGCTGGTCGGCCACCCTCGACCCCGCGCCGCGGATCCGGATCACCGCCTCGGACGGCCTGTTCTACGACGGTGACCTCGGCCCCGCGATCCCCGACCACTGGCACGCCACCGCGCAGGCCCGCGGGCGGCTCACCGTCCTGGTCGCCACCCAGCTCGACCTCCACGAGCCCGACCGGACCCAGCAGACCCAGCGCGCTCTCCTCGACGGCCGGCTCCTGGCCGGGTACATCCCGCTACAAGCCCCACCCGGATAGCCGTCCACACCGCTCGAACACATGTTCGTGTTTCGGGTAGGGTGCCCGGTGGGCTCGTCGGGGGTGGGGGAAGCACCCCCGACGACCACCCGTGTGACGAGAGGCCGGGAGGGCGGGCGTATGGGGCAGAACCGTCGCTACGAGCGCTACGCGCGCCCCGTCGACCCCGAAACCGAGGACGAAGCCGCCGCGCTGCGCACCATCGCCGGGTTACTCGAAACCGGCACGCCGCTGATCACCGACGCGCGGCTGGCCTCCCGCATCGCAGCGATCTTCCGCGCGACCGCAGTGGAGCTGTCGGCGGGCCGGGCGGTGCCACTACAGCTCCGCCACGCGGTCCGGCGAGCCGCCGACAACATCCGCGCCCGCCTCGACCCCCGCGACCCGACCAGCAGGCAGGACTGATGCGGGCCGAACAGGAACGCGCCGCCGCCCGGCTCCGTGATGAGCGCGCACTCGTGGTCGAGTTCGCCCAGCGACTGCGCAAGCGCGCCATACACGACACCTACGCCGGCCTCCGAGGCCAAGACGTCGGGCTCGCGCTGGCCGCGATGCTCGACAGCGTCTCCCTGGTCCTGGATCAGGTCCCCGACCAGGTGCGCCGTGATGCGATCGCTGCGGCCCGCTGTGAGCGGGACGGACCGGACGGCCCGAACGACCCCCGACGGAACCGAAAGGGCCTGACCAGCGGGGACGGTCACTGACCGCTGCAGGCCTGGCTGCGCGTGCTGGCCTGCGATGGCCCGCCCGGTGACAGCGACCACTGGGGTCGGAGATCCGAGGCCGCCACCTTGTCAGGGGGAAGGAGGGAAAACCTCACTACGCAGGTCTTGCGCAAGGCGCCGGACGAGATCCCGGGAGGCTTCCTCGCTGAGTGCTGCGTCGCGGTAGATCTGATGGCGGTGTCGGTAGCGCTCGACCCGGCCGGGGTCATCCTCGCGGTACTCGCTGGCCTCGAGTTCGACGACGACGGTCGTCCGCTCGTCGTCCGCGCCCGGCTCGAACAGATCGAAGCTGGCTCCGTACCGGCTCGGCATGTCCGTGTCGACGGGGATGACCCGGAACGAGACTGTCGGCAGGTCGGCGACGTCGGCAAGGTGGAGCAGCTGCTCAGCCATCACGGCCGCGCCGCCGAGGCGGTGACGAAGAACCGCTTCGGTAACGACGGCCTCCAATCGGGTCGAGGGCCGGTACAGCAGGTCTTGTCGACTGACTCGGGCCATGACGGCCGCGTCGGCTGCCTCTGCTTCGAGCCCGACAACTTCCCTCATGAGGAAGCGCGCGTAGCGGGCGGTCTGGAACAACCCTGGGATCAGCGCGTTCTGGAACACCTTGATGAGCGCGGCGTTGCGTTCGAGCTCGTCGTAGCGTTGCTGGTGCTCACGCCAGCCAGTCCCATGCAACGTCGGCCAATCGACCATCCCGGCAGAGTCGACGGCGGCTGCAAGCACAGACTCCGCGTCCGCGCCCTTCGTGTCCGCGCTGTGATTGATCCATGCACGTACGAGTTCCTCGTCGACGCGCGCCTGTCCGTTCTCCAACTTCGAGACGGTGGCCTGAGAGATCCCGAGCAGCCGACCAAGCTCGGTGCCGGTCAGGCCCGCGGCCTTCCGCCGCGAGCGCAACCGCGCACCGAGCTGCTGCTTGGCCTTCTGCAATCCCGGGTTCCCTTCTCGGCTAGTGGCTCAGTGAGGGCACGTGCAGCGCCGGCGGCGCGGGCACGTGGCCCCGTCGCTGTTGGGGGACGGAGTCCAGGGCGTAGCGCTCGGCGCCGACGGTGCGACCAGGTTCGAGGAGCATCCTGCGGATCTCCAGGAACGGCGCGACGTTGTCCACGAGCTCGGCGCCGAGGAAGCGGCCGCCCTCATCAAAGTGTTGGACGAATGCCGTCGTGTCGTCGAAGAGCCAGAAGTCGGGGACAGAGTCCCAAGCACGATCGAGCTGCTGGCGCTCGATCACCTGCACGTCTTCCCCTGCGTCGATGTTGTCGGGGTAGGCGGCGAACTCGAACCGCGTGTAGTCGGTAACGGGGTGGCCGACGACGCGGACCCGGCCGACAGAGGCGCCGCGCGCACACACGTCTTCGACGACCCGGATCCACCCGTTGTTGTCCCGGGTCTTGCGAGGTACTACCCCACTGCGCAGAAACGCATCGATGCGCTCCTGCTCGCCGTCGACGGTGTAGACGTCGCGACCTTCGTAGCGCCACGCGTAGTCGGTGAAGCGGCCGTACATCCGGCCGAGCTCCTCAGCGCTCATGCCGCGACCACCTCACCGATCTCGATCAGGTTCTCGTTGGCAGGCGCACCGATCGCCTGCAGCACGTCTGAGTCGGTCACCTGACGGCCCCGCACGAGAACGCGATCGCCAGGAAGCTGTTCGGCTGGGCCGGCCCAGTTCCCGTGACCGATCGCCGCCGCGTGCCGCCGCAGCAGTTCGCTCGGGACGACAACCGCGTGGGAGTTGTCCTTCACGAGGTCTCCTTGTACGACCACGGTCCCGCGGTCGGTCGCGTAGGTGTTCGGGCAGTTACCGCCCTCGCAGTCCATGGCCGCGATCTTTTGCACCAGCATTCCGCCTCCACGTGCCTCATGCCGAATATTCCAGACGCACGGTGGAGGGTAGCTGGCACAGCAGCGCCGCGAAACGAGCCTTGATCAGCCAGCTCGCCTCCTTAAGCAGCCAACAGGACCCGAAGACTAGCGAATATTCGGAATATTCGCTAGTCTTGAGGGAGCCTCGGCCGGTGCAGCAACACCGGCCGAGGCGTGGATCGCACAACCCAGCCTTCGAGTCCGAGGAGTACGACCCATGTCCAGGATCCCAAGGGGCGCTTCGCGGCCCGAGCCCACCCCGTCGGCACGTACGCATCTGTCTCTGGCCGCGCCGCCGCATGGTGAGCACCTGGTGGACACCGACCCTGCCGTGCCGGCGGTAGCGCTGCGTTCGGGCGGGACGGAGCCGATGACGGCGACCGAGGACGGCCTTGAGCACGAGGTGGCCGCGGAGGACTTGAGCGCGGGCAGCGTGCACGGTTGGTATCGGGCGGTGTGTGGTGCGGTGATCGGGCCGGTGGCGTTGACGGTGCCGGCTGGTGTGCCGTGCCGGAGCTGTGCGGTGGAGGTTGTCCCCGGACCGGAGCTGGCGTCGCCCGATGCGCGGCGCTCGCGCCGGGCTGCGGCGTCGTGGCTGCGGGGGCTGCGTGCCCGTACGGCGCGCCGGGACAGGGTGGCCGGCACGGTGGGGCCGAGCGATGTCGCCGCGTAAGTCGGTGGAGACGGCGCGTGGGCAGGCCGAGCAGCTCGCGCTGGAGGCGCAGCGGGCAGCTCGGGTGCGGGCGCTGGCGACCAATCCTGATGTGATCGCGTTGCAGGTCGAGCGGGTCCGCACGCAGGTGGATTGGCTGATGTGGACCGGGATCATCCTGGGGTTGGCGTTCTGCATGACCAACGTGCAGGAGTTCGCCGCGGGGGACGCACTGGCGTGGTCGCCACAGTGGACTGCGGCGTGGCTGCTGGATCCGATGGTGTCGTTGGTGTTGATCGCGGTGATCCGCGCCGAGCAGATCACCGCGCGGTGGCAGGTGGCCAGCACCGCATGGGCGCGGCGAACCCGGTGGACCACGGTGGGTGCGACGTATGCCATGAACACCTGGGAGGCGTGGTCGCACCCCGACGTGGCGATGATCCTGGCGCATTCGGTGCCGCCGCTGGTGGTGTTCGTGGCCTCCGAGGCGGCCCCGGGCCTGCGGGACCGGCTCACGGCCGCGGTCTACGCCGCGGCCGCCGCGGATCCGTCACTGCGGGCGAAGCCGGTCACGGTGGGCGAGGCTGTGGCCGCGGAGCAGCCTGCCTCGCCCCAGCCTGTGGTGGTCGACCCCGAGACGACGCCACCGCCGGAGTGTCTGGCGGAGGACACTCCCGCGCCGCGGCAGCGGCGTTGGGAGCGTGAGGAGCTGCTCGCCGCTGACTCGGAGGCCCGGGTCGGGCAGGTGATGGATCTGCTGCGCGACGGCCTGGTTGCGGCTCAGGACCTGACCGGGGAGCAGGTCGGTGCGATCTTCGGTCAGTCGCCGCGCAATGGGCGTCGTGCTCTGCAGGAGGCCCGCCGCCGCCTCGAGCTCCCCGACCTGGACACCGATGTAGAGCACGAGGTCGAGGCCCCGGGTGGGGCGTTGGTGCTGGTCGGGTCCCGCCCGGCCGATCGTGTGGAGGTGGGAGCGTGAGCAGGACAGAGCTGCGCAGTGTGGACCCGGACGCGGCGCCTTCCGACCTCGGCCCGGAGCAGTGCGACGGAGAGCGGCCGCCGGCTGTCTCGCCGCCGCGCCGCGGTCGAGCGCCCGCAGCCCGGGCTGCGGTGACCCGCTCTGCCTCGTCGGCGTGGTGGTGGGCGGCGTTGCCGGTGCTGCGGTCGATGGTGTCCTCGGCCGGGTGGGCGCACGCCGCGCACCGAGCCGCGCCGGTGCTGTGCCGGGCCCCGGCCCAGCTCGGTGCGCTGCTCTGGCTGGTCCAGGGTGTCGGACTGCTGTACTGGCCGACGGCGACCGCCGCCGCGGTGGCCGTGGTGCTGATCGTCGTCGGTTCGGTGATGGGTCTACGCGGCCGCGGCGGCGTGATCGCGCTCGCCGGGCTGGTGTTCGGCGTGGGCGTGTGGTGCCTACCGGCGGTGGTAGTGATGGTCGTGGCCGCGGCGCAGCTCGTACTCGGTGCGCTGGTCCTGGCAGTGCCGGTCGCGCGGGCGGTGTATCCGCACAGTGTGCGGGGCCGGGTGCGTACCGGGTTCGGCACCGACGGCTGGGCCGGCTGGTGGGATCTGCACCGGCACCTGTCCGCGCATTCGGTACGGGCCGCGGCGGTCGCGACCCGCCCGAGCCTGGCCGCGCGGGTCACCCCACCGGGCACGGACGCGCGTCCCGCCCCGGGGCGGGTGGAGCGGCTGCCGGTGGGGGAGTGCGGCACCTGGCTGGGCACGTCGGTGGTCGGCCCGGTTCTGGGCACCGACTGCTACGGCGCGCACCGGGACGTGATCGGGCAGGTCGCGCCCCCGCAGACCGGCAAGACCGCCCTGATGGGCCATCACATTCTCGATCACTGCGGACCGGTGCTGGCGACCTCGACCAAGGTCGACCTCTTCGAGCACTGCGCCGGTGGCCGCGCGCAGCGCGGCCCGGTGTGGCTGTTCAATCCGGAGGGACTGGGAGAGCTGGGGTCGTCGGTGTGGTGGTCCCCGGTCGCCGGGTGCGCGCATCCGCAGACCGCGACCGAGCGGGCCGGGCACATGGTCGGCGCGGCCACATCGGGCGACGACGACGGCGACCGGTGGGACGACTGGTCGGCCAGTGTGCTGGCCGCACTGTTGATGGCCGCCGACCTGGCGGGGCGGGACATGAGCACGGTGGCGCAGTGGGTGTTCGACCCGAGCAGCGATCCGCGCCAGGGCGGTGCCGCCGAGGCCCTGGTGATCCTGCAGCGCGCCCCGCAGGGCACCGTCCCGACCGGGACGGTGAAGTCGCTGCGCCAGATACTGGCCACCGATGCCCGCAAGACCCGCGATTCGATCTTCATGACGCTGTCGCGGGCGGTGCAGTTCATGACCGACCCGCAGATCGCGGCGCTGGCCACCCCCGGCCCGGGGGCGGTGGAGTTCGACGCCGAGGCGTTCGTGTCCGGCCAGGGCGCGGTGTTCCTTGTCGGCTCGGATCGGGCGCATGCCACGGTGGCGCCGCTGCTGGCAGCGTTGACCGGGCACGTGTTCGAGACCGCGAAGCGGGTCGCCGCCACCCGGCCGAAGGGCCGCCTGGACCCGCCGCTGGGGCTGTTCCTCGATGAGGCCGCGCTGATCACGCCGGTCCCGCTGGACCGGTGGGTCGCCGACGCCGGCGGCCGTGGGATCCACATCGAGTGGGCGGTGCAGTCGCCCTCGCAGCTGGCGCAGCGGTGGGGCGCCCGCGGTATGGACACGATCTGGAACGCCACCAACGTCAAGCTCGTCTACGGCGGACTCACCTTGGACGACGACTTGGAGAAGGTCTCCACGCTGTGCGGGCACCGGCATGAACCCGCCCCGACCGGGGACGGCTCAGAGAAGTATGAGCGGGTGCGGGTGTGTCCGCCGGATCGGGTGCGGCGGCTGCCGCAGTGGCATGCGGTGCTGATCCATCGCGCGACCCCGGCCACGGTCGTACGGATCACTCCGGTGTGGTCGCGCACGGACCTGCTCCCGGCACCGAATGTTCCGGCACTGGTGGAGCCCGCGCCGTCCACCATGGAGAGTGGTTCTGGGGACGCGGCGGGGCAGGCGGCCGCATGATGCCAGGACGGTCGGTGTGGATGAGGGGAGTCGATCGTGACCAGTGACGGGCCGGGTCCGCCCCCGACCGGAGCCGACGGCGCCGGGCGGGGGCGCCCGTTCGCGGTGCAGGTCGGTGAGCAGCTGCGCGAGCTGACGCAGAAGGTGGGCGAGACCTCGGGGCACGTGGCCGAGCTCGCCGACTATGTGTCCCGGCTCTCCCCGCGGGTCGACGATCTCGAGGTCGGGGTGGCCGGCCTGGCCGGGGCGGTCGAGGCCGCCGGCGGGGTCGGGGGCCCCGATGATGACGATGAGGCGTTGTCGTTGACCCCGGCGCTGCGTTGGTCACAGCTCGATCCGGGCGCCCGGCACGCGGCGTGGGATGCGCTGGGCGCGTTCGTGGCCGATGTCCTCAACCGCGACTACCGGCTCTCCCGCGGCGAGCTGCCGGACTGCTGGCCGGTGCACCCGCGGGCGGTGCGCGAGCTGGCCTGGCTGCGGACCCTGCATGTCGATTCCAGCGCCCCGGATACCCGCCCGGACCTGGTCGCGGAATGGCACGTGCGGTGGCTACCCGCGGCGCTGACGAACCTGGCTGCGGCGATCGACGGCCGCGAGTGCGCGCCCGGCAAGCACCGGCTCACCGAGGAGGAACGCCGCCAACACCACGAGCAGCTCGACGCGGCCGAACGTCGCGGCGACCCGCCACCGCTGCTGACCAGCGATACCGCGCCCGATCGGCCGCGGTATCTGCCGGAACGGTTCCCACCGCGGCGCAGCTACGACGATGACGCCCATCTCGATGCCGCGCGCTCCGGTCCGCCGCTGCTCGACCAGGCCACACCGCCGCCGGTGAGTAGCCGGGACTGCTGGTGGGACTACTTCCTCGACGCCCGGCGGGCCGACACCGCCCCCGATCCCGACAGCGCCGACCCGGACCAGGAGAGGTGAGCGCGGTGAGGCACGGCCGAGGACGTCCGCCCGCGACACGCGGGCGCCGCGGCAGCAGTCGCGGGCACACCGCCGCCCGCCCGGCCCGCTCGGCCCCGCAAACTCGGGTGCGGCTGGCCGGCCGGGAGGTGGCGTTGGCGGCCCTGCGTCGCACGCCGGGCGCGTACCGGACGCTGGTCGAGCAGGCCAAGGTCACCGACGGCTGCGGGTGGTGTCTGTGCGTCGCGCCGGCGCCCCGGCTGGTGATCCGCCACCGGTCCGGGGTCTACTACCTGGCCTGCTGGCCCGGCGGCGGCGGTGAGCACGCCGAGCGCTGCGAGTTCCACAACGACGGGACCGCGTGGTCGGGCCGGGGCCACTACCACGACGGTGCCCTCGACGAGGCCGCCGACGGTAGCGCCACCGTGGCGCTGTCGGTGCCGCTGCGGGTGCGGACCGCGGCCGCCGACACCCCGACCGGCGCACCTGCCCCGACCGGGCCGGGGGCCGCACGATCACGGATGAGCCTCCTCGGTGTCCTGCACTACCTGTGGGATCGCGGCGGGCTGAGCACCTGGGACGGCACCGCACGGGAGGATCGCCGGCCGGGCTGGGCGGGCTGTAGTCCCCGCGTGCAGGCGGCCACGGCCGGAGTATCGGCGGCGGGCGTGGAGCTCGCTGAGAGCTGCTATGTGATCCCGCCGTTCGACCCGGCCGCTCCGGACCGGCATCAGGCAGCGTTCGACCGGTTCACCGCCCGCCTCGGCGAGCGGGACGGGATGGTGCGGCGGGGGCTGATGCTCGGCGCGGTCCGGTCCTGGACCCCGACCCGCTACGGGCAGCGCTGCGAGCTGCGCCATCACCGCACCCCGCTGTACTTCTCGACCGCGCTGCACGCGCGTATCCAGCGCGCGGCCCCGGCGGCGATGGCCCAGCCGCTGCCCGCCGGGGCCGAGCAGATCGTGCTGGCGCTGGTGACGCGCAGCGAGCGCGGCAACCTCTCCGCGGTGGCGGCGGCGGTGATGCTGACCAACACCGGGTTCATCCCGGCCGACTCCTCCCACGAGGTCGTCATGGCCGACGCCCTGACCGGCGCGGGCCGTAGTTTCACCAAGCCGTTGCGCTACGACGCCGATACCGCCGTGGTGCTGCCCGATTTCGTGCTCACCGACACCGACCCGCCCACGGTGGTCGAGGTCTGGGGCATGCTCGGCCGGGAGGAGTACGCGGCCCGCCAGCAGACCAAGATCGCCCACTACCGCTCGGAGGGCGTCCCGTTGCTCGACTGGGACACCCGCGGCCCGCTACCGGACGTGACACGCCCGGCGGCGGAGCCGGCGTCCGACTGAGGGAGAGGTGGGGGAAATGGTCGAACACTCCGCGCGACAGGCCAGCGGTATCGCGGCGGCCGCCGCCCTGGGATGGCGGGGTGTGGTACTTGCGCCGGTGGAGCTGTTCGGCTGCCGGTGCCGGCCCGTCGTCGAGCTGGATCTCGAGGTGCACCGCACGCGCCGGGCGCACGGGTTCCTGCCGCAGCTGGACGAGGACGTTCTCGCGATCTGGGAGTGGCCTGAGTCGGATGGCCCCGCTCCGGCGCTGACGCTGCGGGGCGCGCTGTTCCCGGTCGGGCGATCGTGGCGGCGCGCCCTCGGTGAGGCGCGCCGCTGGTACGGCTTCGGCCCGGCGGCGTTGCTGGACCCGACGGGGACGGCATGCGCCGATGAGGACTGCCGGTGGGAGTGCGCCTTCGCCGGTGTGGGGCTGGTCTCCGGCCTCGACCCGGGCCCGGCGGTTGTGGCGGCCGAGGCCCGGCCGGACAGCCTCGGGCGCGTGAGCGCGGACCGGTGGGTCGAGGAGTTCCTCTACGAGGCCGCGCTCACCGCGGGCGCCTTCCCCGCGGAGTAACCGGGAGCGGGGGTGTCCGGACCCGCCGCTGCTATTTCCCGGTGATGTCCAGAGTGCGGGTCACCCCGTCAGTGCCGTAGATCTTGAGCGTGGACGCCTTCCCGACGGGGACGTCGTAGGTCACGTACCCCACGTAGGTGTTCCCGGGCTTCCCGTCGTAGGCGAGAGGCAGGTCTTCGCCGCACGGTTCGGATGTCATGTACAGGTCGGGGTCATGGGTCACGCCGTCGGTGCCGATGTATTCGGCGTCGTGGAAGGCGCCGTCGGTCCCCGGGGTGTAGGTGGATCCCGTCTTCATGGTGACGCCGAGGCGGAGCTTCTCGTTGCATCGGTCGACGCTGGTCAGCGTCCACTCCACGACGTTCTCGGTGCCGCCATAGTTGATCGCGTTGGGCTCGTTGAGCACGACCGGAGTTTCGATGGGTGCCGCCGCCGGCTGCGCGCTGCCGCTCAGGTCGCCCGTGTGACCGGTGTCGCCTTCGTACATGCCGGCGTCGGTCTCGTTGATGGGGGTGGTCATCGGTGGGAGGACGTCGCAGTACCGCTTGGTGATCTCTGCGTGCGCAGCGCTGCGTTCCTGCTGGGCAGGGCTGGTGTACTCGTTCTGGTAGAAGGCAGGCTCGAGCGACTCGGGGTAGGAGCACATCCCCTGGCCCATCATGACGATCTGCGAGTCGGCCACGTTGCGGGACTCGTAGTCGTCCATCTCGGCGCGCATCTCGGAGATGTAGCCGTCGGTGGTGTGCGGGGTGGCGCAGGCGGAGACCAGGCCGAGGGTGAGGGTGGCGCCGATCGCGAGTGTGGTGAGGTGGCGCAGGTACGAAGTAGTCACATACCACCAATCGGCCGATCCTCCGGTGGTGGTTACCGCCTGACCTGGACATACCCAGAATTGTTGACTCGGGGGCTGTTGCTGCACCGCTCCGGGATGTGCGGCTAGGGTTCCGGCCGGTGCCCGTCCCGGGCCACACGGAGTAGTCACATACCCGCCGGGCCGGGCACCGTTTCGTGTCCAGCCTGTTCTGCGAACCGATCATCAGAGTTGATGATGCGCGACGGCCCCGGCACCGGGCGCCCGTCAGGGGGCAGGTGGGGCGGGGGGCCGAAGGCGGGGCAGACCAGCACATCCTAGGAAACCGGCCCGCGTGTTCGATCGTAGCTTGGGCGGCCGGGCGCCGGAGCACGCTCAACAGGTCCCGGCCGCGCCGCCTACGCTAGCGGGTGTGGCGACCGTGCGGGAACAGATCGAGGCAGCCGGCATCGATCCCGACACCGCGACCGAGCGGCTCCGCAAGGGCTGGGTGAGGGTCGACGGCGACGTCGTCACCGACGGCGAGCGGGAGGCCGGGACCCGGGTCACGTTCTGCCCTCCCGGCATCACCGAGCACACGGAAGCCGAACCTGGCTGATCCTCCACACCGCGGAACCCAGATCTCGGCCGGCCGGTTTAGTGTCTGTCGCCGTCGGTGATCGGGCTCGCCGGGTTTCTCCCCGGTCGTCGTCGAGGAGCTTCCGCGCCGCGGCCATCATCCCGCGCCGCGTCTGGGCGGGGAGCTGGTCGAGCCGCATCCCGGCTGTGTCCAGGACACCCGGGGCGAGCGCGTACAGCTCGCTGGTGCGCGCCTCGGTGTTCAGCTGCCCTCAGCGGGGTCCCGCCAGGGCTGCGCTGGTAGGCGGGTTTCCCTCGGATTCAGTGCGGGTCTGCCCCCCGCGGATGGGCCGAGCGCGGCGGCGTGCACACGTGTGGCCGGTCGGCCGGTCGTACTTGTTTGGTGCTGGCCGCGGGAGGTGCGCTCAGACCTGGGCCGTCGGGCCAGTGGTGGGGAGGAGGGCGTCGACGACGGTGCGGCGGTGTTGGTAGTCGGCCAGGGCGTCCTCGAGCTCGGCGGCGGAGGTGTCGTCGTCGGCGGTGAGCACGCATTGCAGGACGGCGCCGGTGGTGGCTTCGGCGTCGAGAGCGGCGGCGAGCGCGGGGTGTGCTGCCTGGCCGAGTGCGGTGGTGATGCCCTGGAGCCGGGCCTCGGCGTCGGCCAGTGGCCCGGGGTGTTCGGCGGCGAGCGCGGCCCGGTGGGTGGCCTGGGCGGCGCGGTGGGCGCGGGCGAGCTGGAGGGCTCGGGCCCGCTGGGGCGCGGTCGGGGTGGCCGCGCAGCTGGCCGACCGGGCCGGGGTAGTGGTGGTCATGGTGCTACTCCTGCGGCTGCTCGGGTGGCTCCTGGGGCGCGTCGGTGCCCACCGGCGAACGGCGGCTGGCGCGTCGCCGGCGTGTCGCGGTCGGTGCGGCCTCGCCTCGGGCCGGCTCAGGCGGCCCGGTGGCGAGTTGGGTGCGGAGTTCGGTGATCTGCTGGTCGTGGCGGGTGGCCTGGTCGTCGAGGCGCTGCTGGGCGTGGGCGCGTTCGGTGGCGATGTCGTGCTCGAGCTGGCGGGTCAGGGCCTGGTTCTGGGCCTCGGCGACGGCCTGGGCGGTGCGGGCGTCACCGGCCTCGCGGGCGGCCTGTTCGATGCGTTCGCGGGCCTGATCGCGTTCGGCACGTAGCTCCTCAGCCGCCGTGATGGCGGTATCGCGGTCGTGTTCGGCAGTCTCGGCCCGGCGCTGCTGGCTCTCGGCCTGTTCGCGCGCGTCGGCGAGCTCGGCGCTGGTCTGGTCGCGCTCGGCGGTGACCTCCTCGTGCGTGGCGCGCAGCCGCTCCAACTCGGTACGGGCCTGCTCGAGGTCGTCGGCCAGCCGGGCCCGGGCGGTCTCGGTGTCGTCGCGGGCGTGCTCAGCCTCGGCCAGCCGGGTGCGGGTCGCCTCGAGCTGCTGCTGGAGCTGGTCGCGGTCGGCGTGGATCTGGTCGCGCTGCTGTCGGGCCTCGTCGCGGTCGGCCTGGGCCTGGTCGCGCTCGGCGGCGGCGTCGTCGGCGTCGGCCAGTGCGGTCTCGGCGACGGCTTCGGCCTCCTGCCCGGCGGTGGCCGCGGCGGCGGCCGCGGTCTCGGCGGCCCGGGCGCGGGCGGCCGCGTCGTCGCGGGCGGCCTCGGCGGCGTCGATGCGGGTGCGGGCGTCGCGGTGCGCGGCGCTGATCTCGGCGGCGGCGGCGTCGGGGTCGGTGGCGGTAGCCAGCTGCTGGCCGACCCGGTCGGCGAAGTCGGTGGCCCAGGCCTGGTGCGCGGCGAGTTGGTCGCGCAGCTCGCCGCCGAGGGCTTCCATTGAGGCGCGGGCGTAGGACACCGGCCGCACCGGTGCCGGCTCGTGGTCGGGGCGTGAGCCGGGAGCGGGCAGGGTCAGCTTGCCCTCGCGCACCCGCAGGGCGGTGTAGCGGGTGTGCGGGACCCCGTCCACGGTCTGGCCGCAGTATTTGGGCTTGCGCCCACCGGTGCCGGCGTACTGCTCCATTACGTTCGGGCAGCCGCCCGGGATCCCGGGCATCTGACAGGCGATCCGCTCCAGCAGCCCGGCCCCGTCGACACCACCGCCGGCCCCGCCGCTGTGCTCGCGCGTCTGCTCGCCCTCGCTCATGCCGAACACGCTAACGCACGTGTTGCGTTGTGTCAATAACGTTTGATTGCGTTATTGCACAACGCTACGTAATGAACACAGGATAATGCCCCTTATCCTGCTATGTACTCAGTGGGCGCTAAGGTGCCCACGGGGGCGGTCAGCGACTCGGTCTTGGGCTACGATGACGTCCCATGACGACCGCGCTGCCCGCGTTCGCGACCACACCGCAGGCGCGGCGCGCGCTGGGCCGCAGCGCCTACCAGGTGCGCAAGCTGATCGACGCAAAGGTGCTGCCCGCCGCGGTGCACGGGCGCGGGCGCGGCGGCACGCTGCTGCTCGACCCCGCCGCGCTGGCCGCCCTGGCCGCCTACCCGCAGCTGCCGCAGCATCTGTACGGGCCGGGCACCGAGCCCTACGCCCTGGCGGTGGGCCTGCGCCCACTCGGCCCGGACCACGATCCGGATAACCAGCGCGCGGTGGCCGGCTGGGACGCGGTGAGCCCGCCGCCGGCCTCGGCGTGGCTGGGTTGGTGGCGCACCGGGGCGGCCACCGCGGACCTGTGCGCCGGGCTGGCCCTGCCGATCCTGGGGGCGGTCTCCGGGTTCGTGGTCGCCGCCCGCTTGGTGACCGGGTGGACGCTGCACCCGAGCGTGCCCGGGCTGATCCGCTTCGAGACCGCGCCGCTGTCCGGCGACCGCGAGAGTTCCTACCTCCACCACCAGTACCTCCCGACGGCCGGTTCGCCGTGGGAACTGCTGCGGCGGCCCCGTGCGCCCGCCCCGGCCCTGCCCGCTCCACCCGGCCCGGGCACCGGCGCCGGCACTGAAGAAGCACTCCACGATGGCTAGCCACCGGCACCTGCACGCGGTCTCCTCCGCCACTGCACCACCTCCGATCGCCGGGGACGACGAGCCGGGCGCGGAGGCCCGACGGGCGCGGATCCGGCGCGCAGACCCGCGGGCCACGGAGAAACTGCAGGCGCGCACCCGCGCCAGCCTGGACGGGTTCAGCGTCGCCGACATCGAGACCCTGGCCGCGCGGATCCGCGAGCAACTCGGCGGGCACACCCGCTGCGCCGCCCAGGGCACTGCCTCCGAGGCGGACGCGGCCACCGCGGCGGCGTTGCGGACCGCGCTGGCCGCCCACGAGGAGGTCCTGGCCTGGCTGACCGAGACCGACACCTACGTCTACCACGGCCAACTCCGGTGACTGGCCCGCACCAGCCCGAGCCGGCGGGCCCGGCTGCCCCGCCGAGCCCGACCACCGAGTTGGCCCGGCCCGGCTCCCTCCCGGTCGCTGCCGCGCCGGCTGCTCGCGGTTCGGATGATCTGTTGCCCCGACTGGTAACGGCGTTCCTGCTCGGCCAGCGATCGGAACACACCCGACGCGCCTACCGCAGCGACATCCGCCATTTCCTGGCCTGGTGCGCCCAGCACCATGTCGACGCGCTGCGGGCGCGGCGGGTCCACATCGACGCCTACGTCGCCTCGATGGCCGCACCCAGTCCCCGCACCGGCCGTCCGGCCGCCGAATCCACGGTGGCCCGCCGCCTGGCCACACTGGCTGGGCTCTACGCCTACGGCATCGCCGAAGACCTGCTGGACCGCTCCCCGCTGGGCGGGGTCCACCGCCCCCGCCTGGGCCAGGACTCCACCAGCACCGGACTCGCCCGCGACGAGGTCGCCCGGCTACTCGCGGCGGCCGCCGCCGACGGGGCCCGCGCGCACGCCCTGCTCAGCCTGCTCGCTCACAACGGGCTGCGCATCGACGAGGCCCTGTCCCGCGACGTCGACCACCTCCAGACCGAACGCGGGCACCAGGTCCTGCGGCTACGCCGCAAAGGCGGCCATACCGCTACCGCCCCGCTGGCCCCACCAGTGGTGCACGCGCTGCAGGTCTACCTCGACGGCCGCGAGACCGGGCCACTGTTCATGACCCGCACCGGTCGGCGGATGGACGAACCCGCGGCCTGGCGCCTAATCCGGCGCCTGGCCCGCCGCGCCGAGCTCCCGCAGGCCGACCGGATCAACCCCCACACCCTGCGGCACGGCTTCGTCACCGCCGCGTTGGACGCCGGAGTATCGCTGCGTGATGTGCAAGATTCGGCCGGGCACGCCGACCCTCGCACCACCAGGGCCTACGACCGCTCCCGTCACAACCTCGACCGGCACGCCACCTACGCCGTCTCTGCCTACTACGCCGAGGGGCAGCGCGAGTGAGTCATCCGGCGCCTGCCGGCCAGGCCCCCGCAGGGTCCGCAAAGATCCGCGGGCGAAGCGGTCCGGGTCGCCGAGCACCGAGACCAGCATCGGTGCGCCGATGGCGCCGAGCCCGGGCAGGCTGCGGGCGAGCTGGTCGGGATCGACGTGGCGATAGTCCTGCTCGCGGGCCGCGGCGTGGCGGTCCCGCTCGGTCTCGGTGGCGCGCAGCAGCCGCATCTCGGTAGCGATCTCGTCGGCGAGCACGTCGAAGGCGATCGCGGCGCTGTCGCCATAGAGCTCGCACGCCGAACCGGCCACTGCCCGGAACGCGTCGGCCTTGCCCCGGATCGCCTCGCCCGGCCGAGGCCTCGGCGATCCCGGTGTCGAGTTGCTCGCCGGCGGGGACCAGCGTGCGGGGGTCGCCGTAGTGCTCAAGCACCGCCAGATCCGCGCGAGCGAGCTTCTGCGACAGCACCGCCCCCCCCCCGACACCCGACACGCCTACCTGCAACTCGCCGCGCATGTCGCCGAGCAGTTCCACCCCATCCCCACCAGCTCAGACCGCCCCCGTATCACCGACGAACATCCGGGAGCTGGCATGAGCGCCGCCCACCGAACACTCGCCCACCCGCTCGACCGGGCACGACCCGGAAAGCCCGGAAAAAACATCCTGCTCACCGACTCCGGCACCGGCATGGTCCACTCGGCGATGGAGGGCACGCTGGAGCTGGCCGACACGCTCGTGGTGGTCGGCGCGACCACCGTGGACGGCGCCAGCCGGACCGGGAAGACCCTGGACTGGCTGTCCGCGCACGGCCCCACCAGCGACACGTCGACAACGCGGTTGGCGGTGCTCTGCCAGGACCGCAGCAGCCCCGAGGTGGACGCCCAGCGGGTGCACGACCATTTCGCCCGGCGCTGCCGGGCGGTGCACGCGATCCCGGCCGACCCGCGCCTGGCGGCAGGGGGACGGATCGACCTGGAGGCGCTGCGCGAACCGACCCGGCACACGTTCCTGGAGATCGCCGCGACGATCGCGGACGACTTCGCGGCCCGCTGAGCCGCGCCGGCTCACACGTCGTAGAATGCTCAGGCGCTGCCCTCCGACGGGGTGATGAGAACGCCGGGGTTGAGAACGCCGGCCGGGTCGAGGGTGCGCTTGGTCGCGGTGAGGGCGCTCGCGAACGGGTCGGGACGCTGCCGGTCGTACCAGGGTCGGTGATCCCGGCCGACCGCGTGGTGGTGGGTGATCGTGCCGCCGTGGGCCAGGAGCGCCTCGGACACCGCGGTCTTGATCTCGTCCCACTGCGCGACGGTGCTTCCCCACCGGCCTGGGGCGTAGACGCTGTAGTACGGGGCCGGGCCGTCGGGATAGACGTGGGTGAAGCGGCAGGTCAGGACGCCGCCCCCGGTCACGTCGCGGAGCGCGCGCCGGGCAGCTCCGGTGATGGCCTGATGGAGGGCCGGGAACCGGTCCCAGGTACAGGCGGTCTCGAAGGTCTCGACGATCATGGCGTGACGGGCCAGCGCGTCGCGGCGGTAGGGCATGCGCAGGAACGCCGACCGCCACGCCGCCTCGGGGCGCTCCGCGCCCTCGGTGGCCACCTCGTCCGGCACGGTGCCGCCGTGGTCGCGGCAGAGCTCCACCGCTCGCCGGTGGTACGTGTCGACGGGGTGGTCGGCCGATTCGAAGCCGAGCACGAGCATCCCGCCCGCGGTCGACCGTCCGGTGTTGAGGAAGGTCTCGGCGGGGTCGAGCAGACGGCAGTTCGCGGGGTCGAGCCCGCTCTGAACGACGGCGCGGGTGGCGTCGACGGCGTCGTCGAACGTCTCGAAGTGCATCGAGGTGCCGGCTCGCCACCGTGGGCGGTCTTGAAGACGCACCCAGGCCTCGGTGATGATGCCCAGGATGCCCTCCGACCCTAGGAACAGGCGGTCCGGGGAGGGGCCGGCGCCGGAGCCGGGGAGCCGCCGGGACTCCGAGACGCCGACGGGGGTGACCACGCGCAGCGCTTCGGTCATGTCGTCGATGTGTGTCAGCCGTGTGGCGTAATGCCCGCCGGCTCGAGTGGCGAGCCAGCCGCCCAGCGAGGAGAAGGCGAAGGACTGCGGGAAGTGTCGCAGGCTCAGCCCGTGCCTGCGCAGCTGGTCCTCCAGCGCCGGGCCGAGCACTCCGGCCTGGATGCGCGCGGTGCGGCTCGTGCGTTCGGTCTCCAGCACCTGGTCCATGCACCCCAGGTCGATGGTGACGGCGGGGCGGCCGTCGAAGCGGGGCTCCACTCCGCCCACCACCGAACTGCCCCCGCCGTAAGGGATCGCGGCGCAGCCCGTGGCGGCGCACCAGTCGAGCAGGTCGGTCACCTCGGGCTCGGTGTTCGGGCGGGCCACCAGGTCCGGCACGTGTCGAAGGTCGCCGTGCAGGTTGCGGACGACGTCGCGGAAGCTCTTGCCGTGCGCGTGTCCGGCACGGTCCTCCGGATCGGTCGAGCATAGCTTCGCCAGCGAAGCGGGCGGGGCGACCCGCGGCTCGGGCAGGTCGAGGTCCGCGACAGCCGGGGGCGGGTGATCCACCAAGGTCGCGTGCGGAGCCAGCTCGCGTGCCCGTTCGACCACCGCGTCCAGCTCGTCGCCTTCGACGGCGTCCTCGGTCGTGCCCCAGCCCCACCACGACCGCGTGCCTGTCCCGCTCAACTGCTACCTCCTGAAGGTTCCCCCGGTTTCCCGGATTCCGTGGGGCGCCCTGGGTTCAGCGGAGTTGCGCGGCTGGAATCTAGGCCACGACGATCTTATTCTCCTGAGCCTCGAACTCTAGCCCCGGCTCTTCATGATCTTGGGGGCTGATGGGGACCCCGAACGAGGAAAGTGCCTCGTGACCAGGTAGGACAGAGCTTGCTGAAGGTTCTGTTCGCCGGTCACAGGAGGCACTTTCCAGGTGCAGGCTACATCGACGCGTCCGAAGATCATCGTGTCTGCCGACGGTGACGGGGTGGTGTCGCATGTCGGGTCCCGTCTGCTGGCCGATGTCGCGGACCGGACCACGCTGACCGGGGAGCTGTCGGAGGTGCTGGCGGGTCTGCGTCGCCCGCGGACCCGGCATGATCCGGGCCGGATCCTGGTCGATCTGGCGGTCGCGGTCGCCGATGGCGCGACGACGATCTCCGAGATCGCGGTGCTGGCCGACCAGGGCGCGGTGTTCGGTGCGGTGGCGTCGGACTCGACGTGCTGGCGGCTGCTCGATCAGCTCGACGACCAGGCACTCGCGGCGATCGCGGCGGCCCGGGCGCGGGCTCGGGAGGTGGTGTGGGCCCAGCACGCCGAGACCCACGGGTCTGCGTTTCCGCCGTCGCGGGTCGTCGGGCGAGACCTCGGTGAGGTGCTGGTGATCGATCTCGACGCCTCGATCGTGGTCTGTCACTCCGAGAAGGAGCAGGCCGCGGCCACGTTCAAAGGGTCGTTCGGGTATCACCCGATGCTGGCGTTCTGTGACAACACCGGCGAGTTCCTCGCCGGGGCGCTGCGGCGCGGCAACGCCGGCGCGAACACCGCCGCCGACCACATCGAGGTGCTCGACCAGGCGTTAGCCCAGATCCCCGACCAGCACCGACACGGCCGGGAGATCCTGGTGCGCGCCGACACCGCAGGCTGCACCAGAGCGTTCCTCGCCCATATCCGCAACCTGCGCGAGAAGTCGGTGAGCTGCGGGTTCTCGGTCGGCTGGTCGATCACCGACCGGGAACGCGCCGCCATCGCCGCGGTGCCGAAGACGGTGTGGGCCGACGCGGTCGACGCCGACGGCGAACGGCGGGACGGCGCCGGACTGGCCGAGATCACCGGACTGCTTCCGGCATCGGCGCTGGGCGGCTATCCGGATGGCACGAGGGTGATCGTCCGCCGGGAGCGGCCGCACCCGGGCGCCCAGCTCGACCTGATGGAGACCCGTGACGGCTGGCGCTACACCTGCTTCGCCACCGACACCCGCGCCGGACAACTCGCCTTCCTCGACGCCCGCCACCGGGCGCACGCCCGGGTCGAGGACCGCATCCGCACCGGCAAGGACACCGGGCTCGGGCACTTCCCGTCGCGGGACTTCGCGATCAACTCCGCCTGGCTGACCGTGGTCGGGCTCGCCGTCGACCTGCTCGCCTGGACCCAGCGGCTGCTGCTCGACGGCGACCTCGCCCGCGCCGAGCCGAAGACGCTGCGCTACCGGCTCCTGCACGTCGCCGCCCGCGTCGTCCGCGGCGGGCGCAGACTGCGCGTCCGGATCCAACGGACCTGGCCCTGGGCCGGCGAGCTCGCCACCGCGTTCGAACGGCTCCACGCCCTGCCCGTCCCGGCCGGCTGACCGGCCCCACCGCCCGACGATCAGCACGGAGCACCCGGCAGAACAGCAGGCCGGACGGTCCCGCACGCCCACACGCCGGAACCCGGCACTTCCGGCGACTCCAAGATCAATCAGCGCCGACGTGAATGACCGGGGCTAGCGGTGACAACCATCCCAGAGCACTGTGCCGGCGGCGTCGGTTGTGCCAGATCTCGAGGTATTCGAAGATCGCGTTGGCCAGCTCAATCCGTGTCTTCCACCGCCGCCGGTCGAGCAGCTCCACCTGCATGCGCGACCAGAACGACTCGATCACGGCGTTGTCGAAGCAGTCCGCGATGCTGCCCATCGACGGCACCAACCCGGAGGCCTTGGCCCGGTCGGTGAACGCCCAGGACCCGAACTGGGCCCCGCGGTCGGAATGGATCACCGCACCGGCCGGCGGGGTCCGGGACTCGATCGCCATTCCGAGCGTGTTCGTGACCAGCGCCGCGGTCGGCGAGGCGTCGATCGACCACCCGGCGCGAGTACACGTCGAGCACCACCGCGCAGTACACCTTGCCCTCCCGGGTCGGGTGCTCGGTGATGTCGGTGACCCACAGCTGGTTCGGGCCCTCCCGGACGAAGTCCCGGTCCACCGCCGCCAGCAGGTGACTCCCGAACAGCCCACCAGCCCGGACGGGAGCTGGTTCCAGGTGATGCCGGTCTTGAGTACGAACACGATCCCGGCCAGTGCCGCGCGGCCATCGGCGGGTTTGCGGCCCGGGTACCGGTACCGCGGCGCGCGCTCGGGCCGCGGTACCGGTACCCGCTCCCAGCGGAACGGCGCTGCTAAGCCTTCAACCGTACTACTCGCAGTCCCAGGTGATGCTGCGGCGCAGCTGGTCCGGCACGTGCTGGCGCAACCCCGACCACGACCTCCCGCAGGACTTCGACGACCGCCGCGAGCACTACTACCGCGAGCTCGGCACCCCACACGATCCGGGCGAGTTCATCGAACCGCTACGCAGGGAGATGATCCACGCCCTGCAAGACCTGCACGACGCGCTGCCCGAATTGCCGTGGCTGTCGATCAGCTCCCGCGGTCGTGGCCGGATCACCCTGTCCCCGCTCGAGCCGGTGCCGGAGCCGCGGAACCTGCGGGCACTGAAGGACGAGCTGCGCAGTCGGTGGGGCTGGTGCCGCTGCTGGACATGCTTACCGAGACCGCGCTACGGGTGGGTTTGGTCGACTACTTCGCTCCGGCCGGCTCCCGCACCGGCATCGACCGCACCGCCCTGGCCGAGCGGCTGATCCTGTGCATCTTCGGCTACGGCACCAACCTCGGACTGCGCGCGGTCGCCGCCGGCGAGCACGACCACAGCGAGGAAGACCTGCGCTACGTGCGCAGCCGCTACCTCACCGTCGACGGCGCGCGCTCACTGGCCGCCGCGATCGCTGACGCCACGTTCGCCGCCCGCCGCGAACTCGTCTGGGGCGCCGGCACCGGCGCGGTCGCCTCCGACTCGACCCACTTCGAGGCGTTCGACCAGAACCTGTTCACCCAGTACCACGCCCGCTACGGCGGCCGCGGCGTGCTGACTCGCCGCGGAGAACACGGCCGCCGCGCTGTTCTCTGAACACCACGATCATCCTGAGGGTGGCGGTCAGGGGCCGCGACACCGCGGCGACCGCGATGGCCACGAGTGCGCTGTTGCAGCTGGCTCGGCTGCTGGGTGAGGACGGCGAGGGCTGCAAGTACCGGGTCGCCGCGGAGAACACGGCCGCCGCGCTGGTCAAGGACTACCTCGCTGTCGACGGGAACGCCGGCTTCCCGCAGGGGATGCTTCGAGGCGGCTGCTTCAGACGCCGCCCCGACAGCCGGCCCCAGGACAAGCCGACCCACGACGTGGAACTCGTGTTCGGCAGCTACATGCTGCTCGAGTCGCTCATGGTCCTCGATGGAGCGGTCGATCCCTCCCGGATCTGATCGGGTGAAGGGTGAAGCCCGAGCAGGGTCGATCCGCGCCGACTCGTTCAACGCGACCGCCTCGCCGCCAGTGCTCTACCGCCCGGCAACGCCCGACGATCGACCTAGGGCTGTGACGCCCAACGACATCGCCGTCATCCGGCCGCCGGGACCGCCCGCACCGTTGAGGAGACAATCGTGGAAGCGCAGCATCAGCAGTCAGAAGCGCCGCTGAGCGAGGTCCGGGTCCTGGAGATGGGGCAGATCTTGGCTGCGCCCTACTGCGGTCGGCTTCTCGCCGATGCCGGGGCCGACGTCGTGAAGATCGAATCTCCCCACGGTGACCCCTCGCGGGGGTTGCCCGCAATTCTGAGCGACGAGCACAGCGGCTACTTCATGTGGCTCAACGTCGGGAAGAAGAGCGTCGTCGCTGACCTTCGCAACGACGACGATCTCGCACTGGTCCGCGGTCTCGCGTTGAAGGCCGACGCTGATCGAGAACATGTGGCCCGGAACCCTGGCCAAGAAGGGCCTGAGTTACGAGGACCTGCGTCAGGACAACCCGGGCCTGGTGGCGTGTTCGGTCTCGGCGTTGGCGCCACCGGTGTCTACGCGGACCGGGCCGGTCAAGGCATCGTTGCCGAGGGATGGGCCGGCGCGATCGACATGAACGGCGCCCCCGACCAGCCGCCCGTCCCGCTGGGGATCGCCCTGGCCGATGTCTCCGCTGGTCTGCACGCCTACAGCGCGATCCTCACCGCCTCTACAAGCGGGACCGCACCGACGGCCAGGGCGACTACATCGACGTCTCGTTGTTCGATGCACCCTGCCCTTCCACGAGACCACCTTGCAGGAGGTCGAGTTCGGTGACGGCGAGGTCAATCGGACCCGCAACGGCCTCGAGCACCGCGCCGTGATCCCTTACGGCGTCTACGCCGCACCGGACGGCTACCTCGTCGTCGCCGCGACCACCGAGGCTCTGTGGCAGCGCTTGGACAACCTGATCTCGGCCGAGATCGGCGGCAGCGACCTCGACCTGTCGAGCAAACGCCCTGCGTCTGGCCAACAAGGACGAGGTGCGCAAGCGAATCGAGCGGTGGGTAGCCTTGCAGCACACCCGCGACGACGCCTTGACTGCCCTGACCGAGGCGGGTGTCCCGTCCGGCCCGATCGAGCAGGTCAAGGATGTGGCCGAGGGCGACCTGGCCCGTTCCCGCAACTCGTTCGTCAGGGTCCCGGACCCTGTCAAGGGAGAGGTGTCCGTGGTCAACACCCCGTTCAGGATGCGGAACTCGCGAGTGGGTCCGGCGGGCCCGGCGCCCCGGCTCGGCGAGCACTTCGCCCGTGAGCTGTGGCCTGAGTAGGCGAGTCGAACATGTCGCGGATTCCATCCGGCAGCACGCGGCCAACACCGGCCGTGGCGACGTTCCTGGGGAGATGTCATGGCTGAGCACGACGGCGAATCGATTACCACTCGGCTCCAGGGCGATGTCCTGCACCTCACGATCAACCGGCCCCGAGCGCGCAACGCTCTACGTATCGCGGACAAGCAGGCCCTGACCGCGACGATCGCAGGACGTGCCTCCACCAGTCGAGCGATCGTGCTCTCGGGGGCGGGTGAGGCAGCCTTCTGCGGGGGATCCGACCTCGAGGAGATGTCGGCCCTCGACGTCGAGCAGTACCTGGAGATGCAGTACGTCGAGAACGCGCTCTACGAGTCCATCATGCGTAGCCGTGTCCCCGTCGTCGCCGCGGTCCACGGGTGGGCGCTGGGCACCGGCTGCGTGCTCGCGGCCGCCTGTGACTTCGTCTTCGCCGACACCTCGGCCACCTTCGGTCAGCCCGAGGTCCTCAACGGCGCTCCGACTCCGCTGCACGGGGCCCTGCTCCCGTCGATCATCGGGCTGAACCGGGCGCGGTGGATGGTGCTCACCGGCCGTACGGCCAGCGCCGAGCTCGCCCAGCAGTGGGGAATGGTTCACTCCGTGACCGCCGCCGGAGGGGCGGCCGCGCAGACCATAGTATTCGCCCAGGATCTAGCGGACTCCACGCACCCCAGCTCGATGGCCCTGCAGAAGGGCATCGTCGAGTCCTGGATCCGGCACCCGTTGCGCCGCGGACGCAAGGATGTACATGTCAACCGTCGCCTACGGCTCGGGGCACCCGCAGTCGGCCGCGGAGCGGATGCCTGGGCGGACGCTGCGGGGGACCGACGAATGATGCGCCGCTGTCGCTCTGACGTCGCTGCCCAACAGCGGCGACGTTCAGGGGCGGCAGGGTTCCACATCGGAGGTGGCCCCTGCGTCCGGGCGGACAGGTGGCTCGCCGTCCGGACAGCGACGGTAGTGCTCGGGTCCGGCCCCGTCGGGCTGCTTGCAGCACTTGGGCCAAGGGATACCGGCGGTAGGAACCGCGGACAGATGCCGGTGAGGACCAGGCTGACGGACGGCCCGCGGCGAGCTGGGCCGAGCCGGAGTCAGGTCGGCGAGGGCTCGTCGTGAGCGGCGCCCTCCAGGGTGTGCGGGTCGTCGAGCTCTGCGACCTGATGGAGGGGCCCCTCGCGGGACAGTCCCTCGGAGACCTCGGGGCCGCGGTGATCAAGGTCGAGCAGGGTCCCCAGGGCGACCGGATGCGCGTCCTGGACTGTCAGGCCTCGCAGAACGACTGCGTCTCGGCCCCCTTCGTCGCGCTCAACCGCGACAAGCGCAGCATCGTCCTCAACCTCGAGACCCACGGCGGGATGAACGTCCTGCACCAGCTCATCGCAGACGCCGACGTGCTCGTGCACAACTGCTGCGCCGCCGCGCTCAGCAGCCTCGGTCTGGGCTATCCGAGTCTCGCTGAGAGATACCCGCGCCTGATCGTCGCCGGCATCACCGCATACGGGCACACCGGCCCCTTGGCGCATCGGGCTGGCCACGACCTGCTCGCGCAGTCGATGAGCGGGCTCGCCGGCGCGGCCGGCGACGATGCCGGCACGCCGCGGCTGAACCCGACCGCGCACGTCGCCTACGGAGCGGCATCACAGCTGGTGCAGGGCATCCTCGCGGCGCTACTCGAACGCGGCAGCAGCGGTCTCGGCCAGGAGGTGAATGTCAACCTGCTCGACACAGCCGTGGCGATGCAGGGACTGGAGGCGGCCGCCCGCACCATGTACGGCGCGGAGTTGAACTGGCTGGCCCAGCATTACAGCGGCGTCTTCCGCACCGCCGATGGCGCGATCACCGTTCTCGGGCTCCTCCACGACAACCCCGTCCGCCAGGTATGTGCAGCGCTGGCGATCCCGGACCTGAGCGCGCGGCCCGACCTCACCACCGCCGGGCTCCAGGCACGCAACAAAAAGGTGGTCAACGACGTAGTCGCCCCACTGGTCGCGCGACTGTCCACCGAAGAGGCTCTCGCCCACTTCGACGAGGCGGACCTGCTCTGCGCGCCCCTACTCACCCTTGATCAAGCACTACGCCACCCACAAGTGGAAGCCAACGCGCTTCTGGCCGACGTCGAGGTTCCCGGTCAGATTCCAACGCAGGTCGTCGGCTCCCCGGCACGCCTGTCTCGAAGCGTCGCGGCCGCGCCATCCGAGATACCCCACCTCGGCCAGCACACCGTCGACGTGCTCACCGACCTCGGTTTCCGACGCGAGCAAATTGCCGAGCTCAGCACCCAGCACGCCATCCGGACTCGCGATGACGAAGTCGCCGACGCCTATGCGCGCAACTACCTCTGACCGAGAAAACGGCACGGATCTACCCTGCGGTCAGGCGTGGGGCTTGAAACCGAAGCCCGAGTTGTGCTGGCTCGGACGTCTTGTACCCCCCTCGAGTCGTCTTCACTCCGCCCAGGCGCCGCCTGGGCGGCGGAGTGCCTGCTCGCCCGGTTACCCGGGCAGCGCGGCCATCGCCCGCTGCCGGTCAGCGACCCACCTCGGTCGACCGCGTCGTGGTGGTCATCGTTTGATCCGGGGGCGGCGCAGTCTGCGCGGCAGCACGGCCGCCTCCGGGCGGTGGCCGTGCTGGGTGCCGCGGGCCTCGCGCAGGTGCCGCAGGTGCTCGCTGAGCGCTTCTTGTGCGGCACGTCTGGCGCCGCGGCCGGCGGGACGGTCGAGCAGTGCAGGGTCGACCTTGGCTGTGGGCTTCGCGGCGATCCCGGCGCGCATGCGTCCGATTTGTACGGCCCGGATTTCGCCGAGGCGCCCGTGCCAGGGCCGCAGACGTGCTCCGAGGATCCGCAGCGGATCCCGTGCCCCGGAGGTCAGGTCGCCGCGGCGGTGGTCGGGCCGGTCGGGGTGGTATTCGAGGGCGTGCAGCAGCCCGGTGACGGTGACGCCTTGGTCCCACCACGGTTTGAGCAGGGCCCGGGCTCGCCAGATCTCGATCTTGCCGGTTCTTCGGCCTCCTAGGCCGAGATGTGAGAGCAGGGTGAGGGTTGCTGCGTTTCTGGCTGCGGGGGTGCCGGGGACGTCGTAGGGGTGCCATCTGCGCTCGGAGGTGAGGTGAGTCCGTCGGCCGCCCGTCAAGGGCTTAGTACTCACTGGAGTAGTGGGGAGGTCGCCACTTTCTTCCACAGGGGACTGACCTGCTGACAAGGTGCCCGGCTGCTCGTCGTGCTGGGGGCCGGCGAGGTGGGGGAGCGGGGTGTGGGTCACGAGGGCGTAGGTGGGGGTGCGGCCGGTGTCGGTGCCGAGGAACTCGGCACTGGCGCCGGGCTCGACGACGACGAGCAGGCCGATCTCGCGGGCCCAGGCCAGTACGCGGGACACGGTGCGCGCGGCCCGGGCTCCGGCCGCGGCGAGGTGTCGGGCGGTCAGCCCGGTGATCAGGCCGGTCTCCCAGTCCATGTGGCAGACCAGGCGGCGCAGGATCGCTGACCAGCTGGCGCGTTTGTCGGTGCGCCAGTCTTCGTCGTCGACCAGTCGCGCGAGGTGCTGGAGGGCTTCGGGTTGGGAGGTCAGCACTCGGTAGTCGTGGTCGATGAAGTTCCGCCATCCCGGGTGCGGGGTAAAGGCACACGCGTGCCGGGCGCGGGCCCGGGCGCGGCCACGGGCCCGCGCCCGCGATCTCGGCGGTACCGCCCGGCTGGGCCGGCCGGGCCCGGTGGTCGGGCCCGCCGGGTTGCGGGCGGCCCGGCCGCGGGGTGTGCGGCGCGGCGCGCTGCCGGCACGGATGCCGTATGAGGCCGCGTCGGGCTGATCGCCGAGGGGGAGTTCGTGGAGCAGGCACAGCTCCGAAGCCGGGCCGGGGCCGGAAGTGGTGACGTCGCGGACCAGGGTGAACGCGCCGTGCTCGTAGCAACGGATGCAGAACCCGGTTCCAGCCGCCGGCGAGGCGGACAGGCCTGGTTCTGGGCACGACGAACTCGCTCCGTGTCGGTCGTGACGACTCCCCGGCCCAGGATGTATCCTGGACACGCGAAAGCGCCCCTTCTTGGTCGGAGGGATAGGCCCCGGTTCGCCGGGGCTACGGCGTCACCTCGGGTGAGCTCCGAGTGACGCGAGAACGAACCGAGGCGGCCCCTGTGGCGGGGGCCGCCTCGTTCTCGTCTAGGACGCCTTGTTCAGAGGCAACTCCTGCTGAGATTTCCGCGCCGGCTTCGGGAACTGCACCAGGTCGAGGTTGGCCAGTCCCGCCTCGACCAGTGCGGCCACAACCCGGGCGCGAGAGATCCCGTGCTCGGCTGAGAGGTCTTCTACTTGGTCGCGTACCTCTTCACTCACGCGCCCCCAGACCTGTTCCGGTTGGCCGATCGAGGGCCGCCCTCGGGGATCCTTACGCCGGGTCATAGCCCCGGATCGTGCCGGATGGCACTCCGGGCTGAGGTCCGGACACGCCGACAACTCCCAATTTCATGCCAAGTCAGCGGACTGCGCCCGCCTCAATCGGCACGGCGTCCGGTGTCGAACGAACGTCAGGCCCGGTAGGGCAGCCGGCCAAGGACACCTGCGGGAGGGCCGTGGCCTACCCCGACCCGAACATCGCCGCTGACCGGGAGCTGGGCCGCCGAGCGCCCGAGGGGGTTCGCCGCGCAGGTGGCCGGTGTGGTCGACCAGACCGCGATCGTTACCGTGGCCGCGACCGACGGAGCCTTGACCGCCGCGGTCGACCTGATCTCCGGGCAGGTGCTGTGGTCGGTGCCGGTCTGTCCACGCAGCTGGTCAGCGACCGAACCGTGGTCGTGGCGCAGCGCGACCTGCCGGACGCTGCGACTGCCCACCATCCGCTCGAGCGTCGACGATGTGGTCACCGGCGCCGAGCATGAGCAGCTGACCTACCGCGGGTTCCTGGCCGAGCTGTTGCCGGCCGAGTGCGACGACCGCGACCGTCGTCGCCTGGTCCGCCGGGTCAAGGCCGCCGGATTCCCGCGGGAGAAGTGGCTCGAGGACTTCGACTTCGCCGCCAACCCGAACGTCAACCCGGCCACCATTCATCACCTCGCCGGTGGTGAGTGGATCCGCAAGGGCGACCCACTCTGTCTGATCGGCGACTCCGGGACCGGCAAGTCGCACCTGCTGATCGGACTCGGCACCGCTGCGGCGCAACAGGGCTTCCGGATCAAATACGCGCTGGCCACGAAACTGGTCAACGAGCTGGTCGAAGCCGCCGACGAACGCCAACTGGCCAAGACCATCGCCCGCTACGGCCGCGGTGATCTACTCTGCATCGACGAGCTCGGCTACATGCAGCTCGACCGCCGTGGCGCCGAGATGCTGTTCCAGGTCCTCACCGAACGGGAGGAGACCAACTCGGTGGCCATCGCCTCGAACCAGGCCTTCTCCGGCTGGACCGGCACCTTCCACCGACCCGAAGCTCTGCGCCGCGACCATCGACCGCCTGACCTTCGCCGGGCTGATCATCGAGACCGGCACCGACTCCTACCGCCTGGCCCACGCCACGGCTCAACGCGCTGCCGCAGGCGGCTGAGTTTGGCCGCACTGCCACATTGGCAGCAGATCAAAAGTCCCTGAAAACTCCTGCGGCTCCCCGCTCGCCCCGCCCCGGGCTCGCCGCGCGGAGAGGTGATCTGCGCGGTGCTCGTCGCGGGCGGGCCTAGAGTCGGGCCCCATGTCCGACAACCGCGAATCTGTCGGCCCGATCCGGCTCGACGCCGGCGATGCCGCCGAACTCGTCGAGATGCTCGCCTTCCTCGGCGACTGGCTCGACAGCACAGACACCGCCGACTTCGCCGGGTCGCTGCGTCGGTTCACCAGCGGCGGCTACAGCCTCGCCGACCTCCAAGCCGACCTCGCCCGCTTCACCTTCCTGCTCGGCGACGACGGCGAGCGATTCTTCGACGGGCCAGAACAGCAATAGCCCCCCGCCGGGGGCCAGTTTGGGTTGACACAGCCACCGGGCCGACCACGTCGACGTCACTGCCTTCGACCCTGACCCAGGGCCAGCGCTGCGAACCGTCGCGCAGCGCGAGCCCGCGGATCTCGTCGTCGACCAAGGCACGCTGCGACCCATGCAGCGTGCGGCGGACCCGGTCAGTGGTGGGCACGTGATCGCCGCGCTGGTGCACGGCAGCAGCTACGAACGCCTGGCCGGCCCGGGCTGCTCGGACCGCACCATCCGCCGTCACCTCGACGACTGGGCCCGGGTCGGCGTCGGACAAGCCCAGCTGCGCCGCGCACTGGCCGCCTACGACCGGATGATCGGCCTCGACCTCGAGGACCTGTCCGTGGACGGCGCGATCACCAAGGCACCGTACGGAGGCGAGGTTGCCGGGCGCAGACCGGTCGACCGGGGCAAACAGGGCACAAAAGTGTTCCGTGGCTGCCGGCGGTGCTGGGATCCCACTGCACCTGATCGCCGCCCGCGCAGGCGATCACGATTCACCGCTGCTCGTACCGACCCTGGCCGGAGTCTGCGACATGATCGGCCCGCTCCCCGAGTGCCCGAGCATGCACCTGAACCGCGGCTACGACTCGGGCAAGACTCGCGACCTGCTCGAGATCTTCGGCTACGACGCACACATCATCGCGGTAGCGGTAGGCGGCGGGCCTGCGAGATACCGAACCCGGCAGCGGGCACCGGTCATCTCCTCGTGCTTGCGGAACCACACCAGCCCCAGGATAGCTTCTCGCCGGCAGCTCAAGGTGCGGGTGCGGCGCCCGGTTGCCGCGCCGCCGGCGCTCGGCGCGTAGCAGGCGGGTCCACCCGCTCGATGAGTTCGCGGGGCACGTCGAGCATTGGAAGAGAACCTCCCTATCGAGGACCCCACGCCCACACCAACACCATCCGGGTCATCCAGGATGCCCGTGTCGCTCCGCACCATCTCGCTTTCTCGTTGAGATCACCTTACTGGGAAGCGTTGCAGTTCCTTGCACGTTCGTCACTCGCAAGGGCGTTGCGTCAGAGTTCCTTGGCAGATTGATGAAGGCGAAGTAGTCGGCGGTAGTTCTGAGCATTTTTCCGGATCAATGAGAGTCCATCTGGATCTATCGCACGACGGACTTTCGCCGGCGTCCCGGCCACAAGCGATCCTGGAGGAATTTCCTCGCCTTCAAGTACGACTGCCCCCGCGGCCACAAGCGATCCGTGCCCGATGACCGCTCCATTAAGAATTACAGAACCCATTCCGATAAGGCACGAATCTTGCACTGTTGCACCGTGAACGACTGCTCGGTGGCCAATGCTTACATCGTCGCCAATCCGAACCGGATAGGAGGGGTCGGCATGGATCACAGAGCCGTCTTGCACGTTGCTACCGACGCCGAGCGTGATAAAGTCTTCGTCGGCGCGGAGCACGGCGGCGTACCAAACGCCGGAACCTTCTCCGACCAGAACTTCGCCGATCAGCGTCGCTGTGGGCGCGACCCATGCTGTGTCGGCGATAGCGGGCGAGTAGCCGTTGCAAGTATACAGGTTTGACATTCGGATCGTTTATTCCTTACCGCGGGCTCCGCGATCATACGGGTTATGGAAACGAGTGCGCGAGAGAGGCGAGCGTTGGCGGATCTGAGCAATGAGCATCGACTCTTGGAGTGATGTCTCCCCCGGCAGGAGGAGGAAACGCGGGCGGCTTGATAACTGTGGACCGCCTGGTGGCCAGACTACTGCCAAAATCGTAATGCTAGGTGCTGAGCTGGGTCGTAGCTGCCCCTGGACCGGAATCAAGGTTTGGCAACGCTCAACGTGCGCATCATCGGACATCGGCCGGGAACTGGCACTGCGCGACCGAGCCCATGTAGAGTTGAGCCTGGTGCAGGTGCCAGGCGGAGAGCGGAGGGCCATAGCAGCCGTCGGGAGTCCTTTTTGACCGAACCCAGTTGGTCGAGCCGACCACATCTTGCTGGTCCCGATCGCCGACGATAGCTCCCGTTCGTGGCGTGTCGCCAGCTAGCCATCACCATTATGTCAGAACACCTTGATGGGTCCGCCGGGCGGCCGTACCTAGTCTCGGGCCGGTCCCCGCGCGGGCAGAACTGGCGGCGGGAGCCGATAGCGAACTGGAGTGACCGAGAGACGAATCGGATTAGTGACTTGTGGGATACTGCGATCCCCGACGCTCAGCATCCGGGTGGGGTCCAGGCCTAGCTGCTCTGCCATTTCGAACGCGTCTCCGATCGAATTTACCGGACCGGCCGGGACTCCGGCATCTCGCAGCAACGCGAGAAGGTCAGTTTTGGGGATCGTTGCGCATCGCGACTCTAGGATTTCGATGAGTTCGTCGCAGTGCGCGACACGATCTGCGTTTGTGTGAAATCGCAGATCGTCGGCCAGAGTCGACAGCTGTAGGCTTCTGGCAAGCGATCGGAACTGCTTGTCGTTCCCGCAGGCCAAGGCGATCGAGCCATCCTTGCTGCGCAATGTCTGATAGGGCGCGATCGACGGATGGCGATTGCCAATCCGCCCCGGGGAGACACCCGTGCCGAGGTAAGCCGAGGACTGGTTGACCATGCTGGCCAGCAACGACTGCAGCATCGTCACGTCGACACGCTGTCCTTGCCCGGTCGCCTCCCGGTGCCGCAGCGCCGCAAGGACGCCGACAGCTCCGTGTAACGCCGCGAGGACGTCGACCAGGGCGACCCCCACTTTGGCTGGCCCGCTCTCCTCGGTCCCGGTGATGCTCATCAGGCCGCCAACTGCCTGGACGAGGAGATCGTAGCCCGCAAGATCGCTGGCCTGAGGCTCGTCACCGAATGCCGAGATTGAGCAGTAGACGACGCCGGGATTGTGTCTCTGGACCTGCGAGTATCCCAACCCGAGTCGCTCGGCGACCCCGGGGCGAAAATTCTCCACGACGACGTCCGCTGTGGCAGCGAGCTCAAGCGCCGCCGCTAGATCAGAATCATCACGCAGATCGAGAACGACCGACCGCTTGTTCCGGTTCGCACTCCAGAAGTAGGTCGCCTCTCCGTTGACGAATGGCGGCCCCCAGGAGCGTGTGTCGTCTCCTTCGGGACGCTCGAGTTTGATGACGTCCGCACCAAGATCGCCCAATAACATGGTCAGGTATGGTCCGGCAAGGATCCGTGACAGGTCGAGGACGCGAACTCCCTCGAGACTTCCCATCTTGGAAGAGTCCTGCCTCGTTTGTCCCCACGAAGTGCTAGTCGGCGTCATCATCAACCTTATGGTCAGACCATCAACGTTGGTTACGTACCGTATGTTCCTTCGGGTGGCGACGCAAGATGTTCCGGACCCCGACCCGAGTGCGAAGCGCGGCAGCAGTGCGCGCGCCCACCAACTTGTCATCGACCACATTGAGGCGCTGATCCGGCACGGAAGCCTCCAGCGTGGTGACCGCCTCCCGGGAGAGCGGCAGCTCGCCGACATGCTCGGCGTCAGCCGAGCGTCCGTACGCGAAGCGGTGCGATCGCTGCGAGCCATCGGCGTTCTCGCTGAGCGCACGACGGCTGGTCCAGAGTCTGGGGCCGCGCTGGCGAGCGGGCCCTCCGACGCGCTGACGAGCATGCTTCGCCTCCACATCGCGTTGAGCAACTTCACCGAGACCGAGGTTGTAAGGACGCGTCTGATGGTGGAGCAGTGGGCGGCCCGCGAGGCAGCGGTCCTGGCATCGCGGGAGGACATTCAGCAGCTTGAGGGTGTGCTGGAAGAGATGGAGCGACCAGGGATCGACCGCGCCCGCTTCAACGCTCTCGACTCGAGCTTTCACGCTGGCATCGCCTTGACCTGCCAGAACCGCCTACTCGGATGCTTGGCCGGCGCCCTGCGAGACGCCGTGGAGCGCCACCGCCTCGACGCGATGCAGGCGCTGGGTCCGTGGGAGCAGGTGGCGGCAGACCTGCGGGCTCAGCACCGCGAGATTTTGACCTTCATCGCCGCGGCTCGGCCGGAGGCTGCCGCAGAGGCGCTGCACCACCACCTCGGCTACATGCATCCGGCCATCGTCGACGCTTCGAGGCGTGGGATTCCGCATCGTGGAAGCTGAAGACCGTTATTCGAAATTTCTCTTGCGCGTTCGTGGTTCAGGTCATACCGTCGCTGTCGCGCGAAGATGGCCTGACCAAAGCGGTCGGGCCTGACACGGCAGTCCCTGCGCTCCAGCACCCGCCGTCGTCGACAACTGGCGTGCAGTTCGCGTCCCCAGGTGGGGCGGGCCTTCCGCAACCGACGAACACCACAGAGGAGGCGCTCCCATGGCAGTGAGCGACTCGAATGCCGCCCAAAATGGGATAGGTAGGCGCGAAGGTGTCGGCGCTACCCCACCACGGCGATGGCAGGACTACGTCAAGGGCGTCGGGCCCGGGCTCCTGGTCAGCATGGCCTGGATGGGCGCCGGTGACCTCGTCGACTCAGCGGTGTCCGGCGCAAATTACGGCTACTCGTTGATGTGGGCCTTAGCATTGGCGCTCATCAGTCGGTATTTTTTCACGAGCGCGATTGCGAAGTACGGGCTATGCAACTCTGTCGGCGACGAGACGGTCATCGCTGGCTTCGGTGCTCTGTGGAGCAAACTCCCGGTGATCGTCGGGTCCCTGGCGCTGCTGAGCGGGTTCATCCTGCAGACCTACATGGTCGTCGCTGTGGGCAGCGCACTGCACCACATCTTCCTGGGGTTCGGCGGCGACACCTGGGGTCCGTTCCTGTGGACGCTACTGGTGGCGGCGGTAGCGTGGCTGGTGCTGAGTCGGCCGAAGGCCTATTCGATCCTGGAGATCATCGCGCGGATCAAGGTCGCCATCCTGGTGATTACGTTCCTCTACGCTGCCATCGCCTCGCAGCCGGACCCTGGCGAGATCGTCCACGGCCTCGCCTTCTCTCGCCCGCCGAACAGCGGAGCGTTCGCCACGCTCCTCGTCGCGGCCGCGATAATCGGGGCCATCGGGGGCTCCGCGGGCAACCTGATGTATCCGGAGTTCATTCGCGACAAGGGCTGGCACGGGCCGAGGTTTCTGCGGTTACAGCGGATCGACCTCCTAGCCGGTGTCATCGCTGTCATCGTGGTCAATCTGTCTGTCTGGATCGTGGCCGCCGAAGTCATGCGTCCCGAGGGCCGGCAGATCTCCTCGCTAGAAGACCTCGGTGTGATGATGTCGCTCGCGCTCGGCCCGATCGGGCCGTGGCTACTGTGGTTGGGGCTGGCGATGGCCTCGTTCTGCTCCTTGACCAGTTACGCGCGGGGCTACACGAAGATCTTCTTCAGCGGTTTGCAGAGTCTTTCCCGAAGTACAAGGAAAGGTACCCACAGGTCGACAAAGCGCGTCCTTTCCGAGCCATTCAGCTCGTACTTATGGTCTGCGTGCCTGTGCTGTTTGCGCTGCCAGCATTCCCTGATGTAGTCGTCATGACTGTAGCAGGCAGTGCGACAGCCGGCCTCATGGCTCCGGTGATCATCGTTGGCACACTGGCGCTGACCAACGACAAGAGGAAGATGCTGCCGGGATATACAAATAAGTGGTGGGAGAACATCATTCTTATCGTTGTCGGAGCCGTCGGCCTCTGGTCGGCGTACGGGCTAATCACCGGGCTGCCGCATCTTCTTAGCTAGCTCACCATGTTTGGGGCCAGAAAAGTACCCGCACTACCAGAAGGGGAACCATGACCGAGGGACATCTTGACAACCGGCGTCGGAAGTTCTGGGGGTGGGGCTTCGCTGATACTGGCATCAGCGAAGCGGACGTCCACGCCTTAGGTAGCATGATCCACGGCAAGTTTGGCTTTCCGATCCAGGACCTGGCGCCGGCGCCGGAGATCGGGGAGATCGAGCTTCGGTCGCCTCGTGTTAGTCCGCCGGACTCGCTCGCCGGGATCTGCGCGGCGGACACGTGGGCACGCGCGGAGCACACTCTGGGTAAGAACCTCGGCGACTTTGCCCGCGGTCTGGATCGGAAGTTCGACAATCCGCCGGACTTCGTAGCGTTCCCGCGCACCGAGCAGGATGTCGTCTCGGTGCTGGACTGGGCCCACGAGAATGATGTCGCGGTCGTCCCCTACGGTGGCGGTTCCTCTGTTGCCCAGGGTATCGAGCCGATCGTGTCCGACGACTATCGCGGCGCCATCACCCTCGACCTTCGTCACCTGAACCAGGTGCTGGAGATCGACCACGAATCCCGCTCGGCTCTCATCCAGGGGGGGGTCCTCGGCCCGGATATGGAGAACCAGCTCCGTCCGCACGGGCTGACGATGCGATTCTTCCTGCAGGCGTTCGAGTTCTCGACCCTCGGCGGGTGGGTCGCCACCCGGGCCGCCGGCCACTTCGCTTCGGGGCTGACGCAGATCGATGATTCCGTGCAGGCCCTGCGCGTGGTGACCCCAAAGGGCACGGTCCAGACTCGACGGCTGCCTGCCGATGGTGCCGGTGTGTCGGCCGATCGCCTGTTCATCGGCTCGGAGGGCGCCCTCGGGGTGATCACTCAGGCGTGGATGCGGCTGCAGGACAGGCCGACGTTCCGGGTAGGAACGTCGGTGCCGTTTACGGACTTCGACAAGGCTGTAGCTGCGACGCGTGCGCTCGCCCAGTCCGGACTTACACCGGCGAACTGCCGCCTCCTTGATCCCACCGAGAGCCTGCTCGCGGGCGCGTCCGACGGCACCGAGTCGGTACTAGTCGTAGCGTTCGAGTCGGCGGACCATCCGATGGACACGTGGATGCGGCGGGCCGCGCAGATCTGCGCTGATCATGGTGGCCGAGTGAGCGCAGAGGCGCTGCAGGGCAAATCTGCCCCCGACGCAGCGCGCACTGGCGCTGCAGGCAAGTGGCGGGACTTCTTCGTGCGCGGGCCCTACTACAAAGAGGGCTACACGCGAATGGGGGTTCTGCGGGAGACATTCGAGACCGCCTGCACCTGGAGCGCCTTCCCGGAGCTGCACGCCCGGGTCGTCGAAGCGACGACAAAGGCCGCCCGCAGAGAGTGCGGGGACGGGGTTGTCGCCTGCCGATTCACCCATGTCTACCCTGACGGTCCTGCTCCGTACTACACGGTCGTGGCTCCCGCCAAGCGCGGAGCCGAGACGCATCAGTGGGCGGCGATCAAACAAGCGGCCTCCGAGGCGGTCCTGGCCGCCGGCGGCACGATCACCCACCACCACGCCGTGGGCCGCTTCCACCGGCCCTGGTACGACCAGCAGCGCCCGGACCTGTTCGCCTCCGCGCTCCACGCAGCTAAGTCGGCGGTGGACCCCGGACTGGTGATGAATCCGGGCGTGCTCGTCGACGGCAAGTAGCCCAACGAACGGTGCCAGCGCCGCCGCATGCGGGATCTCACAGGGTCTGGTCCCCTTCTTGACGGCGGGCGTCCGTAGCCGAGGCGACCCGCCGGCGGCCTCGAGGGCCGCGCCAACCCTTGTCTGCCTTGGTGCACCGCGATTCAGGAGGTTTGTGATGGAGCCTGCGCGTTTGCGCGCTGAGTTCGCCGCTGCGGTCGGCGAGGACGGCGTCCGCTCCCGCCCCGAGGGATACGGCCTTTATCATGTACACCAGCGGCACCACCGGCCGCGCTAAGGGAGTGGTCATCCAGCATGGCGCATTAGCCAACGACATCTACAAGTGTGCAATGCCGACAAACCTGACGCAGGGCTACACGTTTCTGCTTCACGCACCCCTCTTCCATATCGCGTCCGTTCGGGGCTTCGGCCTTGCGCCGGCGGCGGGTGCGACGCTGGTGCTCCTGCCTCGCTTCGACCCAAGACGAATCGTGCACGCTATCAAGAGCCATAATGTCACCACTACCAGTTTCATTGCGACGACTGTGCGTGACATGCTGGAGCTTCCGGAGTTCTGTGGGGAGGTACTGCCGAGTCTTACATCGATCGGCTACGGTAGTGCGCCGATGAGCCCTCCGGTGTTGGAACAGCTCATGGCGGCATTTCCCGCCGCGGAGTTCGTTAACTGGTACGGATTGACCGAAACGTGTGGGCATGTTTGTACGCTGACGGGGGACGACCACCGTAATGGGGGGGTGCACCTGAAGTCAGTCGGACGCCCGCTGCCGGGTAATCGGGTGCGAATTGTCGACCAGGATGGGCGCGTCCAGCCCAGGGGCACATCTGGCGAGATCGCTGTCGCTGGCGACAATCTCATGGCGGGATATTGGAATCAGCCCGAACTTACATGCGACGCGGACGGCTCAATATGGCACCGAACCGGCGATGCAGGTTATCTTGATAACGGAGGATACCTGTACCTCGCGGGACGTGCTCGCGATGTGATCATCACGGGTGGAGAGAAGGTGGTGCCATCCGAGGTGGAAGCTGTTCTCGCCGACTATCCTCACGTTTCGCAGGCGGTTGTGATGGGAGTCCCGGACGACAAGTGGGGTGAAGCCGTGCACGCCTGCGTTTCAGTCCACGACGGTGCTCTAGTGGACGAGGAGGAACTGCGCGACCATTGTCGCTCGCAGGTCGCTGGTTACAAGGTGCCTAAGCGAATCGAGATTCGGTGCACGCCGTTTCCCATGACGGGGTCACATAAGATTGACCGAAAGCAGTTGATTACGGACTACCGAGACCGCATCGCAATGCAAGATTCGTAAGTGTGACTACGGTTTGTCACGATAGCGCTGCCACATTGGCAGTCGGGAGGTAGTACGAAATGAGCACGCAACTTGAGTACCAGCCGGCCAACCCCGAGGCAGTGTTTACGTACGGCGCGCCTCAGTTGAAGTTCGGCCCAGGTGCGGCCGATGAAATCGGTTACGACCTTAGCCGGATGGGTGCACAGCGGGTCCTCGTGATCACAGACTCCGGCGTCGCGGCGGCAGGAATCCCTCAACGCGTGGCGGAGGGCATTCGAGGGTTCAATATTGAGGCGGTCGTTTACGACGGGGTACACATCGAGCCTAGCGACGCTAGCCTCGTGCAGGCCATCGAGTATGCCCGCGAATCCGGCCCGTGGGACGCGTTCGTCGCAGTCGGTGGCGGTTCGAGCATCGACACCGCCAAGGCGGTCAATCTGCTCACGACCAACCCCGGCGAGCTGATGGATTACGTGAACGTCCCGATCGGGAAGGGCAAATCCCCCGATCACCCGCTCAATCCCCTGGTCGCGGTCCCGACCACGACGGGAACGGGCAGCGAGAGCACTACCATTTGTGTTCTCGACGTGCTTGATCTGAAGGTGAAGACCGGGATTAGTCATGCGTCTTTGCGACCGCGCCTTGCAGTGGTTGACCCCGGTCTAACCGTCACTCAGCCATCCGGTGTCACTGCAGCAGCTGGCATGGACATCCTCTGCCATGCGCTGGAGAGCTTCACTGCTCGCCCCTACACCTCGTATCAGAGGAAGCAGCCACAGGAACGGGTGCCGTACTGCGGGTCTAACCCGGTGTCTGACATGTGGGCGGAGAAGGCATTGACGCTGATGGCGACGTCGTTCCGTCGTGCGGTGCAACACGGCGAGGACGAGGACGCCCGTGCGTCGATGGCACTCGCCGCCACGTTTGCTGGACTTGGCTTCGGTAATGCTGGGGTGCACATCCCGCACGCCAACGCTTACCCCATTGCAGGTCGAGTCAAGGACTTTCGCCCGAAGGACTATCCGGACAGCATTCCTATGGTGCCGCACGGCATGGCGGTGGCGCTCACCGCCCCCGAGGCATTCCGATTCACTTTTGAGACGGCTCCGGAGCGCCATCTGCGTGCAGCGGCATTGCTCTCGCCCGAGACCGACAAGCCGAACGATCTGAGTTCGTTTCTGCCGGAAGTGTTGACTCGACTTATGCGCGATGTTGGCATTCCCAATGGAGTCGGTGACGTGGGCTATAACAGCGACGACGTGGATGGCCTTGTAGAAGGCGCTATCATGCAGCAGCGGGTACTGGCAGCTGCACCTCGCGATGTTCGCGAGGAGGACCTCGCCTTGATTTTCACCCGGTCGATGAGTCTGTGGTAAGCGTCCAGCGTGCGGAGCTCGGGGGGCGGGGGTCGTATTGCGTCTCTTCCCTCCGTTTGCTGTCAGACCCGATTCTTGATTAGTCAGAGAGCCGACCTACTCCGATCGGAGTTGGTCGTCAGGGATCGCTTATCGGGTTCCGGACAGCACGAGTGCCCGAGTGTCGCCTCGGGCGGGCGTAGTTCCGAAGGGTTGGTCAGGGCCGTGTGACCGGGGGTGTCCGGGGACATGCGAGCGGGCGCAGCAGCAGCTTCGACAGCCGGTGCCGGGCCGGCACCCGATCACCGCGGGTGTCCTCGCGGGAGCGGACCAGGTTTCATGCGGCCTCCTGGGACACGCTCGGCGCCGTGACCGCGACGATCTCGCCCAGGTGCAGCAGCCGGGCCAGGTGCCGGGCATCACGTCGGTCTTGACCCGATCCCCGCACGGGCGCTGCAGCTTCAACGGCGCCGCCACCTGGCAGTCGATGCCCTGCCCGGCCAGGAATCGGGCGAGCCCGAACCCGGTCGGGCCGGCCTCATAGGTGACCGTGAGCGGCCCGGGAAGCACGTGATCCACGCCGCGATCTCGCCATGATCCGGGGTCAGGCGGCGCTCGAACAGCTCCTCGGTCCGCCCGTCGAGGCCGCACGCCACGACCGAGCGTGCGTGCACGTCCAGCCCGATACTCGTATCATTCCCGCTCACTGGAGCCTCCCACATCTGTGGCTCTACCGGCCAGGACCCACTCCTGTCGGCAACCCACGTTCACATGTGAGCGAGGCCCCAGCCCCACTTCCCGGTCACGCCGCCGTCCCAGATCACCCGGCTGGCCGCAGCCTCGCTCCCGGCCAAGAGATCGTCGACGAGGACCAGGTCCAGGTGCAGCGCCCGCAGCGCAGCGAGGACGAACGACCTTGACCTGCGACGAACGACGATCATCATCAAGCCGCGGAGGAAACGCCGGCTCTCATACCGTCTAGACCCACCACCCGCTCGCCCACGACATGGACACTGCTGTGGTTCCCCCGAGATCGTGGAGGGCTTCTCTATGCCGCTTCTCGTTTAAGAGTGGCGATCTCGTAGTTGATCGGTGACTGACCGTCGGCGGCGCTGTGCCGTCGCTGGTGGTTGTAGAACCCGTAGCACCAGTCGATCACGACGGCGCGTGCTTGGGCAACGCCGGCGAACTCGCTGCGGGACAGGACCTCCCACTCGAGGCTGGAGAAGAACGCCTCAGCAGCGGCGTTGTCGAAGCACGATCCGACCCGGCCCATCGACTGGCCGATCTGCAGCCGGCGACACAGCACGGTGAACTTGTCCGCGGTGTAGGTCGAGCCGCGGTCGGTGTGGAAGATGACCTCGGCGATGTGCTCGGCGCCGCCGCGGGCGGCCACGGCCATCGTGATCGCGTCGCAGGCCAACTGGGCATCGGGGTGCAGGCCGGTGGCCGCGCCGAGCAGCCGGCGGGAGTACAGGTCGATCACCGTGGCCAGGTACAGCTTCCCGGCCGCGGTCGGGACCTCGGTCATGTCCCCCACCCAGCGGCTGTTGGGCGCCGATGCGGTGAAGTCCCGGCGGAGCAGGTCGGGGAACTTCGGCGCGCTCTTGTCCTGCCGGGTCAGCCCGTTGCGGCGCCGGATCACCCGGGCCACCAGGCCCTGACGGCGCATCGAGTCGGCCACGGTCTTCTCCGAGACCATCCAGCCGGCCTCGCGCAGATCGGCCACCAGCCGGGGCGAGCCGTGCAGCCCCTTCACATCCTTGAACGCCTTCGCGACCGCGGCGTCGACCTCGGCGCGGCGCTGCTCGGTCGGCGTCGGCGTCCGGGAGATCCACTTGTAGAACCACGAGAGCGACACCCCGAGCAGGGCGCAGGCGATCGTGTGCGGCACCCGGTAGTTGGTCCTCTGGTCGGCGATGAAGCGGGCCACGCTCACTTCGTCGCCTCCTTCACCCACAGGACCACGGATCGCTTGAGGACATCGCGCTCCATCCGCAGCTCGGCGTGCTGCGCCCGCAGCCGTTTGAGCTCGTCGATGTCGCCCTTGGACAGGCCCTCGGTGCCCTCCCGGGCCTCCCGGGCCCGGGCGCACCAGTTGCCCAGGGTGCCCTCGTTGACCCCCAGGTCACCGGCGACCGCAGCGATCGACTTCCCGGTCTCCTCGACGATCCGGACCGCACCCTCGCGGAACTCCCGGTCGTACTTTTTGCGGATCTCTGGCATCGCTACCCCTTATAGCTGATGCCTCCGCGGTCTCGGGGGAACCTCACTGCTGCCGTGGGTGTCCGTGTAGCCAGGTGCACTCTGGGGGGTGTGTCCCGGTCGACCAGCGACACCGACACCCCGGAACCGCCCGGCGCGTCCGGGTCGGTCCGGGTGACCACACCATCTCCGGGCTGGCAGATCCACAGTCAGACGAGTCGCTCGAGGATCATGGCCATGCCCTGGCCTCCGCCGACACACATGGTCTTGAGGCCGTACCGCCTGTCGTGAAACTGCAGGGAGTTAATAAGTGTGGTTGTGATGCGGGCTCCGGTCATGCCGAACGGGTGTCCGACTGCGATCGCGCCGCCGTTGACGTTGAGCTTCTCCAGCGGGATGTTCAGCTCGCGGGCCGACCCGAGTACCTGCACCGCGAAGGCCTCGTTGATCTCAACGAGGTCGATGTCGTCGATGGACATTCCCGCCGTGGTCAAGGCGTTGCGGGTGGCCCGGATCGGGCCGAGGCCCATGATCTCGGGCGATAGCCCGGTGACCCCGGTGGACACGATCCGGGCCAGGGGAGTGAGGCCGAGCTCCTTGGCCTTGGTGTCGCTCATGACAACGACCGCGGCCGCGCCGTCGTTGAGCGGGCAGGCGTTGCCCGCGGTGATCATCCCGTCCGGCCGGAAGACCGGCTTCAGCTGGGAGACCGCCTCGAGGGTGGTACCGGCCCGGGGGCCGTCGTCGCGGCTCATCAGGGTGCCGTCGGGGAGGGGGACGGGCACGATCTCGCGCTCCCAGAAACCGTTGGCCTGCGCCTTCTCGGTGAGGTTCTGCGAGCGGACCCCGAACTCGTCCTGCTCCTGGCGGCTGATGTTCATCAGCTGTGCGACGTTCTCGGCGGTCTGGCCCATGCTGATGTAGACGTCGGGGAGGAGGCCGTCCTGCAGTGGGTCGTGCCAGGTCTCGGCGTCGCCCTGGGCGCGACGTTCGGTGCGGTAGAGCGCGTCGGTGAAGCGAGGGTTCTTCGTGTCCGGCAGGCCGTCGGACCGTCCCGCCGCCGTCGACCGGCTGACCGACTCGACTCCGGCCGAGATAAACACGTCTCCCTCGCCGGCCTTGATCGCGTGGAAGGCCATCCGTGTGGTCTGCAGACTGGATGCGCAGTACCGGTTGACGGTGGTGCCGGGCACCTCGAGCAGTCCCGCCAGGACGGCGACGACGCGCGCCATATTATAGCCGGCCTCGCCCGCGGGCTGGCCGCATCCGAGCATCAGATCGTCGATCTGTGTGTGGTCGAGGGCGGGAACCTGGTCGAGGGCCGCGGTGACCATCTGGGCGGTGAGGTCGTCGGGCCGCACGTCCCGGAGAGATCCCTTGCCGGCTCGTCCGATCGGGGAGCGGGCCGTCGCGACGATGACTGCTTCAGGCATGCGTGGAGTTCTTCCTCGTGATGGCGGTCTCGGCCGCACCGATCAAGGCACTGGCACTGGTGTAGACGGCAGCCTCAGGTGGTCATCGGCGTACGCCTCCGGTGCGTGGTCGGGTGTCAGTGGATCCGGTGCTGGACGGTGAGGGCGGCAAGGGCGGCTCGCGCACGCTCGGCCGAGCAGTGGTCGTAGTCGAGCAGCCGGACGTCCACGACGATGCCCGCGGCACCGTGGTCCTCGGCGGTCAGCTCGTAGCGCCCCACGAGCGCCGCGCCGTCGAGCAGACGCGTGAAGACTCTGCTGGTCGCGTCGAGACGCAGCCGGTTCTTCGCGACCTTGCCGATCGGGGACCTCGGCAGCTCGTCGACAACGATGTACTCCCGCGGCAGGGCGGCCCTCTCCCGCACCCGGTGCCGCGTGTGCTCGGCGAGCTCGGGCAGGCCGAGGTTGGCGCCCCGAGCGGGCACCACGTAGGCAACCGGCACCTCGCCTGCATCGGTGTCGGGCATGCCGACCACGGCGGCGTCTGTAACGCGCGGGTGGGCGAACAGGGCCTCCTCCCCGGCAGCGGGATCAATGTTGTGACCCCCACGGATGATGACGTCCTTGAGACGCCCGGTGATCCGCAGGAAGCCGTTCTCCTCGACGCTGAAGAGATCGCCGGTGTCGAGCCAGCCGTCCTCGAGAAGCGCGCCGTCGTCCTGCGCAGGATCGACGTATCCCGCAAACACCGCCGGGCCGCGCAGGTGCAGGACGCCGGACTCGCCGGGTGCACACGCGACGAGCTTGCCGTCCTCGTCCGTGCGGACCACCCGTGCCTGGGTATACGGGATGGGCATTCCCACGGCTCCCGTGACCGTTACCATACCGCGTGGGCTGGAGACGACCGCCCCCGACGTTTCGGTGAGGCCATAGCCCTCTCTGATCGCGAGCCCGGTCAGCTGCCGGAACCGATTGGCGATCTCGGCGGACAGCAGGGCGGATCCGCTGGTCACTCGTTCGATCGGGTGGTGCGCAGGGATGGCCTCTGGCCGTTGGACCAGGCGGTTCGCAATCGTGGGCAGGAGCGGCACGCTGTCCACGGCGAAGCGCTGCGCGAGGTTCCAGAACTCGTCGACGACACCGGGGCCGCGCCAGCCGCCCGAGGTGGGCAGGACCGCCGTTCCGCCGAGCGCCAGCGCGGTGAGCTGGGTGATGGCCAGGCCGTGAACGTGGAACATCGGGGACCCGCCGAAGCGAACGACGCCGACGGGCACCTGGTGCGAGATGGCCGAGCCCCAGCTGGCGTAGATCTGCCCGCCGTGCGTCACCTTCGCGAGCTTGGGTGCTCCGGTGGTGCCGCCAGTGGCGAAGATGCCGCCGACCGTGTTCCAGCCGATCTCGCGGGGACCCCCGACCGTCTCCCCGTCGTAGCGCTCGAGCTCGTCCTCGAGCTGCAGGAACCGGACCCCGCGAGGGGCGTGGCCCGTGCGGGCACCGCCGGCCCGGATCACGGTGTCGACACAGGGTGCGTGGTCGAGGATCGCGTCGATCTTCGGCCAAGGATCGGTGACGTCGTCGCCGCCGAAGGCGACGAGGACGCGTGAGCCGACGGTGCTGATCAGAACGCCGAGCATGTCCGGATCGAGCATCCAGTTCAGCGGGTTCGCAATGCCGGCGGCCTGGGCACCCCAGAAGGCGACCTGCGGCTCCGGGGCTCCCGCGGTCAGGATCGAGACGGGATCGTCTCCGGTCACGCCGAGATCCCCAAACAGGTTGGCCGCCTGAGTGATCTTCCGGAGAAGTTCCGCGTGGCTGACGTGGACCGCGGAGTCCGGGTCGTGCGCGTCCGGGACGTAGAGGAGCGCGGTTCGCTGTGGAGCGATCCTGGCGCCGTCGCGGATGTAGTCGTACACGCTCGAGGGCAGGCCCCGAGCCGCCAAGGGGGTGCGTTCGTACTCGTCGATGAGCTCGCGGCTGGAGAGGTCGACCGGCTCCCAGTATTCCGGGACCGGTCCGGTGACGTCCTCGACGCGGACTGTGGTCATCGCAGTGCTCTCCTCTATTCTCACTCGACGAGCTGGGCCACGGTCTCGGCGACGCAGACCGGCTTGCCGCCGCCCGCACGCTCGACGGTGACCTTGCTGCGGCACCGAGATCCGGAGGTGCCCCGCTCGACGTGCAGGAGCTCGACGCCTGCTCGGACCCACGAGTCGACGGGGACGATGGCCGGGAACCGCACGGAGTCGGCGCCGTAGTTGATGCCTATCCTGAGTCCGTCGACGCGGTAGACCTGCTGAATCAGGTACGGCAGCAGGGACAGGGTCAGGAACCCGTGTGCGATGGTCGTGCCGAACGGCCCTGCGGCTGCTCGTTCCGGGTCCACGTGGATCCACTGGTCGTCCCCGGTGGCGCGAGCGAACAGGTCGACCTGCTCCTGGGAGATCTGGTGCCAGTCCCTGTAGCCGAGATGGGTGCCGACGGCCTGTTCGAGGTCGACAATTCCGGTGAGGAGCCTCATGCCAGGTCCTCCTTCTTCGCACCGAGCAGACGATCCCGGTCGCGGTCGGGTCTCATGAACAGCAGCGCCAGGACCGCGAAGACACCCGAGGCGGCACCGAGGATCTGGAACGACAGCGCGAACCCATCGGCCGGCGAAGCAGCGTTGTCGACGATGACGCCGGCGAGCCACGGGGCGAAAATTCCCCCGACCGCCATGATCGCCATGTACACACCGAGGGTGCCGGCCAGCTGCTGCTGCGGGCAGATGACCGACACCGCGGTGTTCAGCAGCGGCGCGGCCACGGAAGCGATGCCATACGCGAGGGAGATCAACGCAACCACGGCCATCGGGGAGCCGATGTAGGGAACGAACAGCAGTACGGCCCCACCTACCAGCACCCCGCCGGCGGCCAGAACGCTGCGGGCCTTCCGCACGGTGGCGCCGTGGGCGACCATCCGGTCACTGAGGCGCGTGGCGGTCAGCATGACGGCGAGGGCGACCAGGCTGGGGATGCCGAACATCGATCCTGCCTCGATGGCGGAGAATCCGAGGCCCAGCTCGAAGTACGACGGCAGCCAGGTGAGGATCACGGTCTGCAACGCGTAGTAGGACATGAACAGCAGCGAGCCGAAGACGAACGTGGGAGCCCGGAAGATCGAGGTCCAGCGCACCGACGGAGCTGCGTCCGACGCCGACGCGTCGTGCTTACGGGCGGTGTACGGGCCATCGGACCAGGTCGCCAGCCACAGCACGGACCAGACCAGTCCGAGGACAGCCATCGTGATCAGCGCTGCCCGCCAGCCGTAGGAGACGGTCACCCAGGTCAGGATCGGAGCGAAGATAATCTTCGCTATGGAGACTGCGCTGAGCAGCAGGGCGCTGGGGAAGCCGCGCCTGGCCGGCGCGTGCCATGAGTAAACCGCCGCATGCATGAGTGCCGAGCTCGGTCCCTCGGCGAGCCCGAGGAGCATCCGGCCGGCGATCAGCGCGGCGAGGGTGGCCGCGAGGACGACCGGTAGCATCGCCGCCGACCAGACGATCGCCAGGGCCAGCAGGGCCCACCGGAGCCCCAGCCAGCGGTTCAGCAGGCCCGAGGTGAGACCGCCCAGCGTGAAGATCAGGAAGAACAGGCTGCCGACCATGCCGATCTGCGCGGCCGTCAAGCCAAGTTCGCGCGCGAGCGGCTGGGCGATGATTCCGTACACCGCCTTGTCGGCATAATTGATCATGTAGAGCAGAATGACGACACCGGTCATAGACCAGGCCGTGATGCCGCTGTGGCGCGGGGGCGCCTGCTCGGTACTTTCCGCGCTTTCCGCGACGTGTTCGATAGCCACAGAAATCCGGTCCTTCCGGAGGGAGACCACGATGTGTCCCGATGGCGAGCGGTGGTGGCAACCGGCGCCGCGACTGCTCTCAGCAGGCAGGGCGACGCCGGTTTCCGTAACAGATCAGTCGAATGACTCCTTGCCCTCGGCCACTCGCTGCTCCAGCAGCGGGGCCGGGGCCCAGTACGCACCATGCGCGGCCTCGAACGTCTGAATGCGACGGAGCACCTCGGCGAGCCCCAGGGTCTCGGCGTAGTACATCGGACCGCCCCGATACGCGGGGAAGCCGTACCCGTCGATGTACACCACGTCGATGTCTGAGGCCCGCTGCGCGACGCCGTCACCGAGGATCCGTGCGCCCTCGTTCACGAGCGCGAGCATGCATCGGTCGACGATCTCGGCATCGGTGATCTCACGGCGTTCGACGCCGTCCTCCTCGGCGCACTGCCGAATGATCTGTTCCACGACCGGGTCGGCGACCGGTTTCCGGCTGTCTTCGGCATAGCGGTAGTAGCCGGCACCGGTCTTCTGGCCGAACCGGCCGGCCTCGCAGAGCACGTCGGCCACCCGGGAGTAGCGCAGGCTAGTGTCCCGGGTCGGTGCCAGTCGCTTCCGCGCGGCCCAGCCGATGTCCAGGCCGGCGAGGTCGGACATGCGGAACGGCCCCATCGCGAGGCCGAACGTCTCCAGGGCCCGGTCGACCCGCTCCGGCGTCATCCCCTCCTCCAGCAGGAAATCCGCCTCACGACGGTACGGCGTGAGCATCCGGTTGCCGATGAAGCCCTCGCACACCTTCGACAGCACCGGCACCTTGTTGATCAGGCGGGCCACGGCCATGCTCGTCGCGATGACGTCGTCGGCGGTCGACTCACCGCGGACCACCTCGAGCAGCTTCATCACGTGGGCGGGGCTGAAGAAGTGCAGCCCGATCACGTCCCGGGGGCGCGACACCGAGCGGGCGAGTTCGTCGATGTCGAGACGGGACGTGTTCGATGCCAGCACGGCACCGGGCTTGGCGATGGCATCCAGCTTCGCGAAGACGTCCTTCTTGACGGCCATGTCCTCGAAGACTGCTTCGACGACGAGGTCCGCCTGGGCCACCACGTCCAGATCCAGGCTCGGGGTGATGAGCGCGAGCCGCTGCTCGACCTGGACGGCGTCGAGACGTCTCTTCGCCGCGGTCGCCTCGTAGTTGCGCTGGACCAGCTCGATGCCGCGCTCGAGCGCCGCCCGGTCTTGTTCGATCAGATCGACGGCAAGGCCGCTGTTCGCGAACGCCATCGCGATGCCGGTGCCCATCGTTCCGGCGCCGATCACGGCGATCCGCTCGACCGGCCTGGGCTGCACCGACCGATCGATGTCCAAGACCTTGGCGGCCTGCTTCTCGGCGAAGAAGGTGTGACGCAGAGCTTTGGCCTCGGTGCTCTCGAGCAGTCGGAGGAAGCTCGCGCGCTCGAGCGGAAGACCCTCCTCGATGGGGAGCTGCGTGGCCGCCTCCACGCAGTCGATCGCGGCCAGCTGGGCTACGCCGTTGCGGGTGCTGGGACGGACCCGTCGGCGGGCGGCCGCGAAGTCCGCGTCCCCCGCGGCCGGCGGTGGGAGGTCGTCCAGCCGCGGCTGCGCTCCGGCGACGCCGGTGTCGTCGAGGTAGGCCAGGGCGGCGTCGAGGACGTCGTCGTCGACGCAGGCGTCGATCATGCCGAGCTCGGCGGCACGCGGAGCCGGGACGGTGGTGCCGTTCTGGATCAGCTCCAGCGCCGCGTCGGTGCCGATGAGGCGGGGCAGGCGCTGGGTTCCGCCGGCACCCGGCAGCAGGCCGACGTCGACCTCGGGCAGGCCGATGGTGGCGTCCCGGTGCGCAATGCGGTGGCTGCACACCAGGGCCAGCTCGTAGCCACCGCCGAGCGCGAATCCGTGGATGGCGGCGACGACGGGCTTGGCCAGGTCACGGATTTGCTGGAGGACCTCGGACACGGTCGGCTGTGCCGTCGCTGCGGGGGTCCCGAACTGGCGCAGGTCTGCGCCGCCGCAGAAGCCTTTGCCCTCGCCGACGAGGGTGACGGCGCGGACCGCGTCGTCGGTGGCAGCTGCGGCAATACCTGCCGCCAGCCCGGTGCGGAGCGTGTCACCCAGGCCGTTCACCGGGGGGTTGGTCAGCCGGATGACGGCGACGTCGCCCCGGGTCTCGTAGTGGACGGTGGAGGACAGCTCGCTGGTGTGGGTGATCGGTGGCATGGCTATCTCCGCTCGTGCCGGCTCAACGGCCCTGGAACACCGCGTCGCGGCGCTCGATGAACGACTGGATGCCTTCCTTGCAGTCCTCGGAACTCATCACCGTCTCCCGGATTGTCGGGATCTGGTCGACGGCTGCCTGCTCCGCGGCCTCGAGGAAGGCCCTGGCACCGACCTTGGTCGCACGGATGCCCAGCGGTGCGTTGGTGCAGATCTCGCGGGCTAGCTCGATCGCCCGGTCGATCTGCCGGCCGAACGGGACGACCTCCTGCACGAAACCCAAGCGCAGCGCTTCCTGGGCGTCGAACCGGTCGCACAGGAACAGGTGGTACATCGCGTTCCCCCAGCCGGTCCGAGTGAGGTAGCGGAAGTGGGCGCCACCGATGGGCGCGATGCCACGCTTCGACTCGAGCTGCTGGAACACCGCCGTATCGGCGGCGACGACGATGTCGGCCGCGAGCATCATCTCGATGCCGACCGTGAACGTCAGGCCTTGGACGACGGCGATCACCGGCTTTGTGCACTGGCGACCCAGACCGAACGGGTCCACCTTCGCCGGGTCGCGTGGTTTCGCGGTCGCGTTGGGGCCGAAGAACTTGGGCATGTCGAGGCCAGCGGTCGTGTCCTGGCCGGCCGAGCAGAAGACCGCGGCCCAGAGTTCGTCGTCCTCCTCGAAACTCGTCAGGTGGTCGCTGAGCTGCTCCATCATCTCGGGCGTGTATGCATTCTTCTTCGCCTCGTTCTCGACGGTGATGACGGCGATGCGGCCGTCGCGCCGCATCGTGACCGCGCCGGGGGTGCTGTCGCTCATCGGAATACTCCTCGCGTCGTTGCCGTGGGAATGACCGGTCAGATCGCGGTCGCGCCGCCGTCGACCGCGAGCACCTGCCCGGTGATGTGCTTGCCGGCGTCGCTGGTGAACAGCAGTGCCGCGCCCTTGAGGTCCTCGCCGTCACCGATCTTGCCCTGGGGGACGCGCGCGACGACCTGGTCGAGGCGGTTCGCGAGTGTTCCCCGGGTCATGTCCGAGGGGAAGAAGCCCGGCGCCAGTGCGTTGACGTTGATGCCGTGTGGCGCCCACTCGGCGGCCAGGGCGCGGGTGAAGTTGATGACTGCAGCCTTGCTGGTGTTGTAGGCGATGGTCTTGGTCGAGGAGGGGCCGTTGCCGCGCAGTCCTGCGATCGAGGCGAGGTTCAGGATGCGCCCGGACCCGGCCGGGATCATCGAGAGCTTCCCGATCTGCTGGGAGAGCAGGAACAGCGAGCGGACGTTGAGGTTCATCACCTTGTCCCAGGCGGCCAGCGGGTGGTCTTCGGTGCGCGCTCCCCAGGTGGCGCCGGCGTTGTTGACGAGGATGTCGACCGTGCCGAGGCGCTCCACCGCCTCCTCGGCGAGTCGGACCACCTCGTCCTCCTTGCTGCAGTCGGCAGCGATCCATTCCGCCTTCACGCCGAGCCCGGACAGGTGTTCCTGGGCGCTCTCCAGGGAGTCGGCCTTGCGCGAACTGATCAGGACGCGGGCCCCCTGGGCGCCCAGGGCCTCGGCGATCTGCAGACCGAGCCCACGGGATCCGCCGGTGACCAGCGCAGTACGTCCGTCGAGGCCGAAGAGGTCAGTAGCCATGCTCATGGTCAATCCTTCGTGGTGATGAGGGGAGGGACGGACGGGTGGTCAGCCGGCGATCGCGGCCGGGTTCATGAGCACCGCGGTCGAGGACCGCGCGCGCAGCACCAGGGCAGCCGTGGTGGGCAGCATCTTGTCGATGTAGAAGTGCGCGAGGGCGAGCTGGCGCTCGTGGTATGCGGTGGCGGCGTCGCCGAGCGTCACGACGGTCTCGGCGGCCTGCGCCCAGAACCAGGCGATGAGGTAGTGCCCCACGAGGTCGAGATAGTCGACCGCGCTGGTGCCCACGCGGAGCTCGTCCTGCTCGGCCCCGGCGATCAGTTCCGTGTTCAGTTCGCGGATCTGCTCGGTCAGGGTGGACAGTGCCGTGCCGAACGGCGCGAGCTCGGGCGTCCCGGCGATCCGGTCGGTGAACTGGGACACCATTTCCAGGAGCTGCTTCATCCGGCGCCCACCGTCACCAATGACCTTGCGAGCGAGTAGATCGTGCGCCTGCACCCCGTTGGTGCCTTCGTAGATCGGCAGGATCCGGGCGTCGCGCAGCGACTGCTCGACGCCGTTGTCTGTGATGTACCCCGCGCCGCCAAGCACCTGCATCGCCAAGGACGAGACCTCGACCGCCCGGTCGGAGACGAAGGCCTTGGCCACCGGGGTGAGCAGGGAGAGCAAGTCGTCGGCCTGCACCCGAACCCCGAGGTCGGTCGCTTCCCGGCGCAGATCGGTCTGCAGCGAGAGCCAGTAGAGGAACAGGCGGGACCCGCCCACCCACGCCTGCTGGGTCAGCAGCATGCGACGGACGTCGGGCTGGTCGATGATCGGGTCGGCCGGCTGTGCCGGGTCGTGCAGCGACCCGGGGGCCCGCGACTGCAGTCGTTCCCGGGAGAAGGCGAGCGCCGCCTGGCCCGCCGTTTCGGCGACACCGAGGGCCATCACGCCGGTGCCGAGACGTGCACCGTTCATCATCACGAACATCGCGGCCAGGCCCCGGCTCTCCTCGCCCACGAGGTGGCCGACCGCGTCATCGAACCGCAGGACGCAGGTCGCGCTGCCGTGCAGCCCCATCTTCGACTCGAGGCCGTCGCAATGCACCCCGTTGGCAGGCCCGGGCTCGCCGTCGTCGGTGATCCGGCGCTTGGGCACCGCGAAGAGGCTGATTCCACGGGTACCCGCGGGTGCATCGGGTGTGCGCGCCAGGACGAGGTGGACAATGTTGTCGGTGAGGTCGTGATCACCGGAGGTGATGAAGATCTTGGTGCCCGAGATCCGGTAGGCCCCGTCGCCGCGGGGGACCGCCCGGGTGGTCAGCAGGCCGAGGTCGGTGCCGCAGTGCGGTTCGGTGAGGCACATCGTGCCGGTCCAGCGCCCGGAAGCCAGGTTCGGGAGGAACGCCTGCTTGAGCTCCTCGTCGGCGTTGGCGTTGATGCACCGGTACACACCGGCAGACAGGCTGGTGTAGAGCGCCCAGGAGGGATTGGCCGACGCGAGCATCTCCTTGATCAGGGAGCCGACGACGAGCGGGAGGCCGCCACCACCGTGGTGCTCGTCGGCGTCGACCGACGGCCAGCCGCCGGCGACGTAGCGCTCGTAGGCCTCCTGGAACCCGTCCGGGGTGTGCACACCCTCGTCATCGCGCCGGACACCCTGCACGTCGCCGGGGCCGTTGAGCGGGGCGATCACCCGAGCACAGATCTCGCCGGCGCCCTCGAGGACACCGTCGATCGTGTCGCGATCGATCTCGATCCCGGCCGACGATAGCACCGATGCCGTGTCGAGGACCTCGTGTAGTGCGAAACGCATGTCGCGGAACGGCGGGTGGTAAGTCATCGACACTGTCCTCCAGATAGCGCGTGGCGGTGCGCTCATTCTGTGAAGACCGGTGCCCGTGCCGGAGTCGGAAGACGGCGGGGGTCCCTGTCGGATTTCTCCGACAGGACGCACCAGGCGCTCTGGCTACAGTGCTGGGTGTGGCAGTGCTCGAGGACGGCGATGCCGCCGACATCGTCCAGCTGTTCAACGGGATCGTCGACCAGTCCGGGGCCGGCATCTACCTGATCCAGGACGGCGTCATGCAGTACGTCAACCGGAGCTTCGCCGCGTTCTTCGGAACCACCCCGGACCGGCTGATGCGCCGGCGTCTCGCGGATGTGGCACCGCCCCAACAGCGAGAGACGCTCGTAGCGCAGTACGAGAAGCGGATCGCGGCGGAGGGGCCGGTCGACCACTTCGTCGTCCGCCCCCACGTGCGCGGCCTGGGGCACAGAACCATCGAGCTGCACGGGTCGCAGGTCGACTACCGCGGCCGGCCGGCTGTGGTGGGTATCGGGATCGACGTCACCGAGCGGGAGCAGGCGCACGCCGACCTGCTCGAGTCGCGTGCCCAGCTGCGCCAGCTCGTCTCGATGGTGGAGGCGATCCAGGACGAGGAACGCGGCCGGATCGCCCTTGAGTTACACGACGTGATCGGCGGAATGCTGACGGCAGTGAAGTTCGACCTGACCCGGCTCAGGACGCGCATCGAGAACTCCGGTGGCATGGTCGCCGACGAGGCCAACTGCCTGCTCCGGCTGACCGGCGAGGTCACTGACGCGACGCAGGAGACCATCGAAGCGGTCCGCCGCCTGTCTGATGAACTGCGGCCCCACATGCTCGACCACCTCGGGTTCCACGCGTCGATCCAGGACCTCGCAACCCGGTTCACCGCGCGATACCGCGTGGAGACGACGGTCGACCTGCCCGGCGAACCCTTCGAGCTCGCGCCGGAGGTCGAGCTCGAGCTCTTCAGGATCGTCCAGGAGGCGCTCACCAACGTGGCCCGGCACGCCGAGGCATCGCACGTCCGAATCACGCTCGCGCGGGACGAGGACTCGATACGCCTGGAGGCCGCCGACGACGGGCGTGGGTTCCCCGAGGAGGGACCGGCGCCGACCGGCTTGGGCCTGGTCGGCATCCGGGAGCGGGCCCGGCGGGTCAACGGCGAGGTGACCATCGGCAACGCACCCACCGGCGGCCTGACCATCCAGGTGGCCGTGCGGCCCTGATCCGGTCAGTGCCGATGTTCGCTTCGCACGTTTCCGCTTAGTCTCCATGCCCCTGTCGGGCCGCCGCACCGGCGGGAAAACTGGGGGCGGGACTGCCTGCCCGACGCCGCTTCTTCGCTGGCACTCGAGGCCGCCGCTCAGCTCAGGCTCAGTCGATGAGCCGATGCTGGAGGGCGTACCGCACCAGCTCGACGTTGCCGTCGAGGCCGAGCTTTGTCAGCAGCCGGGTGCGATAGGTGCTCACGGTCTTCACGCTCAGGTGCATCTCCTGCGCGATGCTCGTCAGGCTGGTGCCTGTGGCGATCCTGATCATCACGTTGTACTCACGTTCGGACAGCTGCAGGTGCGGACTGTTCCCAGGCACCGCGTCGATCTTCCGCAGCATCTGATCGGCGACGTCCGGCGTGATGTAACGGCCTCCGGACACCACCTTGCGGATGGCCGCCATCAACACGTCGGCATCCATGTCCTTGGACACGTAAGCACTGGCGCCCGCCTCGTAGGCCCGGAGTGCGTACTGTTCGGCCGAGTACATGCTCAGCATGATCACGGGCAGTCGCGGCGCCACAGCGCGCAGCGCGGGCAGAAGCTCGAGACCGCTCTTGACCGGCAGGTTGATGTCGAGGAGAACGGCGTCGAACGGCTGCTCGCGCACCAGCTCGAGCGCGCCCTGGGCGTCCGTGGCTTGAGCGACCGAATCGACGCTGCAACCCTCCTCGAGAAGCCGGACGAGCCCGGCCCGGAAGATGGTGTGGTCGTCGACGATCAACAGTTTGACCAAGGTCAGGGGCCCTTCGCTGTGTGAGTGCGACGCAAGCCACGGGCACCAGCGCCCTGGGCCCGGCCCGAAGCAGTGATGATCAGCATTGGGTGGCGATCAGATCCGCGTGGTGCTCGGCGGCGACGTCCGAGTGCGCCCGGAGTCTGGCCTTGAGCAGGTTGTCGCCGAAGGCGCCGGAGATGACGTTGGCCGGGTCGGTCGTGATGCCTCGAGCGTGGTGAGCCAGGTCGGCGGGCAGCCCGATTTACCCCCTGCGCGAGCTGCTGCACCTCGCCGCCCTTCGGCGGCTGTACGGAGCGAAGGGCCAGTGCACCGCAGACCTGGCCGCAAGGGAAGCCACGGTCGAGCACGCACTCGGACACGCCCATCCCTGACGAGACAGGACATCACCGATGCATGAGCCCGGCCCACCACCGCTCCACGACGTGACTCAGCCGATCCCCGTCGTCGTAGGTGCAGCCGTCCTGGGTGCAGTCGTCGTGGGTGCCGCTGCGCCCGCCAGAACGACGTCGCCCGCAGCGGGCCCACACCCCACGACTCCCCAGGCTCCGCGGCGAGGTCGTTCCAGTCGGGGCCCGGTGGGAGGGTGTGCTGATGACGGCCCCTGAAGACCCGGACGCCTGGGTGCACGACGCGTTCGCCCTGGACGGCCCGCACACCCCGGAGAGCGTCACCGCGGCCGCGGCCGCGGTGGCGGAGCTGGTGCGCTACCTCAACCGCGCGACCATGACGGTGCGGCTACCGGCCCCGCAGCTGGCGTCGACGCTGCGCAACCTCGGCGTCGCGGCGGCCCGATTGCCGCAGCTCATCGACCAGCTGCACGCCAGCGCGACCCGCCTGGATGAGCACGGCGAGCCGTACTCGGACACCGACCGGCTGGACGTGAACGAGCTGCGGGCGCAGCTCGGCCGCTACCTCGGTGACGGGCGCGTGAAGTCCGACGTGGAGGGGCTACGGCTCGCGCTGGACAGCGCTGCCGAGGCCGCCAGCCACATCGGCCACCGATACGACCCGGCCAGCGACCCCGAGGTCACTACCAACCACTGATCCACCTGCACAAACCGTAGAGCGAGGGGCTCGCACCTGGCCGCGGCGCGTGCTGTCTGCGAGCTCGTCCCCGAACCCGTACCGCAGAGTGCAGTGGCGCGTCATGGAGCCGCCACGGTCAGGGGGCATGTGCCCCGGTCCGACATGCTGACCTGGTGACCGAGGAATCCACGCGCACCGTCCGCGAGTTCGCCCTCGCTGCCGGGCTGTCCGAGGAGAGCATCGAGCGGCACCACGCGGCCGGACGACTCCGCCTCGACGGGGAACCGGTACCCGATCTCGACACGCCCGTTCCGGGCGGAAGCAGAGTCCTCGTCGCGGGCTCCTGAGGCCGCCCCAGGCTTCGTTCACCGCCGGCGCGAACGGGGTCCTGAACGCCGCTGCGCGAGCGTGGGCCGGTTGCTGGCCTTGCCCTGTTGCCGGCGGCCGGTGCCGGGCCGGCGCCGCGTAATGGCCCATTGAGGGACGACGGCCGGGGCGGTGAGGACCGGCACGCCGCCGCGCTCCAGCTCGCAAGTGACCACGCCGAGCCAGAACGCGCGCTCGGTCATGACCTGGGCCCACATGATCGCCCGGACGACACCGCCCACGAACACACCACCGGATCGGTGCCCACGCCCGTAACGCTGCTGCTGAGTGAGCGCAGCGAGGTCCACCCACACCGGCACCGGCGGATCGCAGCGACGGACAGCCGGGTCCGCGCTGTCCAGCACGTCTGGCGCTTCGCCCTCGCGGTCGAACATACGTTCGATTATGAGTCATTGTCGTTGCCTCTGGGTGGCGGGTCGGGGGCCGCCCCGCCGAGCCACAGCCGATGGGTTTCTTCACGGCGATCAGTGCGGCCTCGTGGCCGTCGATCCAGCGGCCGACCCTTGGCGGTGATGCCCTGCGGGATGAGTAGCCCGTCGCGTTTCCACCCGGTACATGTCCCCGGCCAGTTCGTCGGGCGCGGTGTCGTCGCCGTCGACGACGACGACGACGAGGTCGCGGTCGGCGGGGAGCAGGGCGATCATGCCGCCGCGCTGCTTGATGTCGTCGATGTCGGCCACGCCACCCCTCCCGTCGTCGAAGCTGCTCCGAATGGGTGGAACAGGGGCACGAATTTTCACCCCCGATGCAGGCATATATTGCGATAACTGCAGCGACTTAAACATGCCGACAATGACAGAAAAACGGCTTGGCCGGCTTTCCATGGCGAAAAGACATCGGAGAAAGACAGCCCATGTGCGGCGCGACCTGCGGATCTTCCCGGTTGCTCGTTTGCTCGCCCTGCTGACCTGATCTAACCAGCTCAGACCCGGTTGCGTAGAGTCGCGTCCCCCGCGCCAGCTCCCGGTCGAGAATGACAGGACGGCGAGATCATCACCCGGTTGCGCGTCGTTTGCGGGCCCACGCCCCACTCCGGTACACATTGTCCAGAGGCCCCCGCGGCTCGCAAAACAGATACCGGCGAATCGTCCGGTGACGGTTTCTCACCCCTGGAGGGGAAAACGATGTGCAGTAGCGGAATGGGGAGCGGCATGCCTGGACACGGCGCCTGGGCGGCGTTCTGCTCGGCGGTCGCCGCCGACAGTTGGGCCCCCTGGACCCGGTGGATGATCAGCGCCGTCGTGGTGGTCCTGCTGCTGGTGATCCTCTCCGACGTGGGGGTCCTGGAGTGGTGGGGCGGGCTTCGCCGGTGACGATGTCGCCCGGCTGGGCAGGGGGCACTCGGCCGGGCGGCGCCGTGCGTGGATCAGAGGGTCGCGGCGACCTACGGAACGGCGGTCACGATCCGTCGCCCCGGCCCCCGGCCATCGCCTGTAGCTGGCGAACCACGATGACCACGACCGACCTCACCCGAGGTCAGTCGGCGCGTCGGTGAGAGAGGGAGGGCCGAGCCCTTCCCATTCCCGGGCCCGGTCGGCGAACGTGGCGAGGGCGGCGACGGTCTCGGCCGACAGGCCGTAGGCGCGGATGGCGAGGTCACGAACTGCTGGGTCGCGCAGGGCGGCGAGCAGCGCGAGGTCATCACGCAGCGCGGTGGCGGCGTCGTCGTCTAAGAAGTACGCCACGGGCACCTCGAACGCGGCGGCGAGTGCTTCCAGCGAACGCATCGTGGGCCGCTTCTCGGGGTTGTGGCGCAGCTGCCAGACGTAGCTGGGCGAGATCGCGTAGCCGGCCGCGGCGGCGCGTTCGGCGATCTCGGGGTGGGTGTACTCGCGGCCGAGCCCGCCGGCCGGCTTCACAGTCGCGAACAGCCGCTCGACCTTCTCCGGCACGCTCATCCCCGGCGCCCGCTGGGCCGCGGATTTCCTGGTGGAGGCGGTCGTCGGCGGGGATGTCGTGGACGTCGGGGCCCGTCTGGGTGATCTTGGGGCCACGGCGCCTCCCACGCTTCGCAGCCGGCCCCGGGCGGCCAGCATGATCAGTGTGGCCGATGATCACACTGATGGTGGCACTTGTCCCCGGACGGGTCACGGTCTGCTGCACCGCCACCTCGCCGCCGACGGTCGTGCTGATCCGAACGAGCTGCTCGACCGCGCGTTCCATGACCGTCGGTAGCAGTGATGCCGTCGCCGAACGGCGATGATCGCATTCTCAACATTTCCCCAGGCCAGCATGGGTTTGCCAGCACCTGTCTTGTCTGAGGAAAATGGAGATGGGTATTTGGCGCGACTCGCAGTCCCGCGTTGTCGAGATGGTTCGACGTGCTGGAGCGACCGCGCGTGGTGATCTTAGGGGGCGTCGTGGATCGGCCGCAGTGCGCGTTGCCCGACTGCACACAGACCGTGCCGGACGTCGAGGACGGGCGCCCGCCGCGCCGGTACTGCACCCCGGCACATCACGCCGCCCATCGCGCGCTGCTGCGCGGCGCGACCGCGAGCGTCGCCGGCGACATGTCCGCGGCGCGCTCCGCGGGGACGGGGCCGCGACCGGGCATCGGGCTGGCCGTCGACGCGTTGAGCAGCCTGCCCTCGACGGCCGGGCCGGGCCGGCGCCGGAAGGTGCTGGTCGATGCCGAGATCGCCGAGAAGTACCAGCGGAAGGAAGCGGCCCGCGCGGCCCGCGCGCGGGCGACGCGCCGGTTCGTCGGCGTGGTGGCCGCCGCGGGTGTGGTCGCGGCCGGTGGCACGTTCGCGGTGAAGAACCTGCCCGACTGGTTCGACCCCGACCACGCGCCGCGCGTGGTGGCGCAGGCGGACTGGGAGTCCCAGGCCAAGATCTCGCTGGCTTCGATCAACTCCCAGCTCGACTCGATCACCTCGGCCGAGGCGGTGTGGGACAGCCAGATCGCCCCGCTCTACGCCGGGGCGACCCCCGCGGTCGTGCAGGAGCTGCTGGCGCGCAAGACCTTGCTCGAGCAGCAGCGCGCCGCGCTGCAGGGCCAGCTCGCGACCGCCGACCAGCTCGCCCAAGCCCGGGGCCAGCTCGCGGACCTGGACCGCCAGCTCGCCCAGATCACCGCGGTGCTCGACGGGCTGCCCCACGGCAAGCTGACCCCGGATCAGCAGTTCGTGCGCGACTCGCTGACCGCCCGCCGCGACCTGCTCGAGCAGGAGCGGGCCGCGCGGCAGGCCGACCTGGCGCGGCTGCAGCAGAGTGTGTCCGTCGTGTCGAGCAGCCCGGTCCCCGATCCGACCGACCAGACCTCCGCGCTGGCCAGCCAAGTGCTGGACCTGCGCAACCACCGGCCCGCCCCGCCGCCGCCGGTCAGCGGATCGCACACCCCGCCGGTCACCGGGAACAGCGACCGCCGCGACCCCGCGGTGCTGGCCGACGGTGCGCCGTCGCAGGCCCGCAAGCCGGTCACGCCGATCCGCCCGGTCAGCGACACCGTCGGCACCGCCGACTCGGCCACCCAGCCGGTGCGCAACGCCGTCGAGGGCTCCCCCACGCACAGCAGCTCCGGCGCCTCGGGCTCGTCGGACTCGGGCTCCTCGGGGTCGGGCTCGTCCGGGTCGGGCTCGCAGCGCAAGGCCGCGGCCAAGCCCAGCTCGTCGGACTCCGGCTCGGACTCGGGCTCGGACTCGGGCTCGGGCTCGGGCTCGGACTCCGGCAGCAGTGCCAAGCGCTCCTCCGGTGGGGACTCCTCTGGTGGGGACTCCTCGGGTGGGGACTCCGGTGGCTCGGGTGGCTCGGGTGGGGGGATGACGCCGGCCGAGGCCTACAACACCGCGATGAACACCCCGGGTGGGCGGATGGCCCAGTTCGTCGGGGGCACCTCCGGCGCCCCAGTCGGCTGAGCCCAGGCCGCGGACGCGTCGATGTATGGCCACGAGGTGCCCTACGAGCCGGACCGCCAAGACGAACTGATGGGCGATGCCATCGCTGTGGGAGGCCGGGCGTTCATGCACGAGGTGACCTACGCGGCCACCGAGCTCACCACCTCGGACTACCCCTGGACCGACGGGCAGGAGCCGGCCGGGTATCGCGAGGCGTGGCTCGCACACGCCGAGCGGCTCATCGCCCAGCGCCGCGCCCGCCTCCGCCCGTCGTCGCCCCGGCCGTCGTCGTAGTCGCCCTTCCAAGCCTGCGTAGCAGTCGCGCGCTTCCAGGGCGGGGTCGACAGGTGTGCCGGTCGGGCGGACCGTTCGTCGTCACCGGTTGGGCCAGGTGGCCGAACCCAGGTCACGGTGGCGCATCGCGCGTAACGACACGGTCGGTCAAGATCGAACCCGGGAGAGCACGCTCCCCCCGCTCTCCCCCGGAGTCTCTTCGTGAAGATCACCCGCAAGTTCGCGGTCATCGCTGCGGCGGTGGCGATCGCGTCCGGCGCCGCTGTCGTGGTGGCCACCTCGGCGTCGGCGTCCCCCGGCGGCCGCGACGACGACGGCTTCTCCCTGTGGTGCACCCCGATCCGGCCCGGTGACACCGACGCCGGGTTCTTCTGCACGCCCACCGACGACCGGGGCCGTCAGTGGTACGGCAACGGCGGAGGGCGCCAGGCCCCGCGGCCACCCGTTGCGCCTCCGGTGCAGCCCACGGTTCCGCCGCAGGCAACACCGCCCGCTCCGCCGGTGACCACCACAGTTGCGCCGCCGGTGACCACCACCGCCGCACCGCCGACGACGAGGCGCAGCACGGTGGCTCGCACAACAGCGCCCGCCGCCGGCGCGGAATCCCTGGTGGCGCCCGTCGGATAGCGCTGGCGCGGTCGCGAGCCTTAGCGGCGTCCCTTGAGCGCGCGCAGCAGCCCGCGAGAGCGGGCTCGGTCGGGGTCGAGGATGTGCTGGGCGAGGATGCGCCCGGTGAGCTCGGCCTCGCGTTCGCGCTGCCACTCCGGGGAGCCGGGTTCGTAGGGTTCGCCGCAGCGGCCGATGACCGCACTGATCTGGGCGGGGTCGAGCGAGAGCCGGGGAGCGAGCTCGGTGAGCGGCTTTGGGTCGGCGACGGCCTCGCGGGTGGGTTGCGGGTCGTGGCCGCAGATCATGTGGCCGAACTCGTGGCAGGCGACCACGGTGCGGGCGAACGGGCTGGTGCGCCGGTCGACCCAGATCAGGTCGCGGGCGGGCCGGTCACCGGTGGCGCGCAGCTGGCTCCACAACCCGGACGGGAGTTTCAGGGTGCCGGGGTCGGTGATCTGCAGGTCGATCTCACGGCCGCGGATGGCCTCCATCCGCGCGCGGAGCTCCTCGAGGGTGTCGGGCAGCTCGGGCAGCAGGGCGCGCAGGCGCCGCCGGCAGCGGGCCAGGGTGGCGTGGTCGGTCGCCCTCAGATGCTCCCGGGCGTGCTCGGTCACAGCGTCCTCGGCGTCGGGCAGCTGCTCGGCGCGGCTCATCCGGTGCTCCTCGAACTCCTCTGACCTCTGCAGGTGGGGCCTGGGGCGGATCGCACGTTCATGATCACATGGCGCCAGCGTGGCGGGCGGTGGTTCCGTGCAGGATTTCCGCGGCCGCGGCGGCGGCGTAGTGCTCGGTGCGGACGCGCTGGACCTGGGCGAGCCAGGCGATTTCCTGGGCTTGGACGCTGGATCCGCCGAGGGCGCTCAGGTCCGCGCCGCGGGGTTCTTGGGGGTCGTCGGCCTCGACTCCGGCGATGCCGATCTCCAGACAGACGCCGACGGCGAACGCGCGGGCGTCCGGGCCCGACAGCCCGAGGCGGCGGCCGATCGCGACGGCCTGGGTGACCTCGTCGGGGTGGACCCAGCGCTGGACCGCCCAGATCCGGTCGCGGATCTCCACGACCGCGACGAACAGGTCGGCCACCGCGGCGGGGCTGGTGGTGGCGCGGCGGGTGCGGTCGGTGAGCCAGCGGTGCAGCTGCAGGACCTGTTCGTGCTGGACGTCGGGGGCGACGCCGCGCCCGCGCAGCAGTGGGCGGGCCCCGGCGGCGATGCCCAGCCCGACCAGGACGGCGAGGGCGGCGTCGAGCAGCTGGTAGACCCCCGCCGACAGCCCCCCGACGGCGAGCGCGCGGACGGTGAACACGGTGGCGGTCAGGGCCCAGGCCAGCACCGCCCCGGCCAGCGCGGCGGCCGCGGTGAGGTCGCGGCGCAGCGCGCCGGGGGCGAGGTCGAGCAGCGCCCGCGCGGTGGTCTGCACGAACAGCGCCGCGGCGAGCACGACGAACACGCAGAACGCGAGCAGCCCGACCAGCACCCCGGGCCGCCCGAGCAGCGGGAGCACCCCGTCCGGGGCGACAGAGGCCGGGCCGGGAGCGATCCCGACACCCCAGCCCGCGCACACGACGACACCGGCGACGGTGGCGACGGCCAGGAGCCGGGGCCGGCAGCGTTGGCGCAGGTGGGTGCAGGTGAGCAGGGTGACCGCGGCGATCAGCAGCAGGTCCGAGGCCAGGACGCTCAGCGCCAGCCGGCCGGTGAGGATGTCGACGCTGGCCCCGATCGGGCGGATCCGCAGCGTCACCGCCAGGGCCAGCGCCCCGATCCAGCCGAGGGTCCGGAGGCTGGTCAGCCGCACCGTCGCCACGATCAGGGCCGCCCAGAGCAGGATCGCGAGCACCCGGAACGCGACGTCGACGACCCCGCTCACCACATCCCCTTCACGGCGTCGTCCTGGGAGGGCCTGGGAGTCACTTGCGGCGGCGCAGCTTGCCGCGGCGGCTCTTCTCCTCCTGGCCGAGCTGCTCGACGAGGGCCTCGACGGCTTGCAGGGACTCCTCGTCCTCGAGGTCACCGAGGCGGGCCATGATCCCGACGACCTGCGGGCGGCTGTCCATCTGGAAGCCGCTGTCGCGCACGGCGATCGCCTGCTCGAGCTGGGCGTGGATGCCGCGGATGGTGTCGAGGTCCTCGGCGCTTCCTTCGGCCGGGTCCAGGACGAGGTAGGCCGCGAGCGCGGAGGCCCGGCCGGGTTCGGGCTCGGTGCGCGAGAGGTACTCGAATGTGCGGGCCAGGCTGCTGGCGATCTCCACCGACGGCTTGGTGCGGCTGCCATTGCGCAGCGACCGCAGATGCCCGACGGTGCAGATCGGGCGCCCGTGCAGGTGCTCCATGGCCCGCACGACCTGGGTGTTCGTCCACTCCACCCGCTCGCCGATCTCGTTGGGTGGCTGCAGGAACGCGGCGAACACCATGTTCAGCCGGTCCGCGAAGGTCAGTCCCACACCCAGCTCCTCTCCGAGCACACCCATCACCGGTAATCGGCGGCGCGCCCAACCCGTGTCCGGGGCGCGACCTCCGCTCGGCATCGCGTTCCCTCAGCCCGTCACCATCGAACCAGTAGCGGACCTGTTGACTGCACCGTACCCGGGTACACGTCTCGGTAGCTAGATCTGACACGCCTATTGCGCGGAAGAAGCGAATCTGTAGAGTTGCGCCTGCCATCGGGGGATGGCGATGTGATGTCGTTGGAAGGGGGCCTCCGGTGGCACGTGGCCGGGGCAACGGCGGGCGCGGTGGCGTCGCTGCGGGGTGGCAGATCGCCCCGGGCGTCAGCGCACCTCCCGCCGTCGCCCCGGCTCACGCCGTTCCCACGGCTTCTGCGCCTCCCGTCCCGAGGACGCCACCGATGCCGCAGCCAAGCTCGCCACCTCCGCCGCCGAGCTCGCCACCAGCGCCACCGCAGCCGTTTCCGCCCACCGGTCCTGAGTTCGTCCCTGGCGCGGTCCCGACGCGCTCACTGGCCGCTGTGTCGACGCCTGCGCTGCCGCCCGCCCCACCGGCTCCAATGCCGCCGAGGCCGATGTCGCCGGGGCCGGCCTGGTCCGGCCCTCCGCCCTTGGCCCCGTCTGCGGCGCCGGGGCCGGCCGCAGCTGATGCGGGGGTGAGGCTGTCGCCAGGTCCCGGAGCGGTAGGCGCGGCATCGTTGCAGCACCTGTTCACCGGGCCGGCGGCCGGGGCGCCGATCGCGCCGCTGCACGAGGGCGCACGCTGTGTCGCGTCCGATGGCGCCGAGCTGTGGATGCCCTCAGCGGTGGCCCCAGCCCTCATCCCGCGTCCTGATTTCGACCGTCCTGATCTCAACCGGCCCGAGCAGCCGTCACGTGAGCACTCCCGGCGGAGCTTGCGTCGCGGCCCGTGGCGGGCCGCGACGACCCTGCCGATCCCCCTCGTCGCCCCGGCGACCCCCGGCGCGGACGGGAGCCCGCCACCGCCCGATCCCGGTGGTGCCGAGGCGGCGGGGCTGGTCGGTGAGCTCGAGGGCGCGGCGTTCGCCGGGCGGTTCGTCGCGGAGTTCCTGTCCTGGGACGAGGACGACCCGACACGTCGCGCACAGGTCCTGCGGACCCTGCTGCGTGATCCCAGGGGCGCCACCCTGGGCTGGTCGGGCGCGGGCAGGCAGCGCGTGGAAGTGGTCCTTCCGGGGCGGACCCTGCGCACCGAGTGCGGTGGCCTGATCGTCGAGGTCACCGCCCGGGTGCTGAGCTTCCAGCGCACCTGCCCGCGCCCCCACACCATCACGCCCCCCACCGACACCGATCCCGCGGTGATGTCGTGTTGCCCGCCGCCGAGCGGCGCGGGCTGGGCCCCGGGCGAGTCGTCCTGGACCCGGCTGGCACCGCCGGTGGTCCGGCTGCCCTCCGGCGAGCTGAAGATCGACCTGGGGCTTCGTCCCCCGCAGCGCCCGGCCCACCCGCACGGAAGCAGAGGGACGCAGCGATGACCGATCCGTCCGCCTCGTGGATCGAGGATCCGTCTCTGATGCCGTGGCGGTTCAGCCTCAACGAGGCTGCCGGCACGGTGACCGTCAGCGCCCCAAGCGCGGCGGCGACGCCCACCGAGCCCCCGCTCACCGACCTGCCCCAGGCCGCGACGGACCCGGCCGATCCGGCACCACAGACGCCGCCGCCGTCGGCGGCGTCCAGCGCGGACCCGCCGGTACCCGACCCGGCCGCAGCAGAGGTTCCCGCGACGGCGTCCCCCGTGCCGCAGATCCCTGCGCCGCAGATCCCTGCGCCGAAGAACCCTGCCCCGGACGTCCCGGCGTCGGAGAACCCTGCGCCGGATGTCCCTGCGTCGGCGGCTCCCGCGTCGGCCCGGCCGGAGCCGCAGGCCGCCGATGCGGCCCCGGCGGTGTCAGCGGTGGTACCGCCGTGGCGGCGCAAGACCGTCCCGCCGGTGACGTCGTCGGCGTCGCACCCGGAGTGGAGTGCCGCGGTCGTGCCGCTGCGGCCCGTTCCCGCTCGGGAGGCGGCTGACCAGCCCACCGACACCGACACCGGTGGGCCGGGTGCTGCGCCCGCGGCCGCGCCGCGGCCGCCGACACTGCCCGTGGCCGTGCCGGTCCCACCAACTCCCCCACCGCCACCGCCACCGGCGCCTGTGCCCGCGGCGATTCAGCTGACGCCGGCCGCTGCTCGGCCCGCGCCTGACCCGGCGGCGGTGGCGAACGCGCAGGCGCCGACGGTGCCGGTCGGGTTCGACACCTACCTGCGCGCGCAGCTCGCCCCGGCCCCGCCGCCGCGGCGCGGGGTGCGCGGGCTGCTGTATTCGCTGTCGGGTGGTCGGGTCAACCCGGGCGCCTCGACGCGTGAGCTGGCCGAACGCGGCTACCTCGACCGGATCCGGACCCCGCTGTCGGGCTGGCACACCGTCACCGTGGCCAGCACCAAGGGCGGGGTCGGGAAGACCACCACCGCCGCGCTGCTCGGGCTCACCCTTGCCGAGCACCGCGCCGACCGGGTCGTGGCGATGGACGCCAACCCCGACGCCGGGAACCTCGCCGACCGCCTGCTCGGCCACCCGGCCACCGCCACCGTCCGCCAGCTGCTCGACCGGCCCGACCTCGACCAGCTCGTCTCGTTCCCCGACGTCGCCCGGTTCGTCAACACCGCCGGCCGGCTGCAGCTGCTGGCTTCGGATCAGGACGCGGCGAAGTCCGAGGCATTCAACCGCGACGAGTACCGCCGGGTCCTGGCCCTGCTGGTGCGGTTCTTCAACATCGTCATCACCGACTCCGGCACCGGGCTCATCCACTCGGCGATGACCGGCGCGCTGGAGAGCACGCGGAGCCTCATCGTCACCGGCGCCCCGACCATCGACGCCGCCGGACACATCGACAAGACCCTGGACTCGCTGGTCGCGCACGGGTTCGACGAGCTGGTCGCCGACGCGGTCATCGTGCTGACCTGCGACCGGCGGGCCCGCAGCGTGGACCCGGCCGCGTTACGCGCGCACTTCGAACGCCGCTGCCGCGCGGTCGTGGAGATCCCGCGTGACCCGCACCTGATCGAGGGTGGGCGTATCGACCTCGAGGCGCTGCGCCCGCGCACCCGCGCCGCGGCCCGCGAGCTCGCCGCGCACGTCGCCGACGCGTTCACCTGGGACTTCCCCACACCACCCGGGTTCACCACCGGCACCACTGGGTTGGGGAGGTAGGCGATGGGGGTTTCTGCGCTGGCCGCGGCCGCGGTGATCGCCGCGGCGACGCTCACCGGGCCGCTGTTCACCGGCCCGACGGCCACCACCGCACCGGTCCTGCTCGCCGCCTCGACCAGCACGAACGCCGCGGCGGGCGGGTGCGGGTGGCGCCAGACCGCGACCGACCTCTACGCCGCGCTCGCGCACGCCGGCGACGCCGCGGCGGCACGGCTGCGCGACAGCCTCGCCGCCGCCGGGGTCGGCACCCCCACATTCACCACCACCTGCGGCACCGGCACCGGAACCGGCACCGGCAGTACCGGTGGCGATACCGCTGGGAGTACCGGTGGCTCGGCCCGTGGTGCCGGGGCGGGGACCTCGTGTGTGGTCGGGGGACGTCCGTATTTCGGCAAGGCCGACTGGTTGTGGAACCCGATCCCCACCGGGGCCCGGCTGGACCCGCAGTCGAGTGCGATGGCCGGCGAGCTGGCCTCGGGCGATCACAGCCTCAACACCGGCGAGTTCGGCGTCGCGCTGGTCAACCCCGACCAGATCAGCGCCTCCACCCCACGCTCGACGGTGCCGCTGTCGGAGAACTGGGGCGGCAACCCGCTGGCCGGGGTGAAGGTGCCGGTCCCGGCGAACCTGAAAATCCCACCCGGCTCCGACGGCCACGTCGCGATCGCCGACCCGACCACCGACACCGTGGTCAACCTGTGGGTCACCAAGAAGACCGGCTCGGGGCTGGCCGCGAACTGGGGCGCCGCCACCCCGCTCGACGGTGACGGCCGCGAACACAACGGCTCCTCCACCGGCGCCGGGATCGCCCGCTACGCCGCGGTCGTGCGGGCCTCCGAGATCGCCGCAGGCACGATCCCGCACGCCCTGTTCTTCTCCACCAACATGGTCAAACCCGGCGAGGTCCGCTACCCCGCCACCAAGACCGACGGCTCGAACATGGACGGCGCCGGCTCGCCAATCCCCGAGGGCGCGCGGGTGCAGCTCGACCCGAGCATCGACGTCGACACCATCCCCGGGATCAGCAGCGGCGAGAAAGCCATCGCCAAGGCCCTGCAGACCTACGGCGCCTACGTCGGGGACAACGGCGGCGCCCGGATGGCGTTCATCGCCGAGTACGCCCCCGACTCCAACGCCTACTCCCAGGCCGGGCTCTCCGGGGACTTCGTCGCCCTCGACCACATCCCCTGGGCCAAGCTCCGCGTCCTGTCCGACTGGAGCGGCGGCACCCAGACCACCCCCACCGGAACCGACACCACCGACCCCAGCACCAGCTCGGACGCGGGCTCGGGATCGGGCGCGGGCGGGGTCGAGCCCAGCGCGGCGACCTGCGGAAACGGGCAGCGATGACCCTCCACGCCAACCCCATGCCCATGCCCATGCCCGGTGAGGCGTGCCAGGCCCAGCTGTCCTCTCTATTGACACTCAAGGAGCAGTGACCATGCCCGTCACCACCACCGTCGGCACCCTGGCCGTCGCCGCCGCGCTGGCCGCGGGACCGGCCCTGACCACCACCCCCGCGCTCGTCGCCGACCAGACCGACAACCGGACCTGCACCGTCCAGACCACCGCCGGTGACACCACCAGCACCCACACCACCGGCAGCAAGGACTCCGCCACCAGCACCGGCACCGGCACAGGTGGCCCCGGGCAGCTCACGCCCGACCAGGCCGCGAAGCTGCTCGAGCAGACTCGGGAACTGGTGACCTCGCTGACCCTCGCCGGCGCGGATGCCCGCGCGGCAGCGTTGGGCTCGGGCATCCGAGCGCTCGGGATCACCCCGTCAGTGGCCTCGGGCTGGCAGCAGCAGGCCCACGACCTCGCCGACACCACGCTGGCCGCGATGGGCGACGACCCGGCCGCCGGAGCGCTCGCGGTCGCGCTGGCCAAAGCCGGCTACTCCCCCACCCCCGCCGACCTGCGCACCAACACCAGCAAAGCCCCCGACACCAGCCACGCCTCCGACACCAGCCACGCCTCCGACGCCGGTAAGGCGTCCGACACCAGCGCGAGCACGGCCACCGGCACCGCATCGGGACAAGACGCGGCCGCGGATGGTGGGAGCGGGCCGGCGATCGCGCCCAGCGCTGCGGCTGGGTCGGTCCTGCTCGCCGGCGGCGCGCTCGCTGCGGCGATCCGCGCGCTGCCCGCCGACGGTGTCGAGGCCTGCGGCCTCGACTCCACCACCGGCACCAGCACCAACACTGGCTCGTCGGCTGGTGGCGCCGCCGGCACCGGCGACTGGTCGGCCCAGGCAGACGCCCTGCTCGCCCAGCTGACCGGCGACTCCGATCCCGCTGCCCGCCAGCTCGCCCAGATCATCGAGCAGGCCCGCGCCAGCGGGACCGGGACCGGGGCCGGGACCGGCAACACCGTCAACGACCAGGTCACCGAACGCGGCAACAACGGCTCCACCACGAGCGACAGCACCGGCACCAGCGACAGCGGCGCGACCAGCACCGACACCACCAGCACCGACACCGGCAGCAGCGGGACAGGGAGCACCGGACAAGGGAGCACCGGGAGCACCACCGGTGGCGACACCGCCCAGGGCGGCGCCGGAGCCACGGGTTCGGGGGCTACGACCAGCGCTGACGACGCTCCGGCCGATCAGACGTCGACCGGCGGGGCGGGGGCGGCCGGGCAGGCGTGGGAGGCGAAGGCGCAGAAGCTGGCCGACCAGCTGTCCTCCGCCGGTGACGACCCGGTCGCGCGCAACCTCTCCGAGCAGCTCGCCGCCCAGGGCATCACCGGCCGCCCCCAGCAGGCCGGCACCACGAACCCGACCGACACCACCTCAACCGGCACCAACTCCGGGGACAGCTCCTCGACCTCGGACAGTGCCGATCAGGGCGGCGGCGACAACGATCAGGCCAGCGACGGGGCCAGCGACAAGGACACTGACAGCGGCCAGGAGGACGCTGACGACCAGCAGGGCTCCGAGGACCAGGACGACCAGGAGCCCCAGAACGGCGGCGCCCAGGACCAGGGCTCGGCGGACCAGGCCGCGAAGGATGACCAGTCTGCCGGCGGCCAAGGCGGCGGGGACAAGCAGTCCGGCCCGGACGCCGGGACCAGCACGAACACCGTCTGGGATCGCTTGGCTTCCTGCGAATCGGGCAACAATTGGAAGGCCGCGGGCGGGTCGTACAGCGGCGGATTGCAGTTTGATGCCGCCACGTGGCGGGCTTTTGGCGGTGACCAGTACGCGCCGAGCGCGGACCAGGCCACCCGTGAGCAGCAGATCGCGGTGGCGGAGAAGGTCAAGGCCGACCGCGGCGGCTACTCGGCCTGGCCGGCCTGTTCACGCAAGCTCGGGCTGTCGTGACCGCCGTCGGACATGCTGGCCTGCCGCCGGCGGGGAGCTCTGGTGGGCGGCCCGCGACGGTGGCCGAGTTCGTCGCCGACCTCGAGCACGCAGCCCGCGCCGGAGCCGGCCCGACCCGCATCGACCCCGTCGATCTCACCGAGGCCGCGGCCGCCGCGGCCCGCTGCGCGGCCACGGGCCGCGGTGACGTGGGGGCGGTCGCAGCGCGAATGGGGGGCGCCGCGGCCGCCATGACCACCCTGGACCTGCCACCCGCCGCGACCGAGCCGGTGAGCTGGGCCGGGTTCGGCGCGCTGATCCCGGTCCTGTCCGGCTCCCCCGGCGCGGGGGCGTCGGTGGTCGCCGCAGCAATCGCGGACACGCTGCAGCTGGCCGGGCGGTGCGTGCTGCTCATCGACGCCGCCGACCCGGCCCGCTCCGGGCTGGCCGCGGCCGCCGAGGCCGAGGGCCCGTGGACCTCAACACTGACCCCGGATCTGGCGCTGCGGTACTCCTGGCGCGGGCAGGCCCTGCTCGCCCGGCTCGAGTCGAGGCTGCCGGTGATCACGCCGGGGATGGTGCCCCCGCCCCCGCAGTGGCTGCCCGAGGTCGACCCGCTGCACGTCACTGTGGTCGACGTCGGCCACGACGGCTGGCGGGCTGCGGCCAGCCCGCTGGCCGGGGCGGGTGGCTGGCTGCGGTTCGGGACCCCCGCGCAGCGCCCGCTGTTGGTGGTCCGCCCGACCCGCCCGTCGCTGCGCCACGCCGAGCAGGTCCTCGCCCGCCTCGAGCCCTGGGTGGCCGCGGGTGCGGCGACCTTCCCGTACCAGCTGGTCGTGGTCGGGGCCAAGCGCTGGCCCGCCGGGGTGGTCGGCGCGGCCGGGCGGCGGCTGGAACCGATGACCGAGACCGCGGTCTTCCTGCCCCACGACGATGACGTCCTCGTCGCCGGGGTCACCCCCGAGCTGCTGCCCGACCGGCTCCTCGACGCGCTCGCCCCGCTGCTGACCCGCTGGAACCTGCTCCCCCCGCCCGCCTCCCGTTCTCGAAAGGGACCCCGATGAGCCTCACGTTGGCCCTGGCCGACCACACCCTGCACGCACTGCGCGTGCTGCCGGCGCAGATCCCGAACCCGGGCGCCACGGCCCCGCCCGGCGCGGACAAGATCACCCAGGTCATCGGGTACGTGAAGTGGGGTGCCGGGGCGGCGATCGTGCTCGGCTTCTTCGCCGGCGTGGCCATGTTCGCCTGTGGGCGGATCGCCGACCACCACCGCTTCGGCCGGATGGGCGCGATCACCATCTTCGCCTCGGTCGGGTCGGCGTTCCTCTACGCCATCGGCTACGTGCTGCTGTCCACCATCGCCGGCAACGCCTGACCCGGGATGGCGACGATGACCCCCAACGGCGTCCCCTTCCCCCGCGACGAGCAGCCCAGCCCCGGTCCGGGCACGCCGCAGCCGCCGCTGCTGACCCCGGCCAGCTACCTCACCCACCCCGCCCCCGCGCGTCGCCGCCGGGGCGGGTTGCTGATGGCCAGCATCGGCGCGCTGGTCATGCTGCTGCTCATCGGGCTCGTCGCCGTGATCCTCGGGCTGGGCAAAGACCCCGGCCCGTCCGCACCGCCCACCGACCCGATCACCGGGGAACCCGGCTGGGACCTGGCCGCGGAGACCGCGCTGGCCACCCGCCCGATGCCACAGCTGCCCGAGGAAGCGGCCAAGCCGCACGCCTTGAGCACCCGCACACCGCTCGGCTTCATCACCCTCCCGCCGCCGGGAGGCAACAACGGGATCATGCCTGTCCAGTTCCCCCCGACTCCCGAGGGTGCATTGGCCCAGCTCGCTGCGCTGACCAGGGTTGGTTCACAGGGAGCGGACCCGCAGGCCTACGAGCTGGCCTACAACTCGATCGCCGCCCCGGGCGCCCCGCAGGTCGACTCCACCGGCATTCACCGCACCCTGGCCGATGCGCGCAGGGCGGCCCGCCTTCCACAGCAAGGCTCTGTCAACAGCCTCTCCCTGACCTTCACCCCGCTGGCCGGGCTGATCAAGGGCACGACCGACGGCGGCCGTTACGCGGTCGTCTGCGTGCTCGGTCAGGTCGACGCCAACGCCAACGGCGTTCCCTTCAGCGGTGGCGGCGGGGACTGCCAGGCGATGCGGTGGAACGGGCGGACCTGGCAGATCGCCCCCGGGGCGGCGGCCGCCGCCGGGCCCGTCGCATGGCCGGGATCCGACGAGGCTTTCGACGCCGGCTACCTACCCCTCCGGACACCGTGATGCCCACCAGCATCATTCCCAACTTCCCGGGCTTAGGGGACGCCTTCGAGTCGGCGTTCAACACGATCCTCGACTCGATCATGAAGGCGATCTGGTCGGCGTCGGTGTGGCTGCTGCGCACCGCGTTGGAGCTGGTCGACGGGCTGCTGGCGTTCAACACCAACTTGGCCGGGGCCGACGGGAAGCCTGCAGCCGGGTCGCCGTTCTCGGCGGTGTGGCCGACGCTGTTGTGGATTGCCGGGGCGGTCGCGCTCGGGCTGTTCTTCTGGCAGCTCGCGGTCACCGTGCTGCGCGGTGGGGTCGGGTTCTGGCGCGTCGCGTCTGGCCCGGTCGCGTTCGGGGTGGCGTGCGCGCTGAGCCTGGGCGTGGTCACGGTGCTGCTCGGCGGTGCTGACGGGCTGACCCAGCTGCTGCTGCAGAAGGGCCTGGCCTCAGACAACTTCGTCGGCATCCTCGACGGCGCCAAGCTCGGGCAGGTCTTCACCGACACCCCACCGGACCTGGGTGATCAGGTCGACGGCAGCGCGCGGTCGGTCGTGCTGGGCATCGTGAGCGTGTTCGGGGTCATCCCGGCCGCGATCGGCTACCTGCTGGAGATGGTCTTCCGGCAGGCCGTGATCCTCGTGCTCGTCGCGACGCTGCCGATCACCGCGGCCGGGTTGATGACCAACACGACCTCGAGCTGGTTCTGGCGCGCGCTGCGCTGGACGATCGCCGCGATCGTGCTCAAGCCCGCGCTGGCACTCGTGCTGGTCATCGGGGTGAACATGCTCGGCCAGCCCTCGGGGATCGGTGGGCTGCTCGCCGGCGCCGGGGTGCTGCTGGTGTCGCTGTTCTGCCCGCTGGCGGTGTTCCGGCTGCTCGCCTTCGTCGAGCCCGGCACCGCCGCCGGCGCCACGTTCCGCTCCAACCTGTCCGCCGCCTCCGGCTCCGGATCGTCGGGTTCGGCGGGCGCGGCGGCCGGCGAGTCGAGCGCGGAGGAGTCGAACACCTCGCGCTTCGACGCCGCCAGCTCCGGCTCGTCCGGCTCGAGCGGCGGCTCGTCGAGCGGCGGCTCCGGCGGCTCGGGGGGTGGGTTGTCGCAGCTGGGCGGGATGGTCGGTGGCGCGGCCGCGGCCGCCGCGAGCTTCGGCAACGCCCAGATGGACGGCGGCGGGATCGGCTGGGGCTACGGCGGCCCGGCCGGAGCCGGGAACAGCAACAGCAGCAACCAGAACCAGGACCGCTCCCAGCGCGACCCCAACTCGACGAACTCCTCCTCGAGCTCCTCGTCGGGCTCGTCGGGGGCTGATGGGTCCGCCCCGGTCGACGGCGGGCTGCCGGTGTCCCCGGACGCCCCCACGCAGGCGATCGCGCCCCCGACCCTGGGCGGAGCACCGGCCGGCGTGAGCGGCGGCCCCGGCGGTGGATCGGGTGGTGGCCCTGGTGGCGGTTCGGGTGGTCCTGGTGGGGGCGGCGCGGCCGCGGCGGCTGACGTGCCGCCGGTCGCATGAGCACCCGCGCCAGCAGCGACACCTCGGTGCGGTCGCTGCGGGTCTACCGCGAGCTCAACAACCGTGAACGCGCCGGCTGGGTCCTCGGGCTGACCCCGGCCCAGGCCGTGGCCTGCCTGGCCCTGGTCGCCCCGGTCCTGCTGAGCCTGTCGGCGGGGCGGTGGGCCGAGGCGTTCGGCTGGCTGCTCGTCGATGGCCTTCTCGCCGCGCTGATCGTCGTCCCGGTCCGCGGCCGGTCGGCGTTCCGCTGGCTTGCCGACCTGATCTTCTTCCAGACAGGAGTCCTGATGCGCTGGTCGCTGTGGCAGTCCAAGGCCGCCACCGGGCTGCCGGGTCCCCGCGACGAACCCGACCTGCCCGGTGTCCTGGCCCGGGTCGCGTTCCCCGACGGTCCACCGTTTCGTGACCAGGGCCGGTTGTGCCTGATCCACGACACCGGCGGCGGCCGCTGGGGCGCCACCGCGCGGCTGACCCACTCCGGAGTCGGGATGCTGTCCGACGCCGAGTGCGAGCGGCTCGCGGCGAGGCTGGGGAACCTGCTCATCGCGATCGGGCACCGCGAGGTCATCGACCGGATGTCGCTGCTGGTGCGCACCGTGCCCGACGACGGCACCGAGTACGACGTGTGGCGCACCGCCCACGAACACCCGGGCGCCCCGGACCTGGCCCGGCTCGCGACCGACGAGCTCGACGCCACCATCGGCTCGGTGTCGGTGCGCACGGAGCTGTTCGTCACCGTGTCCGGTACCGAGTCCGCGCTGCGCCGGCCCGCGGCCGCCGCGGGCGGGGGCACGGCGGGGCGGGCGGCGGTGCTCTACCGGGTCCTCGACGGCCTCGACGACGCCCTGAAGTCATTGGGCATCCGCACCGTCACCTGGTTGACCAGCGCCGCGATGGCGGAGGCCATCCGCACCGGCTTCAACCCCGCGGCCGCGGCGGTGCTGACCAACCAGCAGCTCACCCACGGCGCAGCCGCTGGTGTCGAGGACTCCGGCCTGCCGCTGGCGGCCGCCGGGCCGACGTTCGCGCCGACCCCGGCCGCCCGCGCGTATCACCACGACGGGTTCTCCTCGGTGTCCTACGCGGTGATGATGCCCGAGGCCGGCACCATCTTCGGCTCCCTCGGCCCGCTGCTCGCGGTCCGGACCGCCGGGGAGCGCCGCACCCTGGCCATCCACTACGAGGTCCTCTCGGCGCGGGCGGCGAACCGGGCGGTGCAGGCCAACCGGTTCCGCAACAACGTCATGACCGACTGGAAGGCCAACAAGGGCTTCAACACCACCGCCGCCGAGGCCCGCAAAGCCGGCGGCGCGCGCAACCAGGAGTCCGCCGTCGCCGCCGGGCACTCGATGGTCCGGTTCACCGTCGCCGCCTCGATCACCGTCCCGGCCGGATGGAACCTCGAGGACCACGCCGCGAAGCTGGAGAACGACGCGAGCGGCCGGTTCCGGCTGCTGCGCCTGGAACTCGCCCAGGACTCCGCGTTCGTCGCCGCCGCGCTGCCGGTCGGGATCGGGCTGCCCCGGCTGCGGGGAGCGCTGGACTGATGCGCCTGCCCCGCTCCCCCCGCCCTGCCCGCTCCGCCCGCTCCGCCCGCGCTGCGGGTGGCCCGCCGTCCGGGCCGCGTGACGCCCACGACCTGATGTCGCTGTTCACCCCCGGCGCCCCGATGAGCATCGGCGGCTCCGCCGACGACGAGCCTGCCGACCGGGGCGGGGAGCGGATCAACCGGGCGCTCGCCCCGCGCCGCGGCCGCGCCGAGACCGGCAACGGGTGGGCGCCGGTCGAGGCCGCCGCCCGGGTGCCGGTCTACCAGGCCACCACCGGCGAGATCGGCGGCCTGTTCCCGCTGCTCGCCGCGAACGGCGTCCCCGCGATCGGCGCCCGCATGGGCTACGACGTCCTCTCCGGCGGCGCGTTCTACTGCCACCCCATCGAATGGCTGCTCCGCGGCCTGTCCACCAACCCGAACATGGTCATCTTCGGCGAACCCGGCCGCGGCAAGAGCAGCACGGTGGTGGCGTTCTGCCTGCGGATGATGCTGTTCGGGATCAAGACGCTGATCTCCGGTGACGTCAAGGGCGAGTACACCCCGCTGCTGCGCGCGCTCGGGATCACCCCGATCGCGCTCGGCCGGGGCAGCGCCGCCCGGCTCAACGCCCTCGACCTCGGCCCGCTCGCGGCCCGCTGGTCGGGATGGTCGGTGGCGCGGCAGCGCGAGGAGCTGACCGGGATCCTGGCTCGCTGGACCAAGCTGCTCGCCGCGCTGGCCGAAACCCAGGGCTATCAGCCCACCGTCACCGACGAGCTCGTGCTCTCGGTGGTGCTGCGCCGCCTGGTCGGCGCCGAGGCCGGCAGCACCCGGCTGCGCCCGATCACCATCCCCGATGTCGCCCGCGCCCTCGCCCACCCCGACGAGGACCTGTGGCAGGTGGCCCGGTTCGCCGACCAGCGCGCCTTCCTCGACCACACCCGCCTGATCACCGACGCCCTGTCCAACCTCGTCCACGGCCCGCTGGCCGGGCTGTTCGACGAGCCGACCAACTTCGCCCTGGACTGGGACGCCCCGATCCAGTCGATGGACCTGTCGCTGCTGCGCTCGCGGGGGGACCAGGCCATCGCCGTCGCGCTGACCTGCCTCGGATCCTGGTCATCGATGATCACCGACCTGCAAGACGACGGCGAGATCCGCATCGTCGTGCGCGACGAGGTCTGGCGGCAGATGCGGCTCGGGCTGCGCGCGGTGCACGCCGTCGACTCCGACCTGCGGCTCTCGCGCGCGGAACGCAAGATCCAGCTGCTGGTCATGCACAAGCCCTCGGACCTGCTCTCGGTCGGCGCCGCCGGCTCGCAGGAGGTCGCGATCGCCAAAGACCTGCTCGCGCTGTGCTCGACCCGGATCCTGCTCGGCCAGTCCACCCGGGTCGCCGACGAGCTGGCCACCGAGCTCGCGCTGTCCGAGCGCGAGCAGGACGTCACCAACGGCTGGGCCATGGAACGCCGCGGCCGCGCCCTGTGGAAGATCGAGAACCACCCCGGGTGGAAGGTCCAGACCGTCCTCTCGGCCACCGAGCAGCGGATCTTCGACACCAACGCCCAGCTCCGCGCCCACACCCCCACAGCCCCCGCGGCGGCATCCCAGCAGCCGGGTCCCGACCCGGTGGGCGCGGCGGCGTTGCTGGGGCGGGTCAACGGCCACCACCTCGGGGCGCCCCGGTGACCAGCCCGCACCTCCGTGTCCTGGTGGGTCGGCGCCGCTGGGTGGTCGCGGCCGCGGCCGCGCTCATCCTGCTCACTACCGGCGCCGGGACCGCACACGCCGCCGACACCCCGCCGCTCGCGAGGGTCGCTCCGGGCGCTGCGGTGTCGTGCGGGTGGCGCGCGGCGGCCGCCGACCTCGCCGCGGCCACCGCCTCCGCGACCGACCCGCGCGCGAAAGCCATCCACGACGCCCTCGTGAAGGCCGGGCTCAGCGCCGGCACCCCCACCACCTGCAGCACCGGGTCCGGCAGCACCTGGTCCAGCACCGCAGCGGGGAAGGACTCGGGAGCGCAGGACGAGACAGCGACCGGGGCCGGGGCGGTGAAGGGCATCGACGACGGCGCCCCTGGCGGCGGCCGGACGTTGACCGTCGGCGCGGGTGGCGCCTACCGCGACATCAGCTCCGCGGTCGCCGCAGCCCAGCCTGGTGACACCGTGCAGGTCGCCGCGGGCACCTACCCCGGGTTCGCCGTGTCCCGCGACGGCGCGCCGGGCAAGTGGCTCACCATCGCCGCCGCACCCGGCGCGAGCGTGGTGATCACCGGCGGCGGTGAGGGCAACGGGCTGGTGTCCCTCGACGGCCGCTCCTGGGTCCGGCTGGTCGGGCTGACCATCCGCGGCTCGTCCAGCCACGGCATCTACGGCGACAAGATCGACCACATCGTCGTGCGCCGCTGCGAGGTCGCCGACTCCCAGGACGGCGGCATCGTGCTCTCCGACGGCCAGGACGTGCTCGTGCAGGGGGCCAACGTGCACGGCAACAACGCCCGCGGCACCTCGGCCAGCAATGAGGCCATCTCCATCGTCGGCACGAAGACCTTCGAGATCGTCGGCTCGGCCGTGCACGACAACGGCGAGGAAGGCATCGACGCCAAGTACGAAGCCGCCGACGGCCTGATCCACGACAACCAGGTGTGGGGCAACCGCGGCCCGAACATCTACCTCGACTCCGCCCACGACCTCACCGTCACCGGTAACCAGGTGTGGGGGGCCACCGAGGCCAGCAAGTCCGGCATCGGGCTGGCCGTGGAGAACTACTCCACCACCCGCCGGCTCGCGAACGTCACGGTCAGCGACAACGTGGTGCGCGACAACGTCGGCGCCGGGATTGACTTCTGGGTCGAGTCGAGCGGACAGCTCTCCGACGTCACGGTCACCGGCAACAAGCTCGGCGGCAACCGCCGCGGCGCGATCACCTACAACACCGACTCCCTGGCCGGGATCACCGTGCGCGCCAACACCTTCGGCGACGGCAACACCCCACCCGCCGCGCACCCCGGCGTGACCCTGCTCGGCAACGTCACCGGCGCGATCCCCGCCGTCACCAGCGCTCTCCTGGGCAGCGGCTCCGGCTCGGACTCCGGCGCGAGCGGTTCGCAGCCGCTTCTCGGGACGGACCAGTGACCACCGCCGCGCGCCCAGCCGCCTCGACCGCGTCCACCCAGCGGAGCAGGGGGTCAGACCGGTCATCGCGCACGTCCTGGCCGCAGCAGTTGCTATGGCGCTGGTCGTGCCTTCGATGGCTGCCTCCGTGCCGCCAGCTCCCGCACCACAGGCTCCGGTCGCCGCGCTTCCCGCCGCCGGGGCGCCGGCCGCCGCGCTGCCCGCCGCCGGGGCGCCGGGGGCCGAGTCTCGGGTGCTGGTCCTTGCGCCTGCTCGGCCCCTGCGAGACGACGTGGCCGGACCGGCGCAGGCTCGGCCGGCCGCGCCGAGCTCTACCCGCGCGGCCAGCACCGGCGCCAGTGGCGCGTTCTATCAGGCGGAGCAGGCGATCTCGGTCGGGCAGATGCTGTCGTCGCAGAGCTCGTGCACCGCCACGGTCGTCTCCTCGAGGACCGGCAGTGTCGCGGTCACCGCGGCGCACTGTGTGTACTGGCCCGCGTCCGGGCCGATGGCCGGTGCGTTCCCGGGCCGCGGCTGGGTGGCGCTGGATGAGTTCATCCCCGGCCGTACCGGGGACGCGACGCCGTTCGGGCGCTGGCAGATCGAGCGGGCCTGGGTCGACTCCCGGTGGCGCGACACCGGCGACATCGCCTACGACGTCGCGTTCCTGCGAATCCGTCCCCTGAACGGGCGCAGCGTCCAGGACGTCGTCGGTTCGGAGGGCATCGCGTTCACCGCGCCCACGGCCGGTACCGCGATCACCGCGCTCGGGTATCCGGTCGAGGCGCCGTTCGACGGGCGCAGCCTGCGGCGCTGCTTCACCAGCGCCGTCGTCGTCGACCGCAGCAGCGCGAACGCGCTGGCGATGCCGTGCGCGATGACCCCGGGTTCCTCGGGCGGGCCGTGGCTCGCCGGCTTCAACCCGGGCACCGGCGCCGGGACCGTCGTCGCGGTCACCAGCTTCCACAACGACGACACCGGGCTGCTCGCCGCCCGCCCCCTCGGCGACGTCGGCTACGCGCTCTACCAGGCCGCCGACCAGGCACAGGCGGGCGCCGCGTGAACTCCGGCACCGCCCACCAGGGCAAGGGCCGGGTCCGGGTCCGGGGCCGTCGGCCGGTGGGCAGGTAGGCCGGCGGTGGGGTCCTCACGCACGACGGTGGTCGTCGCCGCGGGCGCGGTGTGGTTTCTGCTCTGCACCGCCGTGCTGGGCGGGTTCGCCGCGATCGCCACCCTCGGCGGCGCGCTGGCCGGGGGCTGCGGCGGCGACGGCGGCACCGGCGGAGGCAGCCAGCAGATCGGGCCGCGGTCCTGGTCGGCCGAGCAGACCGGCAACGCCCAGACCATCGTCGAGATCGCCGTCGCCCGCGCCCTGCCGCGGCGGGCGGCGGCGATCGCCGTGGCGACCGCGATCGTGGAGTCCCAGCTCAACAACGTCACCTACGGCGACGCCGACTCCCTCGGGCTGTTCCAGCAGCGCCCCTCCCAGGGCTGGGGCAGCCCGGCCACCATCCTGAACCCGGCCCTGTCCACCGCCACCTTCTACGACCGGCTGCTGCAGGTCCCCGGCTGGCCCACCCTGCCGGCCGGGGTGGCCGAGCAGGCCGTGCAGCGTTCGGCGTTCCCCGAGCGCTACGCCCCCGCCGAACCCCCCGCGGCCGCGCTGGTCGAGCGGTTCTGGAAGGGCCCGGACAATCCGCCCCCGCCCACCGACACCGCGCCCGCGCCCGGCGGCGACGCGGCCGCGCAGGCCGCGGCGTTCGCCACGCTCGGCTGCGCCGACCAGGGCGGGTCGAGCATCCCGCTCTCTCCCGAGGATCTGGACCGCCACCACATGCCGCCCGGGTTCACCCTGCCCGCCGACCCGCAGCAGCGTGCCGCGGTCTCCTACGTCATCTCCAAGATCGGCGCCCCGTACGTGTGGGGGGCCAAGGGCCCCGACGCGTTCGACTGCTCCGGGCTGATGCTCGCCGCCTGGGCCTCCGCCGGCGTCCCGATCCCCGCCGGGACCGTCAGCCAGAAAAACGCCGGCACGCCCGTGGGATCGCTGTCCCAGCTCGCCCCCGGGGATCTGCTGCTCACCCCCGGCTCGCTCGGCTCGCCGTCCAACCCGCGCCACGTCGGCATGTATGTCGGGCACGGCGTCGTCGTCGACGCCTACGACAGCTCCACCGGCGTCATCGTCTCCCCGCTGTCGAAATGGACCCCGCAGATCGTGACCATCCGCCACATCGCCGGCCCGCCCGGCGAACCCGCCCCGCCACCGTCGGCGCTGGCCGCAGGAGCCCCCCGATGACCCGCAGCAGCAGTTCCAGCTTCCTGGGCCGCTCCGCGGTCTCCGACCAGGACCTCGCGCTCGCCGCACTCGGGTTCGGGCTGGCCATGGCCGCCTTCGCCGCCGGCGGCCTCCTGGTCGCCGCACTCACCGTCGCCGCCTCTTTGGCCGGGGGCGGGCTGTTCTGGGCCATGCCCGGGCAGGTCGTGCGGCTGGGGTTCGCGATCCTGACCCACCCTGCCGACCCCGGGGCGGCCGCCGGAGCGCCGTGGTCGGCGAGCCTCGCCGGTCACCCGGGCCTGTACTGGGTCACCGCGGCGGTGCTCGAGCTGGTGTTCTTCACCGCCGCCGGACTCGCGGGGGTGTGGGCGTGGCGGCGGTGGGGGCCCGGCCCGGCCGGGCACGCCACCCGCGCCGAGATTGCCCGCGAGCTGTCCCTGTCTGCTGCGCGGCGCACCGCCGCGTGGACCCGCCCCAGCCTCTCCTCCGCCGAACGGCGCCACGCCCCGCTCGAGGAGGTGGCGGCGCCGCTGCACCGTGATCGCCGCGGCCGCCGGCTGTGCACCCCGTTGGAGAACCCCACCGGCACTCTGGCCCCGACCCAGTCCGGGAAGTCCCGCCGCGACCTCGTGCACAAAGCCCTTGCCGCCCCCGGGGCGCTGCTGTGCTCGACGACCAAACCCGACCTGCTCGAGTTCGCCGCGCTCGCCCGGACCCGCCGCCCCCTGGCCGGGCCCGTGCTGGTGTTCGACGCCACCGGCGCCACCAGCTGGCCGGCGCGGCTGCGCTGGTCCCCGATCCAAGGCTGCCACGACCTGCCCACCGCCTACCGGCGCGCGCACACCATGGTCGAAGCCTCCGCGGTCGCCGTCGAAGCCGGCGGCGGCGCCGGAGCCGGGAACGACCGGGTCTTCCGGGAACGCGCCACGTTCGTGCTCGCCGCCTACCTGCTCGCCGCCGCGCTCTACCACCGCGGGATCGACTCGCTGATCCGGTGGGCCACCACCAAACCCGCCGACCTCGAGCCCGTCTCCATGCTCGAACGCCACTACCCGCAGATCGCGGCGAACCTGGCCGCGGAGATCGGGATGGTCGCCCGCACCGCCGACGCCGTCTGGATGTCGGTGCGGCGGGTCATCGAGCCCTTTCTCGACCCCACCCTGCGCGACCTGTGCTCCCCCCCGCCCGGGGACGGGTTCAACCCCCGCTCGTTCATCGGCCGCCAGGGCTCGGTGTTCCTCATCGCCGGTGAACACCAGGCCGCCCAAGCCACCCCGCTGCTCACCGCGTTCGCCGAGCACTGGCTCACCACCGCCCAGGAGATGGCCCTCGACTACCCGACCCGCCGCCTCGACCCGCCGGCCACCGCGGTGCTCGACGAGCTGCCCAACGCCACCCCGCTCCCCCAGCTCCCCGACATCGTCTCCGACTCCGCCGGCCGCGGCGTGATCATCCACTGGGCCGCGCAGTCACTGGCTCAGCTCGAAGACACCTTCACCCCCGCCCGGGCCCGGCAGCTGCTCGACAACACCACCACCCTCAGCGTCTGGGGTGGGCTCAAGGACTCCCACGCGCTGGAATGGCTGTCCACCCTCGCCGGGCACCACGACCAGGTACGGGCACAGCACCACAGCGAGGGCTGGTGGAGCGGCGGCAGCCGCAGCTCATACGGCATCGAAACCGTCCCCACCCTGCGCCCCGGCGACCTGCGCACCCTCCAACGGGGCCGGGTCCTCGTCCTGCACCGGGCACTGCGCCCGTTCCTCGCCCGCAGCGTCGACGTCACCCAACGCGCGGACTGGGACCAGCTACGGGCCGACGTCGACGGCGTCCGGACTGGCCGCCTGGCAGTCGATGGCCGCGGCTTCACCCCAAGCAGTCAGGCGGTCCAGCGGTAACGCCGGTCGGTTCGGCGCCGAAGCGTTACGTGTGCGCCGCTCCCTGCTCGCTATTGCCGCCCTGACCGCTGTCAGCCTCCTGGCTGCCTGCTCCAATAGCGCGACGAAGTCACCGCCAGTGGGCTTCGGCGTACCCGCAACAACGGCTGTTGCGTCGACAGACACCAACGCTGACGCGAAGACACAAACCCCGGCGGACATCGAGACTTATGGCCCGCGAGTTGAGCTGCCCGGGGGCATGCTGCTCAAGCAGCTTGGCAAGGTCGCGGAGACGAAGGCCACAGACAACCCCGGCCCGTGGGCCGCGCGGATCGTTCTCGACTCGATCACTCTCGATCCGAAGTGCGACCAGTACCTTCCCGCGCCGACCCGCGGGCACCGGCTACTCCTAGCCGTCCGTGTGGAGACCTCGGACACCTGGGGCTCGGGACTGGGAGTCCCGCAGTCGAGTTCGTGGTCCACGGTCGGTGAAGACGGAGTAACGGAGGGCCCAACTCAGATCGGTTACGACTGCCACTCGGGGAAGGCACTGCCCTACGAGATGAGGCCGGCTGCGAAGTACCGCGGCGAGGTCACGCTCGACACCGCGAACACGAAGGGGCAGCTGATCCTGAGCAATCTCTTCGCGTGGGACTATCCGATTCGCGCGTGATGCAACTCAGCCACGGGGGGCGCGCACCGGCGCAGCCGCTATTCCTCGGGTAATCACTCCTTGGCGGCTACCACGACACACGACACCCACGTTGACCCGGGGCACAGCCCCGCTCTTGACGCTATCGTTGAAGGACGCGGTCCGGGCCGGCAGCGAATGCCTCGCCTCGACGTCCGTTCGCGTGGAATACGAAGACTCTTCAGGCCGGCAGGTTCTCGCGATTGGCGTTTTCGGCATTGCTGTCAGTAGGTCTCGGCTCCCGGCCCAGCATTCACCGAATGTGACGGCGAAGGCGTTGATCACAGGGGCTCCTAGCGCATCGCCCATCGGGTGCGACCCAGCTCAGCGCCGGCTTGGCCTTACCCCTGCGTGGACTCACAGGGTCCGATGTCGTCATTTACAGAGCCCATCCCGTCGGACCTCCGCCCGGCGCGTCGGGCAGGAAACACCGATCTTGAAACAGCCCCAAGGCGGACCAGCGTCTGGAACACCCCTCTAGTAGCGTTGCCACTACCCGCGTTAGCAGAGTTCGCGGACGGTGCGGTAACGACTTCCGTGAAAGATGATCGGCGGACTACTAGGTCGAGCGCGGAGTGAGTGAATCCGGAGAAGTACGATCAGGTGGTCACCCGCCGGCACTTCTTGCTCGAGCGAGCAGTTCAGAAAAGACACTGACCCGTCGATTGCTAGGGCGCCTCCATAGGAATCACTGGTCGTAAGCCCGTCGAACCGCCGCTCAGTTGGGCCGGCGAGGCGTGTGGCGATCTTTTCCTGTCGTGCGCCGAGCACGCTGAGTCCGAGTCGTGGGCTAGTTCGCAGATGAGGCCACGTGGTTGACGAGTGTTGGACACAGAACGACACAAGAGGTGGGCGCAGCGACACCGGGACGAAGGAACTGACGACCATTCCACGTGGACGCTTGTCGGCAAGTGCGCAGATTCCGACTACCCCGGTGGGGTGGCACCCATAAGCTGCGCGGAGGCTGGTGTCATTCAACTCGAAAGCACCAGGACTGTTTGGGTCGATCAGGGACTCTAGTGCTGTGGGACTGCGGTTAGACGCCACGGCAGGCCTCCGCGAAGTCCCGGGCGGGGGTGTCGTCGCCCAGTCCGAGGATCGCGGTGCGCACCCGTTCGGTGGTGGCCTCGTCGGTGACCAGCGCCATCGACCCGGCGAACTTCTCGGCGATCTCCGCGTTGGTGAGCGGCCGCTCGTCGTGGCCCCGGTTCACCTGCTCGCGCCGTGTCAGCACCCGCCCGTCGGTCAGCTCGATCTCGACGTACCCGGAGTAGGCGCGTGGGAAGGCGCTCTCGTCGTCGGGCGACACGCTGACCCGGCGGGCGAGGTCGAGGATCTCGGTGTCGTGCAGCGCCTCGTCCTCCAGCTCGGCGAGCCCGAACCGGCCGCGCGAGAGCGCCGCGGACACGACGTACGGGAGGCTGAACTTGGCGTCGTACTCGTCGCGCGGCGCCCACTTGGCCTCGGCGGGCTCGCAGACGACCTTGCCGGGCACCGGGTGGATCGCGCAGCGGACGGCGGCGATGTCGGCGGGTCGCAGACCGTGCTCGGCGCGCAGGTCGAGCACGGCGTCGGCGAACGCATGGATGAAGTGGCAGATCGGGTAGGGCTTGACCGCGGTCCGCATGAGCTCCCACTGCGTGCCCAGGCCGGCGCCGAGCGCGCCGGGGTCGGTCTCCCGCCCGGCGAGGTGGGTGTTGAACAGCCCGAACCGTCCCTCGTAGACGGCGGGCGGGCCGCTCCAGCCGAACCGCGCGAAGCTCGCCGCGGTGATCCCGCACATCGCCGCCCAGCCCGGGTGCTGTCGTTTGGTCCAGGAGCCGTCCTCCAGGAACTCCAGCAGCCCCGCCGACATCGACCCGACGATGCCCTGCGCCGCGACGAGACGGTCCGCGTCGAGGCCCGCGAGCTTGCCGGCGGCCACGGCCGCGCCGAACGCGCCCGCGACGGCCGTCGGGTGGAAGCCCACGTCGTGGAACCCGCCGGCGCCGCCCAGCCCGACCCGCGCGGAGACCTCCACCCCGAGGACGTACGCGGTGAGCAGGTCGCGCGTGGTGGCACCGGCCGTCGTCGCCGCGGACAGCGCCGCGGGCAGCGCCGCCGCCGTCACGTGCGTGACGGCGGGGATGTGGGTGTCGTCGAAGTCCATGCCGTGGATGAGCACGCCGTTGAGCACGGCCGCGTCGCGCGGGTCGAGCCGGTCGGGCATGGCGAGGACGGGATGGTCGCCCGCGGAGAGGGCGGACAGCGCGTCGCGGGCGACGGCCGGGAAACCGTAGGCCGTCGAGGCGAAGGCAAGGCCGACCGCGTCGAGCACGAGGTGCCGCGCGCGCTCCAGCACCTCGGCCGGGATGTCGCCGTACTCCAGCGCGGCGCCGAACTCCGCGATCCGGCCGGACATCATCGTGCGGGCCGGGCTCTCGATGCTCACAGCAGTACCTCCGGGTTTAACGAAACCTTGTGTTGCCGCGACAGACTCCACAGAACGATGGTCATGTTTCGAACTCCGAGCACAATCAAGTCTTCGAATTGGATTTGCGCAAGAAGTTCATCACCGCAGAGGTCAATCGTGTCGCAGACTCGGGGTGGGTACTTATTGCGTGAGGCGCGTCCGGGAGGTAGAGCATCTCGTGGGCGGGTATACGACCAGCGACTTCCGCACCGAGGCGCGGACCGGTGATCCAGTCGTGTGGGCCGGACTGAATAATCAGGGTAGGGCACGATATTTGTGGAAGATCCGGAATGGTGTTGTGAGTACGACTGGCGTCGATCAGTGCCAAATGCCCATCAGTCGCATAACGGATGTCTGCCCAGGATCCCTGGGGGCCGAGGAGGTCGTCGTGATGTGTCGCGAAGTAGTCCGGTAGGTAGCACATGGTCGCGCAGGCACTCTGGAAGGACTCAAACGAGTTGAGTCGGAGCTGGTAGAGCGCGTCGAACTGGGCCGCCAGCAATGGATCTGCGTAAGCCCACGATTGTCCGAGGATCGCGCTGATCACGATGTCTGGATGACGGAGGGCGACCTGTTGAGCGATGCATCCGCCGAGTCCACCCCGTCCGTACAGGTGCGCCTGTGGAATGCCCAGCGCGGTCAGGAGAGCGCGCACATCGTCGGCGTAGAGATGAGTACTGGGTTCCCTGCCCAGCCCGCCAATAGATCGCCCGATGCCTCGATGGTCGTAGACGATCAGCTGGAACTCGTCCAGCAGCTCGCGGGGGTAACTCGCGAACCCGTGCCCGGCGCCCGTCCCCCAGCCGGTAAGGCACACAACGGGCGTCCCCTTGCCTATGACTTCGTAATACATCATGAAGTCATCGATCGGGACGTGTGGCACGACGCCTCCTACGGTGCAGTGATGGGATCGGCTCTTGGGCGGGCACGTGGCTTTGGCTCAGCCCGTTTGCCAGCGGTCCAAGAAATGGGTCAACGCCTCCTGGGTCGAGGCGGCCCGAGAGATACGCCGAGTCCGTCATCGCTCCGTCGGCGCGGACACGAGTCATGGTCGGCCCTCCCTTTAGGAGCGTAAGGTCGGGCGCGAGGGGTGTCTGGCGGGAGAGGCGCTCGAATGCGTGCCCGGCTCGACAACAGGCATTCTCGTTCCAGGGGCGGGCTGTGAACTGGATCGACAGTGGCATTCCGGCGGTGGTGAGACCGGCGGGGACCGCGAGAGCGGGGAACCCTGTGAGGTTTGCGTGTGCGGTCAGCAGCGCGTACCCGTGATGGAGGGGTACGGTCTCGTTGTCTATGGTGAGTTCCAGCTGGTCCAGCCGGGGGGCAGTGGTCACGGTGGTGGGCGTGAGCAGGACGTCGACCGGGTCCAACGCGGCGTAGGTGCGACGCTGCGCGTCGGCGCGTCGCTGGAGGAGCTCGAAGTAGGCGGCTGCGGCCACTCCGCGACCGGTGCCCAGACGGCGGACCGTCACGGGATCCATGCTGTCGTGATGGTTCGCGTGGCTCTCGTGCACCCACGATGCTTCCGCGAAGACGATTTCGTAGGACAAGTCGTGTAATTCCCGGGCCGGCGGCAGTCCGGTGAGCGGAATGATCTGGGCGCCGGCGTCACGAAAGATGTCGGTGGCGTCCGCAACCGCCCGCGCCGTCGCGGAGTCGACAAGCGACTCCCACCACTCCGGCGCGATACCAATACGGAGAGAGCGAACGTCCACCGCTGAGTGCGTCGGCTCATAGTCGGCGGGGACCGTGCGCGGATCATGCGGGTCGAATCCGGCAATGATGTTCAGCAGCCGGGACGCATCCGAAACCGTGCGGGCCATTGGACCGACGACCTCGGCATGCCACGAGCACGGCATCACGCCGCGGCGACTGACTCGCCCCATCGTCGGCTTCAGACCGACGACGCCGCTCCAGGCTGCCGGCATTCGGACCGAGCCGCCGGCGTCGGTCCCGACGGCGAGGGGAATGGTGCCGGCCGCGAGGCCGGCGGCCGCTCCGCACGAGGATCCGCCGGTCCAGTGCTGAAGGTTCCAGGGGTTACGCGTGGGCCCGAAGCTGGGGTTGAGCGGACCACCGATGCCGAACTCGGTCGTCGCGTCCTTTGTCACGACGATCGCGCCCGCGGCGCGGAGTCGGGCGACGACTGTGGCGTCGGTCTGCGCGCGTCGACCCAGATAGATGCTGGAGCCGCCCGTGCACGGATGGCCAGCGACATCGATGACGTCCTTGACCCCAACGGGGATGCCCTCGAGAGGGCGAGGCGCCCCGGCGCGCCAACGCTCCGTGGACTGGGTTGCAGCGTCAATGGCGGCATCCGACGTGGTGTGCCAATGGGCATTGATGACCGGATTGACCGCGGCGATGCGTTCAAGCGTGCGGGAAACTATCTCTCGTGGAGAGAACTCGCCCTTATGGTAGCCGGCGAGGATTTCGGATGCGGTGTCGGGGACGAGGTCGCTCGTCACGTCGGAGTCCCAACGAGTCGTCGGGTGACTTGCGTCAGCCGAACACCTTGGAGCCTGCAGGCCTGCAGGGCCTCGTCGTCGGGCGCGGCCGATTTCCGGGACACGAACGAGCCCCCGTAGGGGTTGCCGGACTCCATCAGATGTGGGTCGGTGTAGCCGAGCGGGACGACGATCGAGCCCCAGTGGTAGAAGATGTTGTTGATCGCGAGGATCGTTGACTCCAGGCCGCCGTGTCGTGTCGAGGCGCTGGTGAAGGCCGTCCCGAGCTTGTCGACGAGCTTGCCCTGCATCCAGAGTCCCCCGGTGGTGTCGAGGAACTCCTTGAGCTGGCCGGCCGGCCCGCCGAAACGTGTGGGGCTCCCGAGTGCGATGCCGTCGGCCCATTCGAGGTCGGCGAGGGTGGCGGTCTCGTCGTAGGGGTTGTCCTCGACCCAGGCGCGCCAGCGCAGGTTGCGATCGATCGCCTCGGCCGGGGCGAGCTCGGCGACGGGCCGTACCCGCACTTGGGCGCCCTCCTTGGCCGCGCCCTCGGCGAGCGCCTCGGCCATCGCCGCGACGTTGCCGGTCGCGGAGTAGAACACCACGGCGATACGCGGCGCCAGGTGGTCACCGCTGATCGGGTTACCGCTGCTCACCTGATCACCGCCGGTCACGAGATCACGGCCTTGCCCGCGAGCAGCGACTTCGCGACGACGGTGCGCAGCACGTCGTTGGTGCCCTCGCCGATCGACATCAGCGGAGCGTCGCGGTAGAGCCGCTCGACCTCGAACTCCGTGGAGTAGCCGTACCCGCCATGAATACGCATGGCATCCATCGCGCACGACAACGCCGCCTCCGACGCCGCGATCTTCGCCATCCCCGACTCGGTGTCCATCCGCACCCCCTCGTCCATCCGCGACGCCGCCCAGTACGTCATCAACCGGGCCGACTGCAGCGCCACCGCCATCTCCGCCAGCCGCAGCTGGATCGCCTGGAACTCACCGATCGGCCCACCGAACGCCGTCCGCTCCCGCGCGTAGGAAAGCGCCTCGTCATAGGCCCGCTGGGCCACACCGACGCTGCGAGCGGCGATGTTGATCCGGCCGGTCTCCAACGCCGACAACGCCTGCTGCAGCCCGCGGCCCTCGACCCCACCGAGCAGCTGCGACGCCGGGACCCGCACGTCGGCGAGCACGACCTCGCACGACTCGGTGCCCTTGTAGCCGAGCTTGCCGATGTCGGCGGTGACCTCGAACCCCGCCGAGTCCGCCTCGACCAGCAGGATCGACATCCCCCTGTGCGCGGGCGTCGCGGCCGGGTCGGTCTTGACCAGCACCGGCAACGGATCGGCGTGACGCGCGTTCGTGATCCACATCTTGGTGCCGTTGACGACGTAGTCGTCCCCGTCACGCTTCGCGACGGTCGTGATGCCCTGCAGATCGGTCCCCGCACCCGGCTCGGTCAGCGCGATCCCGGTCCGGCGCGCACCCGTCGCCAGCTCGGGCAGGTACTTCTGCTTCTGCTCCTCGGTCCCGTGATGGGCCAGCATCCAGCTCGACACCGAGTGGCTGCCCAGGATCCCCGCGATGCCCATCCAGCCACGCGAGATCTCCTCGAACGTCAACGCGAAACTCACATTGTCCGCGCCCAGCCCGCCGTACTCCTCCGGGATCACCAGACCGAACAGGCCCAGCTCGCGCATCCCCGCGACGATCTCGGTCGGGTAACGGCCCTCCCGTTCCCAGTCACGGGCGACCGGCACGATCTCCCGGTCGACGAACTCGCGCAACGTCTGCCGGAACAGCCGCTGCTCGTCGTTCAGCCCGAAGTCCATCTCAGTCCTTCCCCATAGCGGTCGCGCCGAGTGCACCGGATGCGCGTAGCGCCGCGATCCGGTCGTCGTCGTAGCCGAGCCCGCGCAGCACCGACTCGGTGTGCTCGCCCATCGCCGGCGCCGCGCGGGTCGGCGCCCGGTCCTCGCCCGGCGGCCCGACGCGCACCGCGGACCGCAGCGATCTCACCGTCCCGAACCGGGGATGCGACGTCTCCGCCACGAGCTCACGCGACAGGGTGTGCGGGTCGGCGAGCGCGCCCGCGACATCGTTGATCGGCGCACACGGGATCGACGCCGCATAAAGAGGTACCAGCCACTCGTCGACGGTGCGCCCGGCGAAGATCTCCTCCAGCAGCGGGACGATCACCTCACGGTGCCGGGCCCGGTCGGCGAACGTCGCGAACCGCGGGTCCGCGGCCAGCTCCGGGCGCCCGATCACCACGGTCAGCCGCTGCCAGAACTTCTCCTTCGCACACCCCACGACGAGCCAGCCATCGGAGGCCTCGAAGGCCTGGAACGGGATCAGCGACGGGTGCGCCGAGTGCCGCGTGCGCGCCGGCTCGAAGCCGGCCGTCATGTGCCACGTGCCCGGATAGGTCAGCAGGCTCACCGCGGTGTCGTAGAGGCTGACATCGCAGTCGGTGCCGACACCGTCACGCCGCGCCGCGTGGATACCCGCCAGCAGGGAAATCGCCGCGACGTAGCCGCCGGAGTAATCGACGAGCGAGATACCGGTCTTCTGCGGCGCCCCGCCCGGCTCACCGGTCAACGACATCCACCCACCAAGCGCCTGCAGCACGTAGTCGTAGCCCGGCTCGGCCGCCCGCGGCCCGGTCATCCCGAACCCGGTCAGCGAGCAGCACACGATCCGCGGGTTGACGTGCGCGAGATCGGCGTAGCGGATGCCCAGCTTCGCCGGCACGTCGCCGCGCAGGTTCGAGTAGACGGCGTCGGCGCCCCGGACGAGGTCCTCGAACACCTCGCGCCCACCCGGGGTACGGATGTCGAGCGTGATCGACGACTTGTCCCGGTTGAACGACTCGAAGAACAACGAGTCACCGTCCTCGGCATACGGCGGGACGTGCCGACCCACGTCACCGCCCACGCTCGGGTCCTCGATCTTGACGATGTCCGCACCCAGCTCGGCCAGGTGCATCGACCCGAACGGCCCGGCACCGTACTGCTCCAGGGAGATGATCCGGACATCCTCCAACGGCCTCACACCCGCACCGGCTCATCGTCGAGGGTCATGGGCTTCGCCGCCTGCGGAAACGACGGCGCGGCATTCTGTGCGCCACGTCGGTGCACGTAGAACGTGCGACGGAAGCTGAGCACCTCCGTCGCATCCTGGTTCAACGTCCGGGTCCTGATGGTGACGATCCCGGCTTGCGGTCGACTCGCGGACTCCCGCTTGCCGAGCACGATCGATTCCGACCACAGCGTGTCGCCGGCGAACACCGGCGCCGTGAGCTTGAGATCGTCCAGGCCCAGGTTCGCGAACGCGTTCTGTGTGGTGTCGACCACGGACTGCCCTATCGCGATCGCGATCGTCAACGGTGACGCAACGAGCATCCGTCCGAACTCTGACGACTCCCCTACCTGCGCGTTGAAGTGCGCCTGGTTGGTGTTCATCGTCAGCAGGGTGAACCATGTGTTGTCGGTCTCGGTGATCGTGCGGCCCAACGGGTGCTGGTAGACGTCGCCGACCTCGAAGTCCTCGTAGAACCGGCCGGTCCAGCCTTCACGCAGCCCTGGCATCACAACTCCCTGAACGGTCATATGTCTGACATAATGAAGTCGCCGCCGCACGCGGCGAAAGTGGTCCCACGCCGGCCCCGGATCAACCTGCGACGTACGATGGCCGCGCGCCGTCGACGTCTGGAGTTGTGGCTGGTCAAATGGCAGGACATGTCACCGGCGACGCTGCGCCCGCCGCGACGGGCCGCAAGGTGCACCTGCGTGTGCAGCGGATCCGCCCCGCATATCAACAGATCGCCGATGAGCTACGCACGCAAATCGTCAGCGGCCAGCTCGGTAGTGGTGACCGACTTCCGAGTGAGCCCGAGCTCTGCAAGGCCTTCGGGGTCAGCCGCAGCACCATCCGCGAAGCGCTGCGGGTGTTGGCTAGTCAGAATCTGGTCGAGACCCGGCGTGGAGCGACGGGCGGGTCCTTCGTGTCCACACCCGACCCGGAGCGGAGCGTGGCCGCGCTGGGGGCCAGCCTCGGGATCCTGGTGGATACCCCGCGCCTGCATCTCGACGATCTCCTGGAAGCCAGGCTTCTCCTTGAGCCGATGGCTGCACGCCTTGCGGCCGAGCGCGCCGATACCGACACGATCAGCGCCGTGCTCGCTGCCGCGGATTCTCCACGGCAGCCATCGGACCCCAGGAGCTTCTCCGGACATTTCGACTTTCACTCCACGATCCTCATGGCGACCGGAAATCTACTGTTCACGATGATGGGGCAGCCGGTCGCTGACGTTTTGCGGACTCGACTGCACCGAGCCGAGGTCGTCAGTAGCGCAGAGTGGGATCAGGCCAACGAGTCCCACCGAGTTATCGCCCAGCACATCGCCGCGGGCGACCCGGCCGCGGCCGAGCAGGAAATGCGGAACCATCTCAATGACCTCCGCCCGCTCTACCAACGCGCCGGGTCCTGGTAGAGCGGGCGGACTGCCGGACCGAGCAGACTAGTACGGCTGTCATTTCAGTAGCGGGATGACTTCCTTGCCGAAGCGGTCGATGTCGGTCAGATAGTCCTGGAACGTCAGCATCATCCCGGACACACCGTGGACGGCACTCAGCTCCCTGAGCCTGTCCGCGACGGTCTTCGCATCGCCCACGATCCGCCCGATGGTGAACATGAAGCCGTCGGATCCGAGCATGATGTGCTTCGTCGACGCCTCGTCAGTCGACGTGTCGGTAGAGGCCATCCCCATCATGTTGGCAACGGCCTCGAAGTCCTGGTTCTGACGCCAGCTCTCGACCGCTTCTTCCGCTTCGGCAACGGAGTCCCGCAAGACGATGGTATACAGCGGGTAGGCGCCGACCCGACGACCGCTCGCTGCGGTCGCTTTCTGGAGACGTCCAGACTGCGCGGTCAGGTCGGCGACCTCCGGTTTGCCGATCAGGAACTGATAGTCGCCCAGCTCGGCGCAGAACTCGATCCCTCGATCGGAGCCCCCCGCGCACACAAGTTCGATCGGATGCTTCGGCTTGGGGCCGAGCATGCAGTCGTCCATCTGGAAGAACTGGCCCTTGAAGTTGGAGCGGCCGGTCTCCCACAGCTCCTTCATGATCTTCACGTACTCGGTCGCGTGGTCGTAGCGGTTGGAGAAGTGCTCGTCGCCCGGCCAGATGCCCATCTGGGTGTACTCGGGCTTCTCCCAACCCGTGACGATGTTCAGGCCGAATCGCCCGCCTGCCATGTCCTGGATCGTCGCGGCCTGCTTCGCGCACAACGGCGGCGGCGTCGTCAGGGTCGCCACCGACGCGTAGAGCTTGAGACGAGTCGTCCGGACGGCGAGGCCCGCCATTACCGCGAAAGAGTCGAGTGTGTGGTTCCACGGCTCGGTCGGGCCATCGAATCCACGCAGCTTGACCGGCGCGAGTAGGAAGTCGAAGCCGTAATGCTCCGCCTTCAGGGCCGTCTGCTCCATCAGGAACCAGTCCGGGATGAACTGTGGCGAGTTAGTGGAGAACACCCACCCGTTGTTCATCGTCGGCATGAAGAGTCCGAGCTTCATCTAGCCCTCCCGTCGAGTGGGACCCGCGGCGCGTGGTCAGGGAGGCTGGTCGCTCACCGACCGCCCCGCCTCAACCGACTCGTCCGCGAACCCGAGGCGACCATGCCTTGGTGGGGACGGACTTTAAAGGTCTGACATATTGACGTCAAGACGACCGGTGGGCGACGCTCTCCTCCGACAAGGAGCCCGCTGGTGCTCGTCAGAGCACCGGCGAGCACGCACCAACCTGTTCGGAGGACGCACGGTGTTGATGGACGACAGCGATCTCGCAGTTCCTGTTGTGGCCGCTCGCGCGGCACGCCTCGGGCGGAACCTCGATCCGAAGGAGACCGAGGAGCTGGCAGCTGCCGTTGCGTCCAACGAGGCGACGTATCAAGTACTCCGCGCGCGCCCGGTGAGGTTGATGTCCGGTCGAACCGACCACGCGCTCGGGGACGCCTGGCTGCGCCCGGGTGCCCTCGACAGCTCCGTCCCCGACTCGAACAGCGACGGTGAGCAGTGACTGCCGACGTCGCGACCCTGGGCATCGACGCCCTTCTCGACGCATACGCCCATGGCGACACCAACCCGGTCGAAGTCCTCGCGGCAAGCAGGGCAAGAATTGCCGCCTACGACGAGACGCTCAACGCGATCGTCACCGTGATAGCGGAACGCGCCGACAGAGCTGCCGAAGAGGCGGCGCGCCGGTGGGCAGCCGGCACGCCCCGCCCGCTGGAGGGCATCCCCTTCGGCGTCAAGGACGTCTTCGACGTGTCCGGTGAACGAACCACAGCCGGCTCGCGGCTCCACGCAGACCGCATCGCCACACAGACCGCCACGGTCGTCCGACGAGTAGAAGCCGCCGGAGCCGTCCTGGTCGCCAAGGAGGGCACGACCGAGTTCGCGATCGGCGGGCCGTGGAACCCGTTGAACGGGCCGGTCCGTAACCCCTGGGACACCGCTCGATGGAGCGGAGGGTCCTCGAGCGGATCCGCCGCCGCCCTGGCGGCCCGCTACTACCCGATCTCGATCGGTTCCGACGCGGGCGGCTCGATCCGAATCCCGTCGGCGTGGTGCGGACTCACCGGACTCAAGCCCACGCACGGCGCTGTCCCTCGTACCGGGGCCGTCCCACTGTCCCCGACCACAGAGACCGTGGGACCCATGTCGCGCAGCGCAGCGGACACGGCTCGCCTGTTCCAGATCATCAGAGGTCAGGACCGCCGCGACCCGCGGTCACAGCCCTACCCGACGCAGGGACGCGACGCCGTTTGGCCCCCGAAGAACGTGACGGTCGGCATTCCGGACACCTTCTTCTTCGAAGTCTGTGACGACGCAGTGAGGGCCGGATACGACGCGTTCGTCGACGTGCTCCGACAAGCAGGCGCCCAGACCAAGCACGTCCGTCTGCCGTCGGCGGAGCTTGCACAGACGGTGGGCTATCAGGTGCTGTTCACCGAGGCCGCGGTGACACATGCCGAGCACGCCAGCCGCCTCAAGGACTACGACCCCGTTCTGGTGCAGCGGATGCACGCCGGCCTGTTGACCTCGGCCGCCGACTACCTGCGTGCTCTGCAGTTTCGCCATGAACTACAGCTGGAGCTCAGCGACGTGTTCCGAGACGTCGACGTCATCGCGCTGCCCGCCGCTCCCTCCACCGCCCCCAACCTGGACGAACTTACCGTCAACATCAACGGTCGAAAGTTTCCGCTCTACGAGGCGCAATCGCGCTCCACGATGTTGTGCAACCTCTCAGGCGTGCCGGGCCTGGTCTTGCCAACGGGGCTCGACGAAGGAGGTTGCCCGACGTCCGTTCAACTCGTCGCGCCGCCGTTCCGGGAAGACGTTGCCCTGACCCTCGCGCTGGGCTTCCAGGAACTGACCGACAGCCACTGCGCCTTGCCCCCGTTGCTCGAACGGGAAACCGCGTCCTAGCGTCCGGGGGCAGCGAGTGTCGCCACACCGTCGTTGGGTCCTCGTGCACGTCGTACCCAGCGTGTGCTGCACGAACGCCCGGCGCGGCTGTGAGGAGCAGCCGTCCCGGATCTGATGCCGCGGTGGTCCTGCTGCTGCAGCTGCCCGCGGGGCCGGAACGGCCTCCGGCGCCCCGGGGGCCGAGGCACTGGCCTGCCCGGGCCCCTGCCCCTCTCGCGGCGACGTCGGGCTATCCGCGGAGTCGACCGTGTCCACGACAGCGTCAGGGCGCGTTGCGCGGCCTCCGGCTGGTCGTCGCCGCCCGACTCCCACCCGTCGGCTCCGGTACCGGACCGGCGCTGCAGCCCGATGCTCGGCAGCGCTCGGCAGCGCTGCACCCCGCAGCGGGCTCGACCGCCGGGTTGTTCGAACCTGCACGAAGGGGCCGCGAACGGTGCCCACGCCGTTCCGGGCCGGTCCGCGGGACGTCGGTAGAAGGGTTCCGCGGCCTCCGCGTGCGCCGTCGCTGGTCGGAGACGACCGCGCGACGAGCCCCGGCGGCGCGACGCCGGCCGGCCGGGGGGTACCTCATATCGCGGCGAGACGAGCCCGCAGCGTGTCGAGGGCGCGCAACGTGCCGTGAATTCGGTGGTGGCGGTCCAGGCTGAGAACGGGGTCGCTTGAGCGGAGCTCGGCGACCACGAGCCCGGCGGCAGCCAGGGTGGCGGGTGTGAGCGCGTCATCGGAGTAGTCGGCGTCGACCTCGTCGAGCCATTCCTGCGCCGGGTGGGACGCGCACTGGTCCGGGTGAGCGGTGTGTTCGGCGTTCCCGCCGTCACCGAGGACCCGGCGGGCCTGGAGGAGCAGGGCGAGCAGTACGGCGCGGACCTCGTCGCGGTGGTCGTCGATCCAGGCCTGCCGCGCATCGCGGGCCCGGTGCTCGCGCCGCGCGGTGCGGGTGAGTTGTTCGTCGGGGCGGTCGTACTCGAGCAACCCGCTCAGCCGGTCGAGCCGGTCGCGCACCCCTTGCCGGGTGGTGATCCCGAGCGGCGCGCCGAGGTCAGCCAGGGACAGCCCCGCCGAAAGGCCCTGCCGGAGCAGCCGGCGTTCGGTGCGCCGGTCCTCCCACCAGCACCAGGTCCACAGCACCAGGGCGTCGGCGTGGTCGGCGGCGGCGACCCAGCGCGGCACCCCGACCGGGCCCCGGTTCAGCACGAACTCGAGCACGTCGCGCGGGTCGGTGCCCAGCTCGGACCGGCGGGGATCGTCGATGCGGGCGTGCCGGCGGTCGATCCGGGCGATCGCCGCGTCCCGCTCGACGGCCGAAATTTTCGGGGGCGTGGCCACGCGTCAGATTTTCACAGACGCAAAACCGGGCAGTTGGCAGCGCCGCGACGAACCCCCGCGGGATGTTAGGAACGGGCTCGATGGCTTCCGATAATGTTCAGTTAGCGGAAGTGAGGATCGCCCGGTTTCCCGCCGCCGACGCGGCACCGGCGCGACGGCGGCCGCGCGCGGTTATGACAGGTTCGGCGACGACCGAGGGGGCCAGGGGGCTCGATGAGCGACGCGTCTCCCCGGCCCTCCCCCGCCCTCGTGCCGCTGCCCGCCGGCGCGACGCCGCTCGAGCCGGTGGCTCTGGGGGACGGGGCGGCCGGATACGCGGCCGCGGCCCGGGCCCCGCGGACCTGGCAGGCCTACCGCACCGATTTCCGCCGGTTTCAGCGCTGGTGCACCGCCCAGTCGCCACCCGTCCCGGCGCTGCCCGCCACCCCCGCGACCGTCGCCGCGTATCTGGCCGCGCACGCGGCCAGCCACCGCCCCAGCACGCTGGCCCGCTGGTGCTCGGCCCTGGCCGTGGCCCACGACCTGGCCGGGCACCCCTCCCCCACCCGCGACCCCGCCGTGCGCACCGTGCTCGCCGGCATCCGGCGCACCCACCGCGCCCGCCCGCACCGGGTCGCCGCCCCCGGCCCGGACCAGCTGCGCACCCTGCTCGCCCCGCTCGACCCCGACCAGCCCCGCGACGCCCGGGACCGGGCGCTGATCCTGATCGGGTTCGCCGGCGCGCTGCGCCGCAGCGAGCTCGCCGCGCTCACCCTGGCCGACCTGGTCCTCGACACCGACGGGCTGCGGGTGTTCATCGCCGCCTCCAAGACCGACCCCACCGGCACCGGGCACACCCGCGGCCTGGCCTACGGCACCCACCCCGACACCTGCCCGGTCCGGGCCTGGCAGGCCTGGCTGCACCACCGCCACCCCAGCCACCCCAGCCACCCCAGCCAGCCCGTCCCGGACCGCGGCGGGCACCCCGCCCCCGCACCCCCCACCCCGCGCGCGGGGAGCGCGTTCGTGGGCATCGACCGCTGGGGGCATCTGGCCACCCGCGGGCTCAGCGACCGGGCCATCGCCGCGATCATCAGCGACCGGGCCCGGGCCGCCGGGCTGCCCGGGCACTGGGCCGGGCACTCCCTGCGCCGCGGGTTTGCCACCACCGCCTACCGGGCCGGCACCGCCGAGATCGCCTTGATGCGCCACGGCCGCTGGCGCTCCCCCGCGGCCATGCGCGGCTACATCGACGAGGGCACCGTCTGGACCGACAACCCCAGCCGCACCCTCGGCCTCTAGCCACCGAGCCCGCAACGCCGGCGGCCGGTAACGAGCGGGGACTGGGGCGGTCCTCCGCGACCCGCCGCGACCCGCCTGCCACTGCCGCCGAACCGGCGGGTGCCGCTCCGTGCCGGCCGCGAGCACCGATCGGCCGGTCCGGCTCCGCCACCGACCCGCGGGGCGGGCAGGTGCCGTCACCGGGCGCGGCCCGGTCTCCCCGAGAGGTCGAGACCGGCCCGCCGGGGCTCGCTCACCCAAGCCAGAGGACATCGAGCACGTCCACCCGGCGTTGCGCCTCGAGAATCAGATAGGTCACCAGGCCCTCGCCGGCGGCGCCGAAGGCCAGGGTGCGCACCGGCGCGTCCGGGTTGGCCAGGTTGAGCGACTCGCCACCCCACGGCGCCAGCTCGAGCATCGCGCGCACCTCGGCAAAGGCCGCCAGCGCCCCGGCGGGAGGGCCTCGATCTGGGCGCGCGACTGCGCATCGACGCTGACCTGGTACACCCCGACGACGCCGCCGGGCTACAGCGGGTGTGAGTAGTTGAGGTACAGGAAATCCCGGTGAGATTGATCTTGCTTGGGTTCGCCTACCTGGGGTTCAGCCAAGGTGAGGCCAAAAGCCACAATGCCGCGATGAGCGCGGTCCTGAGGGCATGAACATCGAGGTCTTGGTCGTGCCGGACTGCCCGAGCGAGGAGCCCGCGGCCGACCTGCTGCGGCGAGCGCTGGACGATATTGGTCTGCGCGACATCGGGTTCGCCACCCGCGTGGTCACGGGGCAGGAAGAGGCCGAGCGGATCGGCTTCACCAGCTCGCCGACCATCCTGGTCGACGGACGCGACCCGTTCGCAGAACCGGAGGGTCAGCCGAGATACGGCCGGAATGGATAGCAGCGCGATCTTGAGTGTGTGATCGGTGCCCCTGCGGACCGATGTGACACAGAACGTTGCCGAGTCGCCCCAACCGCCGGAGTGGATCTCCGCAGGTCGCCCGGGGCGGCTCGGGCTCTGTGTCACACGGCCGGTGCCCGTCCGGGGACGGGATTCAGCAGCAGCCGGGCGGCGTGTCGCCGGTGAGGAGCGCCTCGGTGAGGGGTCGGCCGAGCCGGTACGCCTCGAACACGGGCAGGACGGTGGCGCCAGGGTGCTGATCGAGCCGGTCCTTGCCCGCGTCGGGGGTGGCGAAGAAGTGGACCTGGTTGCAGAAGGCGGTGCGGATGGAGGCCGGGGCGTCGGGACGATCGAGACGACGGCGGTGGTCGGCTCCACGCTGGTGACCTGGTCCGGTTCGACGGTGAGGCGGACGGGGGTGCCGGTGGCGTGGCAGGGGGAGGTGACGCGGGCGGGGCGGCCGAGGACGGCGGGGAAGATGAGGGTGTCCAGCGCGCACCAGGTGTAGAGCTTGCGCCCGTCGACCTCGAAGTGGTGCGGGGTGGGGTTCTGGGTGAGGCCGCTGCCGGTGATCCGGCCGCTCTCGTCGTATTCGGTGTCGGGGTTGGCGGCGAGGGCCCCGCGGACCTGGTCGGGGGTGCGGCCGGTGGCCTGGGCGATCTGCTCGACGGTCACGGGTCGGCCCTGGGCGAGAAGTTGGAGGAGCGGGCGCCACAGCCAGGGGCGGGCGCTGGCGGCTCCGCCGCCGTTGAACGCGGCGGTCAGCCGGGTGGCGAGCTGCTGGGCCTGGGAGTCCATGGGCGCGGGTCCTTTCCGGTGGTGGGTGGGGTGGGTCAGCCGGCGCAGCAGGAGAGCTTGGCGACGTCGGAGGTGAAGGTCTGGGCGGCGAGCTTCAACGCTTCGGCCATGGTCAGGTAGGGGTGCCAGGTGTGGGCGAGCTGGTCGACGGTCATCCCGGCGGTGATGGCGTAGGTGGCGGCGGTGATGATGTCGCCGGCGCTGTCGGCCAGGACGTGGGCGGCCAGCAGCTTCCCGCTGCCGCGTTCGGCGATGAGCTTGACCAGCCCGCGGGTGTCCCGGTTGACCAAGGCTCGGGGGACGTTCTCCAGCGGCAGGGTGCGGGTCTGGTGGGCGATACCGGCCTCGGTCAGCTGGGCCTCGGTCATCCCGACCGAGGCGATGGCGGGGCTGGTGAAGGTGACCTTCGGCAGCGCGGTGTAGTCCAGGGTGCGCTCGACGCCGTCCAGGGCGTTGTCGGCGACCAGGGTTCCGTGCGCGGCGGCGACGTACACGAAGTCCGGGTGGCCGGTGACGTCTCCGGCCGCCCAGATGCGCGGGTTGCCGGTGCGCAAGTACTCGTCCACCACGACCTCGCCGCTCTCGCCGGTCTTCACCCCGACCCGCTCCAGGCCGAGTCCGTCGGTGACGGGCCGTCGTCCGGTGGCGATCAGCAGGCGACTGGCGCGCACCTGCTGCTCACCGTCGGGGCCGGTGAGGGTGGCGAGGATTCCGTCGCCGTCGCGGCGGACCGCACGGAGCTGGGTGCGGGTGTGGACGGTGATGCCCTCCTCGCGGAAGATGTCCTCGATTCCGGCGGAGATCTCCGGCTCTTCCCAAGAGGCCAGACGGGAGCGGACGGCCAGGGTGACCCGGCTGCCGAGGCGGGCGAAGAGCTGGGCCTGCTCCAGGCCGACGTAGCCGCCGCCGAGGACCAGCAGGTGCTCGGGGAGTTGCTGGAGTTCCATGGCGGTGGTGGAGGTCAGGTGGTCCACCTGGTCCAGGCCGTCGATGGGCGGCGCGGTGGGGGCGGAGCCGGTGGCGATCAGGTAGTGGGCGGCCTCGATGGTGGTGGTGCCGCCGTCGTTCAGCGCGACCTGCAGGACGGGGCCGTCGGCGAAGGTGGCGGTGCCGTGCACGATCCGCCAGCCGTACTCGGCGGCCAGGTCGGTGTACTTCTCCGCCCGCAGCTGTCCCACCAGCGTGTCCTTGCCGCCGATCAGCGCGGGGAAGTCCAGCGCGGGCTCGGTGGCCTGTATGCCGGGGAACCGGCTCGCCGCCTGGGCGCCGTGACGGGCCTCGGCGGCGGCCAGCAGCGCCTTGGACGGCACGCAGCCGACGTTCACGCAGGTGCCGCCGGTGATGCCGCGCTCGACCATCACCACGCTCCTGCCCTTGTTGCGGGCCGCGATGGCCGCGGCGAACGCGCCGGCGCCCGAGCCGATGATCGCCAGGTCGTAACCGGTGTGTGCCTGGAGCACAGCACTACCTCCCTCAGTGGGGTCCAGCGCCGCACGCCGGACCCATTCCTATGCGCCTTGCCGTATTGCAGATGGCCACCTTACTATGCGGGTAAGCAAATAGCTGCTGGTGGAAAGGCCCTGCCCATGAATACCCCTGTCCTTGCCGGATCCCCGGCCACGGCCGAGGTGCCGTGCACACACCTGGACACCACGGCCCGGTTCTTCCGCGCGCTCGCGGACCCCACCCGGCTGAAGCTGCTGGAGTTCATCCAGCGCGGCGAGCGCACCAGCGCGGAGTGCGTCGAGCACGCCGGGATCTCCCAGCCCCGGGTGTCGGTCCACCTGTCCTGTCTCGTGGACTGCGGTTACGTCAGCGCCCGCCGGGACGGCAAGAAACTGCGCTACTCCGTCGGCGACCCCCGCGTCGCTGATCTGGTCATGCTGGCCCGGTCGCTGGCCGCCGACAACGCCGCCGCCCTGGACTGCTGCACCCGCATCCCCGGAGAGGGAGAGCAGCGATGACGCCTCCGCCCACCCAGCCCGGTGACCGCCGCGGCGGCCTGCTCGGCACCCTCGCCGTGGTCGGCGTCGCCCTGCTGTCGATCATCTGCTGCGCCGGGCCGGTACTGCTGGCCAGCGGCGCCCTGGCCGGACTCGGCGGGGTGCTGGTCAGCCCCTGGCTGCTGGCCCCGGCCGCGGTCCTGATGGCCGGCGCTCTCGCCTGGTGGCTGCGCCGCCGCACCGGCAACGGCGATGCCTGCTGCCCCCCGGCCACCCGCACCGACCCGCACGAGGGCGACCTGCTCCGCAAGCACTGACCCGGTCGGCACAGGCTCCCCGCCTCCCGTTCTGCCGGCCACCGCCGCGCTCCCCCATCCGCTCCCTGCCGACCGGGACCACCCGTCCAGTCCCGGCCTTTCGAGGAAGGCCCGCACCACCCATGACCTCACCGCCCCCCACCGCCCGCCGCACCCGCCTGCGCCGCCGTACCACCCTGGCTCTGGCTGCGGCTGCCACCGCTGCGCTCACCCTGTCCGCCTGCGGTACCGACACCAAGGCGAACACCTCCGGTACGAGCGCCAGCAGTGGCAATGCCTCTGCCAAGGCGGACACCGTCACCCTCCTCGACGACACCACGCTGGCGGTGCCCGCGAACAAGCCCTCCGCCCTGTTCTTCTTCTCGGTGGGCTGCGGCGAGTGCGCCGGCGGCGCCAAGAACCTGGACAAGGCCGCCCAGGCGTTCGACAAGGCCGGGAAGAAAGCCAACTTCCTCGCGGTGGACATGGACCCGAGCGAGTCGAAGCAGACGATCAGGCAGTTCCTCGACTACATCAAGGCCCCGACTCTGCCCGCCACCATCGACAAGGGCGCCACCTTCTCGCTCCGCTACCAGGTGAGCGCACTGTCCACACTGATCGTCGTCGACCCGCAGGGCAAGGTCACCTACCGGGCCACCGACCCCTCCGCCGACCAGATCCAGGACGCCCTGAAGAAGGCAGGCGCGTGATGAACGGCCTGCTCGCCCTCGCCTTCGCCGCCGGGATGCTCGCCCCGGTCAACCCCTGCGGCTTCGCCCTGCTGCCCGCCTGGATCACCGCCGCCCTCGGCGAGAACGACACCTCCCCGGTGCCGGTACGCCTCGCCCGCGCTCTGCGCTCCGGCGCCGCCCTCACCCTCGGCTTCGCCGGCACCCTCGCAGCCGCCGGACTCATCGTCAGCGCCGGAGCCCGCGCCCTGATCCAAGCCGCCCCCTGGCTGGGCCTGGCCACCGGCATCCTCCTGCTGCTCCTCGGCGCCGTCATGCTCACCGGCCGCACACCCAGCCTGCGGCTGCACCTGACCACCGGCACCCGCCAGTCGGCGGGCCCGCCGACCGCCCGGCGCATGGCGGCCTTCGGCGTCGGCTACGCCGCCGCGTCCCTGTCCTGCACCTTCGGCGTGCTGCTCGCCGTCATCGCCCAGGCCCAGGCCACCGCCAGCTACGGCGGACTCCTCGCGGTCTTCGCCGCCTACGCCGCCGGATCGGCCGCCGTCCTGCTGCTCGTCGCAGTCACCACCGCCGCCGCGGGCGCCGCCCTCACCCGCAAGATCACCACGCTGGCCCGGCACGGCACCCGCATCACCGCCGCCATCCTCGTCCTCACCGGCGCCTACCTGGCCTGGTACTGGTACCCCGCTGCCACCGGCGGCCCCACCACCGCCGCCCCCGGCGGCGGCCTCGCCACCTTCTCCGCCACCGCCACCGCCTGGATCCAGGGCCACACCACCGCCATCGCCGTGACCGCCCTGGTGGTCGTCCTCGCCGTGGCGGCCGCCGCCATCCGCCACCGCACACGGCAGCCGGCCCCCCACTCCACTCCCTCCGGGACAGCCCCCTCCGCCGCTGCAGCGGACGACTGCTGCGCGCCCCAGCCCGTCCTCACACCGGCCGCCACCGACCGCGACAGCGACGGCCACTGCTGCTGACCCGCGCCCACGCCCAGACCCGCCGCGGCCGGGAACAGACCAAGCCCACGGCCGCGGGCGACTGCCGGAACGGAACCACCCATGACCACGACAGCAGCCCGCGACACGGCCTTTCCGGCCGAGCGGAGAAGCCCGCACGCCACGATCGGCGCCGACCGGTTCCTCGCGCTCCTGCTGATCCTGGGCGGCTTGCTCGGCCTGCTCGCCTCGGCCGTGCTCACCCACGACAAGATGAAGCTGCTCGCCAACCCGAACTACGTCTCGGCATGCAGCATCAACCCCGTCTTGTCCTGCAACAACATCATGAAGAGCTGGCAGGCATCCACCTTCGGCTTCCCCAACCCCTTCATCGGCTGGGTCGCCTTCCCCGCCGTCATCGCCATCGGCGCCGGACTGCTGGCCGGCGCCCGCTACCGGCGATGGCACTGGTGGGGCCTGCAGGCCGGCACCGTCTTCGGTATCGGCTTCATCACCTGGCTGCAGTACTCCTCGCTGTACGCCATCGGCGCGCTGTGCCTGTGGTGCACCCTCGTATGGGCCGTGACGATCCTCATCTTCTGGTACACCACCGTGCACAACATCCAACACGGGCTCATCCCCGCCCCCGACCAGGTGCGCCGCGCCGTGGCCGAGTTCCACTGGACGGTGCCCGTGCTGTGGATCGGCACCATCGCGGTGCTCATCCTCACCAAGTGGGGCAGCGCCCTGTGGGCCTGACCCCTCCTCCCCAGAACCCCGGCCCCGCCCCCCCGTCGGGCCGGGAGGGTGGCCGGCTGCCGCACCCCCCGGGCAGCAGCCGGCCACACCCTCACCCCGTCCGCCCAGCCCTGGAGCCCGGTCGATGCGCACGGCGCCCCCCAATGCCCTCATCCGGCTCCGCCGGATGCTCGGCCACCTGCTGACGGCCGCCCTCGCCGCGCTCGGGGCCCTCGGCACGGCCCTGGGCACCGGGCTGGCGATGATCGGCCTGTGCTGCGGCACCCCGGTCCTGACCGCTGCCGGTGCGGGAGCCGCCGCCGGAACCGCCGGGGCCGTCACCCACGGTCCCGCCGTGTGGCCGTTCTTCACCGCCGCGGCCGTACTCTTCACCGCCGCATGGCTCCTGCACCGCCGCACCACCCGCCGCGGCTGCCGCACATCACCCGAACAGACCCCCGCCTCACGCCCGCACACCCCAGACCACACAAGCTAAGCCCCGAATCCATTCGGCCAGGCGGAAAGCACGAAAGGAGCCTTCTGATGGTTCAGCGGTACGACACTCTGGTGATCGGCGGCGGCATGGCCGGACTCCCCATGGCGCTGCGCGCCGCACGGCACGGCCGGGTCGCCTTCGTGGAGAAGGAGAAACTCGGCGGCACCTGCCTCAACCGCGGCTGCATCCCCACCAAGACGATGATCGCCTCCGCCGCGGTGGCCCACCAGGTGCGCCGCGCCGCCGAGTTCGGCGTGACGACCACCGCCCCCACCGTCGATCTCGCCGCCGTCGTGGCCCGCAAGAACGCCATCGTCGAGACGATCCGCTCCGGCTCCTACAAGACGGTCGGCCGCGCCGAGCAACTCGACTTCTATCCCGCCGAGGGGCGCTTCGTGGCACCGAGGCGGCTGCGCGTGGACCACACCGACATCGAGGCCGACAAGATCTTCCTGGTCACCGGTCTGCGCACCGCCATCCCCCCGATCGACGGCCTGGAGACCACCCCGTACTACACCTCGCGCACCGTGCTGGACCTCACCGAGCTACCCGAGCACCTGATCGTCGTGGGCGGCGGCTACGTCGGCTGCGAGTTCGCCCAGATGTTCGCCCGCTTCGGCTCCCGCGTGACCCTCATCCAGCGCGCCGAGCGGCTGCTGCCCGCCGAGGACCCCGACATCTCCGCCGCCGTCACCGACGGCTTCACCGCCGACAACATCACCGTCCTGACCAGCACCACCTGCACTGCCGTCGAGGGCCGTCCCGGACACATCCGGGCCGGCTGCCAGGGCGGCGAGACCGGCGAGATCACCGGCAGCCACCTGCTCATCGCCACCGGCCGCACCCCCAACACCGACACCCTCGGCCTGGAACACCTCGGCCTCGAGCCCGACAAGCAGGGGTTCCTGCCCGTCGACGACCTGCTGCGCACCCAGGCCGCGGACGTCTGGGCACTCGGCGACATCCGCGGCGGGCCGATGTTCACCCACACCGCCCGCGACGACGCCGACATCGCCTACCGCACCACCTACCGCGGCCAGGACCGCACCACCGCCAAACGCGTCGTGCCGCACGCGGTGTTCACCGACCCCGAGGTCGGCTCCGTCGGCCTGACCGAACCCGCCGCCCGCGCCGCCGGATACGAGGTCCTCATCGGCCGCCAGGACTTCACCGGAGTCGTCAAGGCCCGCGCCATCGGCAACACCCGCGGCCTGATCAAATTCGTCGTCGACGCCGCCACCGACCGCATCCTGGGCTGCCACATCGCCGGCCCCGACGGCGGGAACCTCGTCCACGAAGCCGTCATCGCCATGACCTGCGGCGCCACCTACACCGACATCGCCCGAGCGATCCACATCCACCCCACCCTCGCCGAAGGCGTCAACACCGCCGCCGGCGGCGTCCACCGAGAGATCGGCACCTGACCCGCGCGCGTCAACACGGGGTGCCGCCCAGGGCTTCGAGTTCGCCCGAGACGGCGAGCTGCTGCAGTGCCGCCCGCAGCCGGGCCAGCTCCTCGATGCGCTCCTCGGCCCGGCGCAGATGCTCGTTCAGCATGACAGCGGCCTGCCCGCGCCGGGCTGCGCTGCCGTCCACGACGGCCAGGACCTCACTGATCTCGGCGAGCGACAGCCCGGCACTCTGCGCGGCCCGCACGAACGCCAGCCGAGTCACAGCCTGCCGCGGATAGTCCCGGTAACCGGACGAGGTGCGCGGCGGCGCGGGCAGCAGCCCGACGTGCTCATAGAACCGGACCGTCTACGTACTCACCCCGGCGGACGGCACCTACCTCTGCACCACAGGGCGTACCTCGCCCCCCGCCACCGACACGCTCAAGAAGCCCTACTATCCCTTTCGGCCGAATCTCTCTGACCCTCAGGAAGAGGCCGAGCGGATCGGCTTCACCGGCTCGCCGACCATCCTGGTCGACGGGCGCGACCGTTCGCAGAGCAGGGGCGCGTGGGAGTGTCCGATCTTCGGTGTAACTGGTCTGTAGCTCCGGGCGTGTCCCGGGGGAAGGACCACCAATGACCGACACGATCGAGCCCATGCCGCGGGCTCGGATTGATCACCAGCAGTTCGCTCAGCAGTTGGTGGAGGCCGCCAAGGCCGACGGGGTGGAGCTCGTCGGCCCGGACGGGCTGCTCACCGGGCTGACCAAAACAGTGCTCGAGACCGCCCTGGAAGCCGAGCTCAGCGAGCACCTGGGCTATGACCGCCACGACCCGGCCGGGCGCGACGGCGGGAACTCCCGCAACGGCACCCGCACCAAGACCGTGCTCACCGAGATCGGCCCGGTCGAGATCGAGGTGCCGCGCGACCGCGACGCCAGCTTCGAGCCTCAGATCGTGCGCAAGCGCCAACGCCGCCTGGACGGGATCGACGAGATCGTGCTGTCGCTGACCGCCCGCGGCCTGACCACCGGGGAGGTGGCCGCGCACTTCGCCGAGGTCTACGGGGCCAAGGTCTCCAAGGACACCATCTCGAGGATCACCGACAAGGTCCTCGACGAGCTGGGCGAGTGGCAGAACCGCCCGCTCGACGCCGTCTATCCGGTGCTGTTCATCGACGCTCTCTACGTCAAAGTCCGCGACGGGCAGGTCACCAACCGGCCCTTCTACGTGGTCATCGGGGTGACCGTGGACGGGCAGCGCGACATCCTCGGGATCTGGGCCGGCGAGGGCGGCACCGGTGGGGAGGGCGCGAAGTTCTGGCTGCAGGTTCTGACCGAGATCAAAAACCGCGGGGTCGGCGATGTGTGCATCGCCGTCTGCGACGGCCTGAAGGGCCTGCCCGAGGCGATCACCACCGCCTGGCCGCAGGCGGTGGTGCAGACGTGTGTGTTGCACCTGATCCGCAACACCTTCCGCTACGCCTCCCGGCGCTACTGGGAGCAGCTGGCCAAGGACCTGCGCCCGGTCTACACCGCCCCGACCGAGGCCGCGGCCCAGGCCCGGTTCGCCGAGTTCGCCGAGACCTGGGGCGGGCAGTATCCGGCGATCATCGCGCTGTGGCGGGCGGCGTGGTCGGAGTTCGTGCCGTTCCTGGACTACGACGTGGAGATCCGCAAGGTCATCTGCTCCACGAATGCGATCGAGTCGCTCAACGCCCGCTACCGGCGGGCGATCAAGGCCCGGGGGCACTTCCCGACCGAGCAGGCCGCGCTGAAGTGCCTCTACCTGGTCACCCGCTCACTCGACCCCACCGGGAAGGGCCGAACCCGCTGGGCGATGCGCTGGAAGCCGGCCCTGAACGCCTTCGCGATCACCTTCGCCGGCCGTATCGTCCCCAGCAACGGAAACTAGCCGCCACCCCGGCCAGTTACACCGTTCCTCTGACACTCCCGGGCGCGTCCCGGGACTGATCTGCCGGGTGTACCGCACTCCGGACGGCCTTGCAGGTGTGCCGGGGGCGGAGCAGTTGCGGCAGGTACTCAAGGCCGCGGCCGAATTGGATTGCTGACATTCCCCGCCGGTGATCGGGCTCGGTCAGGCGGGGCCGGTGCTGCCTTCCAGTTGACGCGGGACGCGGGAGGTGCGGAGTTCGCGCAGGTCGGGGATGTGGTTGTAGAGGGTGCCGGCGGAGACGCCCAGCAGCTTGGCGATGGACTCGATGCTGTTCTCCGGGTTGGGCAGCATGTCGCGGGCCGCGCGGATGAGCTCGGGTGTGATGACGGTGGGGCGTCCGCCGGTGCGGCCGCGGGCGCGGGCGGCGGCCAGGCCCTCGTTGGTGCCGGCGACGATGAGTTCGCGGATGAACTCCGCCAGGGCGGCGAAGACGTGGAAGATCAGGCGCCCGCCCGGGGTGGTGGTGTCGAGGTTCTCGTGCAGCGAGGTGAAGCCGACCCCTTGCTCGCGCAGCTCAGCGACCATCGTCACGAGGTCTTTGAGGGAGCGGCCGTAGCGGTCGAGGGAGGGGACGACGAGGGTGTCCCCGCTCGCGAGGAAGGCGTGGCACGCCTTGAGCTCGGGGCGCAGGTCGTTCTTGCCGGACTTTTTGTCCGCGAAGATCCGGCGGCAGCCGGCCGCGTTGAGCGCGTCGAGCTGGCGGTCGAGTTTCTGCCCGCCGGTGGAGACCCGGGCGTAACCGATCTTGATGTCGGTGCGTACGGCGGGTTCGGCGAGAAGGAGTTCGGAGGGTTTCAGGGGCGCGCTCACCCCCGGATCTTCTCAAGAAACGGTGATCGGAGGTTGTTGAAGCACCGAGGTTTTTGAAGGAGTTTTTGAAGGCGATCCGGGGTCCGTGCGGATTGGTTTCATGATCGTCAATAAACGAAGGTTTTTTGAAGATCGGCACCGTCGAAACGATCCAAGGTTTCCTGAATTCAGGATGAGATGTACTGTCGTGGTGTGCTGACTGTTGCTTCCGACATCGAGGTGCTGGCCCGGTTCGGCCGCGCGCTCGCCGACCCGATCCGCTGCCGCATCCTGCTCGCCCTGCGCGACGCCCCTGCCTACCCCGCCGACCTCGCCGACGCCCTCGGCGTCTCCCGCACCCGGCTGTCCAACCACCTCGCGTGCCTGCGCGACTGCGGCCTGGCCGTCACCGTCCCCGACGGCCGCCGCACCCGCTACGAACTGGCCGACGAACGCCTCGGCCACGCACTCGACGACCTGCGCACCGCCGTGGTGGCCGTCGAGACCGACCGGACGTGCGTCGACGCCGACGAGAAGGGCTGCTGCTGAGATGGCCGCCGAGATATCGATATCCCTCGGGCCCTCCCCGGCCCGCCGCGACGTCCTCGCCCGGCGGATACGCCTGCTGGTCGCGGCCACGATCACCTACAACGTCATCGAGGCGGTCGTCGCCATCACAGCGGGCACCCTCGCCTCCTCCACCGCGCTGATCGGCTTCGGCCTCGACTCGGTCATCGAGGTCTCCTCGGCCGCCGCGGTCGCCTGGCAGTTCTCCGCCCGCGACCACGCCGTACGCGAGGCCCGCGAGCAGCGCACCCTGCGGATCATCGCTGTCTCCTTCTTTGCGCTCGCCGCGTACGTCTCCGTCGACGCCGTCCGCGCGCTCACCGGCACCGGGGAGGCAGAGCGGTCGATCCCCGGCATCGTCATCGCCGCCCTGTCGCTGGCGATCATGCCGTTCCTGTCCGCCGCCCAGCGCCGCGCCGGGCGGGAACTCGGCTCCGCCTCCGCGGTCGCGGACTCCAAGCAGACGCTCCTGTGTACCTACCTGTCGGCCGTGCTGCTGCTCGGCCTGGTCCTGAACGCCACCCTCGGCTGGTCCTGGGCCGACCCGATCGCCGCCTTGGTCATCGCCGCCATCGCCTTCAAGGAAGGCCGCGACGCCTGGCAGGGCAAGGGATGCTGCGCACCCACCGGCGCTGCGGTGGTGCCGTCCGCCGGCGCCAAGGAGGACGCGTGCGGCTGCCAGCCGGGCTGCGACTGCTGCAACTGACCTGACTGCCCGCACTCACACAGGGCCCCGGCGTCGACCGACGCCGGGGCCCTCAGCTTTCCTCGGGAGTGTCAGAGGAACGGTGTAACTGGCCGGGGTGGCGGCTAGTTTCCGTTGCTGGGGACGATACGGCCGGCGAAGGTGATCGCGAAGGCGTTCAGGGCCGGCTTCCAGCGCATCGCCCAGCGGGTTCGGCCCTTCCCGGTGGGGTCGAGTGAGCGGGTGACCAGGTAGAGGCACTTCAGCGCGGCCTGCTCGGTCGGGAAGTGCCCCCGGGCCTTGATCGCCCGCCGGTAGCGGGCGTTGAGCGACTCGATCGCATTCGTGGAGCAGATGACCTTGCGGATCTCCACGTCGTAGTCCAGGAACGGCACGAACTCCGACCACGCCGCCCGCCACAGCGCGATGATCGCCGGATACTGCCCGCCCCAGGTCTCGGCGAACTCGGCGAACCGGGCCTGGGCCGCGGCCTCGGTCGGGGCGGTGTAGACCGGGCGCAGGTCCTTGGCCAGCTGCTCCCAGTAGCGCCGGGAGGCGTAGCGGAAGGTGTTGCGGATCAGGTGCAACACACACGTCTGCACCACCGCCTGCGGCCAGGCGGTGGTGATCGCCTCGGGCAGGCCCTTCAGGCCGTCGCAGACGGCGATGCACACATCGCCGACCCCGCGGTTTTTGATCTCGGTCAGAACCTGCAGCCAGAACTTCGCGCCCTCCCCACCGGTGCCGCCCTCGCCGGCCCAGATCCCGAGGATGTCGCGCTGCCCGTCCACGGTCACCCCGATGACCACGTAGAAGGGCCGGTTGGTGACCTGCCCGTCGCGGACTTTGACGTAGAGAGCGTCGATGAACAGCACCGGATAGACGGCGTCGAGCGGGCGGTTCTGCCACTCGCCCAGCTCGTCGAGGACCTTGTCGGTGATCCTCGAGATGGTGTCCTTGGAGACCTTGGCCCCGTAGACCTCGGCGAAGTGCGCGGCCACCTCCCCGGTGGTCAGGCCGCGGGCGGTCAGCGACAGCACGATCTCGTCGATCCCGTCCAGGCGGCGTTGGCGCTTGCGCACGATCTGAGGCTCGAAGCTGGCGTCGCGGTCGCGCGGCACCTCGATCTCGACCGGGCCGATCTCGGTGAGCACGGTCTTGGTGCGGGTGCCGTTGCGGGAGTTCCCGCCGTCGCGCCCGGCCGGGTCGTGGCGGTCATAGCCCAGGTGCTCGCTGAGCTCGGCTTCCAGGGCGGTCTCGAGCACTGTTTTGGTCAGCCCGGTGAGCAGCCCGTCCGGGCCGACGAGCTCCACCCCGTCGGCCTTGGCGGCCTCCACCAACTGCTGAGCGAACTGCTGGTGATCAATCCGAGCCCGCGGCATGGGCTCGATCGTGTCGGTCACTGGTCCACCCTCTTCTGTGCGGGGGTCATGAGGGCCTCTGTGGTAGGAAACGGTCGGGAGCCGGGGTGACGGCCCGCGTCGGTCGCCGTGAGACGGCCGCGATGACACTGCCGCCCCCGGTTCCTGCCCGGTCTGAGATCGACGACAGAGGGCTGCTGCGGTGTTGAGTGCCGGTCAGTGACCACTCGACTCGGGGCCGGGCTCTCGACCGTGTCCTGCCCACTGTGGACAGGAAGGCGACGAACGTGTCGCTGGTGGGTGCCGAGTACTTCGTGGGGATCGACTGGGCCGCGACGAACCATGCGGTATGCGTTCTCGACTCGTCCGGGCGTCGAGTCACCGGGTTCGGCGTGGAGCACACCGCGGCGGGGTTCACCGGTCTGATCCGCCGACTCGCCAAGCTGGGTGAGCCGGGCGGGGTGCCGGTGGCCATCGAGCGCCCGGACGGGCGGCTGGTCGACGCGCTGCTCGCCGCCGGCTACCCGGTGGTGGCGGTGAAGCCGAACGCGATCAAGACCTGGCGTGAGGGTGAGGTGATCTCCGGGGCGAAGTCTGATCCCGGTGACGCTCACGTGATCGCCGAGTACCTGCGTCTGCGCGCGCATCGGCTGCGGGCGGCGACCCCCCTGTCCGAGGACACCCGCGCGCTGCGTCTGGTGTCGCGCACCCGCTCGGATCTGGTCGCCGCCCGTGTCGCGGCGGGCAACCAGCTCGCCGCGCTGCTGGACACGGCCTGGCCCGGGGGCGAAGGAGATCTTCGCCGAGGTGACCTCGGCGATCAGTCTGGCGTTCCTTCACCGCTATCCGACCCCCGATCATGCCGCGCACCTCGGGGAGAAGCGGATGGCGGCGTTCTGCATCAAGCACGGCTACTCCGGACGTCGCAGCCCCGCCGAGCTGCTCACCCGGCTGCGCGCCGCACCGGCCGGTGTCAGCGGCGCAGTCGTGTCCGACGCGCTGCGCGACGCCGTCCTCGCCCTGATCGCGGTCCTGACCGCGCTCAACACAGCGATCAAGGACCTCGACCGGTCCAACGCCGCGCACCTGCACGCCCACCCCGACGGAAAGGTGTTCACCAGCTTCCCCCGCGCCGGACTGGTCAACGCCGCCCAGATCCGCGCTGAGCTCGCCGAAACCGACGCCTACTCCGGACCGGATGCCATCGCTGCCCTCGCCGGGCTGGTCCCGGTCACCCGCGCGTCGGGCAAGCACCACGCGGTGAGTTTCCGTTGGGCCTGTAACAAGCGGCTGCGCGTCGCGTTGACCACCTTCGCCGACAATTCCCGCCACTCCAGTCCCTGGGCCGCCGGCATCTACCGGCGAGCTATCGCCGGCGGCAAGGACCATCCGCACGCGATCCGGATCCTCGCCAGAGCCTGGGTTCGAGTGATCTGGCGCTGCTGGAACAACGGACAGCCCTACGACCCCGCCCGCCATGGCGGGGCAGCCCGCCAACTCAACCCACCGACCGCAGCCTGACGATCTTGAGGTTGACACAGAGGGTGTCATTGGTGGTCCTTCCCCCGGGACACGCCCGGAGCTACAGACCAGTTACACCGAAGATCGGACACTCCCCTTTCCTCGTCCTCGCCGTCTTCGGCGGCGTCGGGGTCGCGGAAGGGGCGCAGTCCGCGGCCGGGGCCGCTGGCCTTGATGTTGAACAGGTAGCGGCCCAGGAAGTTGATGTGCCGGTCCTTGAGCGGGGAGAGCCGGGCGACGTCCTCATCCTTGATGTCGTGGCCCTCCGCGCGGAGCTGTGCGACGGCGGCGTCCAGGTAGCGGGTGTTCCACAGGACCACGGCGTTGAGGACCAGGCCGAGAGCGGCGAGTTGGTCCTCCTGGCCCTCGCGGTACGCCTGGCGGATCTGGCCCCGGCCGCCGTGGCAGATCGCGCGGGCGAGCCGGTGGCGGGACTCCTGCACGGTGAGCTGCCGGTTCATCAGCCGCCGGTAGGTGTCGTCAACGGGATCGACCAAGGCGAGCAGGTGCATGGTCTTGTCGATCCGCCCGTACTCGGCGAACGCGGCACCGAGCGGGGTGGGGTGGCCCTCACGGCCGAACATCCGCAGCAGGTCGTAGGCCCGGACCTGGTTGGTGATGAGCGACCCGGCCACCCGGAGCATGTCCGGCCAGTGCGTGGCGATCCGCTTGAGGTTGACCTTGTTGCAGGCCACGGCCTCCAGCGGCCCGTACCCGGCGGCCGGCCCCTCGCCGTCGGGTAGGTCGGCCCGCCAGAACCGCTGGTCCGAGAGGTCACGGAAGCGCGGGGCGAAGCGGAAGCCGAGCATCTTGTACAGGCCGAAGGCCATGTCGCTGTACGAGGCGTTGTCGGTCGCCACCATCTCCGGCTTCACCCCGCCGTCCAGGTTCAGCAGGGTGTCCAGGGTGTAGAGGCTGTCGCGCGGGGTGCCGCGCACGACCATCGCACCGATCCCCGCAACCTGGTCGTTGACAGCGTTGAGCCAGGTCACGCCGCGTTTGTAGCCGTAGTACTTCGGCGAGGGGCCGGTGTTGATGCTCTTGACGGGGACGACGAAGCGCAGGCCGTCGACGGAGGCGAGCAGCCCGCCGCCCCACATCTGGGCCAGCTCGATCGCGGACTGGGCGGTGATGAGCGCGGCGTTCGCCGCGGCGATGGTGTCGGCTCGCAGATAGTTCTGATCGACGTGGGACAGGCGCGAGCGGGTCAGCGCCTTGCTCTGCGGATCGATGACCGGGGTCAGGCCGATGTTGCAGCTCTGCGAGACCAGCAGGGCGACCAGGGAGACAAGCAGGCCCTCCATGCGGGTGCGCCGGTCGGAGACGTGCCTGAAGGAGTCAAGGAACCCGGTCCAGGAGTGGACCTCGAACAACAGGTCCGGCAGATCGATCCTGGGGAGCATCGCCTCCGTGGTGGCCTTCAGCCAGGTCAGGGACTCCGGTTCGCCCACCGCGCCGAGCTTGTCCACCGACAGGCGGGCACGTCCCCCGCCCTCGGGGACGACGATCTCCACCTTCGCGTCGTCGCCGGCCTCGGCCAGCCGGTCGGCCATCTGCCGCCACGCCGCATCCAGCCCCCGGGTGAGCTGGGCCAGGTGTTCGCCCGCGTCCTCGGTCAGGGACAGGCCCGCCAGCACGTCCCCGCGCATTGCCTCCCACCGCGGACCGTCCAACAGCCTCGCGCGCGGGTCGGCCCACCGGTTCGACGGGGCGGCGAACACGTCGCGCCGGTTCAGCGCGCGGTGCAGCTGCTCCAGCACGCACACCACGTACGCGTCCCGGTCGACCGCGCCCTGCGGCAGCTTGGTGTTCGAGAACACCGCCCGCTTCCACATCGCGGGCACCAGCTCGGCGTCGACCTCGCGGGGCAGCAGCGGCCGGTCCTTGACCCGCCGGCGCGAGAGCGCGGGCAGGCGGCGCACCGCCTTCAGCAGGCGCCGCCCGGCCGGGGCCGCGTCCAGCGCGTCCGACTCGCCCAGCAGCGCCAGGAAGGGGCGCACAGTGTTGTAGCGCAGAGCCAGCTTCTCCCGCATCGCCGCCTCAGCCGACCCGTCGTCCTCCGGTACCAGGGCCTCGACGGTCGCGACCGCCCCGGCCACCGCCGTACGCGGCACCGCCTCCTCCACCGCCGCCCACAGCGCGGCCACGTCCAGGTCCGCGTCGTGCTCGGCGACCAGGTCCAGCTCCTGGGTGAGGATCTTCGACGCCTTCGCCAGGATGCGGGCCGCCTTCTCCAACTGCGGCAGCATCGCCAACCGCTCCCGCTCCGAGGCCCGCCGCGCGGGGCTGATCAGCCGGTTCGCCATCAGCACCGCGAACAGGTCCAGCGCGTCATCGACCGCCTGCGCCTCCAGCTGACGCACCACCGCCGTGAGCAGTGCGGTCCGCCGCGGCTCCGGCGCCCGCTCAATCGTCTGCGCCTTGCTCAGCTGCCCGTACCGGGCCAGCGTGGACAGCCGGTTCACCGGCACCCGCGACAGGTTCACCCGGCCCAGCGCGAACGCCGAGATCTCCCCCACCCGCTCCATGGCCCGCACCATCGCGGTTCCCGTCGACTTCACCGGCGGCGTCCGCAGCCGCTCCAGCTCCGAGACCCGCTTGCCCTCCGGCACCACCAGCAGCCCGGCCAGCGTCGGAGAGAGCGCGGGATCGGCCCGGTGCGCGGCCCGCGTCACCGCCTCGTACAGGCGCCGCTCGGCCACCGTGCGGGCCTCCGACACCTGCCGGGCCAGCACCGAGGCGCCCGGCAGCAGCACCCGGTTCTTGCGCAGCCACGTCACCGCGTGGTTGAAGAGGGCCACCGGCCCCTCGGCGTGCGTCCACGCCCGCCCGTACAGGAAACCGCGGAACTCCCGGCCCCACCGCCGGTCGGTGAAGTCCCGGTACTGGAACCGCTCCTGGATCTCCGCCGCGTGCTCGTAGACCGTCGACCGGCGCTCCCGGTACCGCTTCACGCACGAGGCGTCCGCGATGCCGAGCTGCCCGGCGAGGTACTCCACGGCCTCCCACGGCACTGCGAGCGGGTCCTCGCCCAGGAACCGGCCGACGTAGCGGACCGTGCAGATCTGCACCGCCATCCCAAGCCGGTGCGCGTCCGTACGACGCAGCGCGATCAGATCACGGTCGTCATCGTCGAGGAAGAAGAACCGCTCCAGCTCCGGGCGCGTGGGCACCTCAGTGAACGTCCCGTACGCCTCGGCCTGCTCATCAGTTAAGAACTCCACCGGCACGGCTGGACCGTAGCCAGCACCGACGCCCGTCCAACGATCTTTCCGGGAACCCCCGCGGAGCCTCCAGCCGGTGTGCTAGCCGACCATGATCGTTCTCACCGGGATTTCCTGTACCTCAGCTACTCACACCCGTACAGGCCGGCGCGGCGGCAGGTCTGGGCCAGCGGCTCGTCGGCCGGGACCGGGTCGCCGGTGAGCCGCTCGGCGGCGCGCCGGGCGATGGAGGCGAACCGGTCCGGGTCGCGCTGCAGCAGCGCCAGCCGCCGCCAGTGCTCCAGGCACCGGAACAGCTCGGTGAGCTCCAGGCTCTCCCGGGCGACCCCGAGCGCCCGCTCGTGGGCCGCAGCGAACCGGGGACGGTCCTCCTCCAGCAGCGCCGCACGGATCGCCGCGGGCGCCGCGCCCGGCCGCAGCGGATCACCACCCGGCGGTTGCGCGCCGTAGGACCAGGCTGCCGTCACGGGTTCAGCGGAGCGAGTCGCGGCGGATCGCGACGCCCTTCTCCGCTGCAGTCGAGGTAGGAAGACCCCACATGATCGAACAAATGTTCGAAATCCAGAACTCACAAAAGAGGACGGGACAGCTCCTGGCCGGGGGCTGTCCCGTCTAGCTCTCCACGTCACGGATGCCCAGCACGAACTCCGTGACGCCGGTGCCTCGGCGAACCGAAGCGATTTCCCCAACCTGCCGAGAAGGGGCGCCTTGCGTAGGAGAGGATACCCCGCTGCGCCGCGGTAGCGCGACGTAACGTCGTCGCGACACGCCGATCCGGTTGACCGGATTCGCCGGTGCTCGCGACCGGCTCCGTTCCGACACGGTGGTGGGGTCGCAGTAAACGCCGTTTAGCGGTGCACTCCGGAGCCCTGGCCGTAAACGCCGTTTAGCGCCGGCCGCACGGCGCCCAGGACAGGCCACACACTCCGGCCCAGACCACCTGCACCTCGGACTCGACGGTCGACGATGGCAGTACCGTGCCAAGCACGCCGGGGTCAGGGGTTGTGGCATTCGAGGGTTGCGGTGTCGGGCGATTTGACGGCACGCGCCACGGGCGGCGCCGCTCGGTAAACGGCGTTCATCGACCGGCGCTCCGGCGGGCAGTGCGGCCGCGTTCCCCAGCCAGACTGGCGGGCAGCATCCGACCCCGGTTCCGCTCGGGCGGGAGGGCATGCAGGGGCCAGCGCGTGCAGAGGTGGTGGGGTCGTGCCCCGGTCGGCATGACCTCGCCGCGACTGTGGGAGCCTCGCGCGGATGGGAGCTGGCGCGCTGTACGGGCCGCCCACGACCATTGGGTCAGGGAGGTGCTCCGTAAACGCCGTTTAGCCCGCCCGCCCGGGCGGGCACTGCGGCCCAACTCGCGGCACGCGCCAGGTTCGATCCGCGAGCCCCCGCCGACGACGCGTGAGCCCTCAGCGAGAGGCGCTCCGTGCCACACGCGGGGCCAGCCGGCCGCGCGCGGGTGCGGGTAAACGCCGTTTACGGGCCTGGGCAGCACGCCCCCGCCTCCCTGCTCGTGCCTCATGGACGGGGGCACGGTCAACGGTGGAATGTTGATGTCGAGTGCCTGGCGCCGCGGATTCGGAAGGACAGGGGGCTGCGGCCTCGGCGTGCGCGGCGAGTGAGCAGCAGCAGGCGAGTTCGCCAGTTGGCCGTCGGAGCGGGGGCCTCGGCCACCGCGGCCCTTTTTACGGGGCGGGCGTACCCAGGTCGCTCTTCGCAACACCCTGGCTGGTCATCGCGCCCTCGTCGCGTCAGAGGCGTCGCGGCGTCCCTCAGCGTTTCCGCCTGCACCGCCCCGGCGGTACCGGTGCGCGCTGCCGGTAAACGTCGTTTATCCCGGCCCTTGCTGACCATCGCACGTTGCCCTCCGGCTCTGTCGTGGAACAGCGGAGTCCCGCCCCGGGCACCCTGGTGGGTGTCCGCAGGCGCCGCACGGCACTGCATGGCGGGCTCCCGGTATCCGTCGATGGTGACCACGAGCCGGCGCCGACGGTCTGCTGGGCGTCGGGGGTGGACGGGACCGTCGGGTGAATGCGGTCCAGACCCTCCCGATGGCAGGACTCGGGAGGACAGAGCCTTCGGTGGCATCCGTCCTGCCGGCCCGGTGGGCCCGACGACCTCGCGGCGTGCGCCGCCAGGGGACGCATCGGCGGGCGCCGTCTTCTGCGGCCGGCGAGTAAACGACGTTTACTGCCCGGCAGCGTCGTCGCCACGGACGACAGCCGGGTTCGTCCGCCCTCCGGTGGGCTGCCGGCGCCGCCGAGATTGTCGACGGGGCTCCGTGCGTCTCCTGCGCGCCACGTCCTCGGCAACGCCGGCTTTGATGCGGAACTGCGTCCGTGACGGACACGGCGGCAGAGCGCTGGGTTCCCTGCCCGGAGCAGCCTGCGGTTACGACACCCAGGACGCGTCGCTGCGCGGCGCTCACGCAGCCACTCACCGCCCGCGGCCTTCCCGCCGGTCCCCGCACCCGGACCACACGACCCTCGCCGCCGTCGCATAAACGGCGTTTAGCGGCGATCGGCGTGCGGCTGGGCAGGCTGGCGGAGCAGGACGCCGCAGCGCCGAACCTCTAACCGAGCGTGAGCCGGGAAAGGAATCCCGGATCACCAACAGAATCCGCCTGACTGCCCGTCGACCCATCGCGCCGGGCCCGCTCGCTGTACGACGCGCCCGCGCCCAGGCCCGTCTCGCGGTCCTCGACCGAGGTAGCTGCCCGCCCACCGCCCGAGGCCGTCCCCACCCTGGCTCACAACTCCCGCACGACTGGTGGCCCGCGACGACGCGGGACCGGACTCCGAAACGGGATGCGTTGCTAAACGCCGTTTACCCCCCGTCACGGCCCGGCAGTCCCCGCGACGTGGCTGGATGGGCGAAGCCCGAGCTCCCATCCGCCGCCGACACGAGCTACCGCCGTGTCCCGGACCGTCGCCCCGCAGTCCTGCCAGTGTGGCACTGTTGGCGACAACACGCAGGTGCTAGCTGTCCCACCTACGGAGGTTGGTGACGCGGCGGGAGTAGACACGCCAGGGCGGATGATCTTGATGTAGGGAGGACCTCCGGGCGAGGTGTGGAGCTGTCGAGGAACCACACCGTCGGACCCCGGAGGTCCTCAGTGCCGCACCGTAATGCCCCGCTGACCATGGAAGGCAGGCGCCGGTTGTGTCTGCGTGTCGACGCCGGCCGCCCGAAAGCCCATGTCGCTGCCGAGGCCGGGATCTCCCGGCAGTGCCTGCACAAGTGGCACACCCGCTGGCGCGCCGAGGGGGAGGCCGGGCTGGTCGAGCGCTCCTCGCGGCCCTGCCGCTCGCCGCGGCGTACCCCGCCGGAGCTGGAGGCCCGGATCGAGCGGCTGCGCCGCGATCGCCAGCTCGGCCCGGACCGGATCGCCTTCGAGTTGCGCCGCGAGGACGGCACTCGGGTCTCCGCGGCCGGGGTGCATAACGTGCTGGTCCGGCTCGGGATCTCGCGGCTGCGCGACCTCGACCCGCCTACCGGGCAACAGCTCCGGGAGACCGATCCGGCCACTCGGGTGCACGGCCCGAACCGGTGGCGCCGCTACGAGCGGGCCCGCCCCGGCGAGCTCGTGCACGTCGATGTGAAAAAGCTCGGCCACATCCGCGACGGCGGCGGCTGGCGAGCCCACGGCCGCGACTCCGCCCAGTCCCGGGCTGCCCGCTCCGGGCCGCGGGTGGGCTACGACTACGTTCACGTCGCGGTCGACGACCACTCCCGGCTGGCCTACGTCGAGGTCATCAGTCTTGCTGAGGGCGGGGAGAACCAGCACGCCTGCGCCGGGTTCGTCCGCCGCGCCACCGCCTGGTTCGCCGGCAACTACGGGGTCACCGTCGAGCGGATCATGACCGACAACGCCTGGGTCTACCGCAAGAGTCGCCTGTTCGCCGCCACACTCGCCGAGCTCGGCATCGCCCACCGCCCCACCAAGCCCGCTGCCCGTGGACCAACGGCAAAGCCGAACGCTTCAACCGCACCCTCGCCGTCGAATGGGCCTACGCCGCGGTCTACAACTCCTCCGCCGAGCGTGTCGCCTCGCTACCGGCCTGGCTACACGGCTACAACCATCACCGGCCCCACACCGCGCTCGGCGGCCACCCACCCGCCCACCGCGTCAACAACCTCTGCCGCGACGACAGCTAGCCGCCAGGCCGGCTACCTAAACGCCGTTTACCCTGGTGCGCCAGCGGGCCAACGCTGCGCGGGCGTGATCCCCGCTGACGTACTGCCCCCGCCGAGGGACTGCCGCCCGCCCCGCCCAGCCCGTAGGTACTGACCCGACTGGCCCACAACGCCCGGGGCCGAGGCCATCGGTGCGTGACTCGCATCGTGGGCAGCCACCGCCCCGCAGCCCCGCCGAGGCGCCCGCGCCTGACCACGAGCCGCTTTCGTCGTCGGGGTAAACGCCGTTTGCTCGACCCCGGGTCAGCTCTGCATTGTCCGGTCGTCGGATGGAGTCCGCCCGGCACGGGCTGCCTCATCCGACTCCGCCGACACCCGTCCCACATCGGGAGGTGTTCAGCCACGTGCGCCCTGGGCAGTCCACCCTCGTGGCGACCGAGCGACCTCAGAAAGTGCGTCTCGTCGAGGACCGACCTGGCGTCTGCTTCGGCGGCCGGCTCGTGCTCAACGGCGTTTATCGCGGAGGTGGAACCTGGCTCTGACGCCGATGTGCTCTGGAACGAACAGCCTCACCGGTAGCACCGTTCGCCGGCCTGTGGCGCGGTCTCGCCCGTCGGTGCTCGGCCCGCCCATGAGGGGCGACCCCGGGTGGGGACACAGGACCCGATGGCACCCTCACCGGTCCATGTCGGCGGGGCCAGATGACTGGCCGAGCCCAAGCGCCTTCCACGATGAATGTCCCCACGTCCGACTGAGGCCGACCGACCCGCAATCTGCGGGTCAGCAGCCACACGGCGGACCCGGCCCCGCCCCGCCGCGCCGACGTCGTCCTTATCTACGCCATCACCGGGAAACACCACCAAGCAGAGGTGGCGGTCAGATCGCCGCGACGGATGCCGGCCGGTGCACGTACCGAACGTCGCCGCAGTAAACGGCGTTTATCGACGCGGCGCGCGAACCTCCTTGTGCTAGTCCGAGCCCGTCCGGTACCGCCGCGGTTCGTCGAACGCGACCGGCCCTGGGTGCACGCCCCGACCGTAAAGGCCGGGCGCCGATAAACGCCGTTTACGGGCTGACTCGTTAGGGTTCGACGGCGACGGATTCGACGACGGAAAGGTGACGATCGGCGCGTCGCCACGTCGGCGCCGCATTCGCGCTCACTGCGCCAAGGTGGGCCCGGCCAGTCCTTTGATCTTCAATCAGATGCCGCGATTGGGTCGCCAGGAGGGGCGACACGTGGCGTCCTGCGACGAGAAGTACTCGACATCCCGTCGGAGCGTCGTCGCAGCACACGGAGACTGATCTGGCAAGATGCGCCTCGATCCGAAGTACCGCCCGCCGGGTGGGAAGCAAACGGAGGGGTTCTCTATGGCGCGGGTCCACGTCATCGCCAATCAGAAGGGCGGGGTCGGCAAGACCACCGTCACGGTCAACTTGGCGGCCGTGGTCGCCGATACGCTCGGGGGCAGCACCGACCAACCACGGGTACTCGGTGTCTCCACCGACCCGCAGGCATCAATGCTCGAGTGGGCAACTCGAGTGGGCGACGCGCTACCGTTCGATTTCGAGCAGTGCCACGATCGGCCCGAGGTCCTTGGGAAGCTTCGGGGCATCAAACAGTACGACCACATCTTCGTCGACACTCCGGGCAGTCTCGAGGACGAGTCGATTCTCCGCACCGTGCTTGCCCAGGCCGACGATGTGATCGTCCCGCTGGAGCCGGAGCCGATGTCATTCTCGCCGGCCGCACGATCGATCAGCCGAGTCGTCGAGCCCGCCGGTGTTCCGTGGCGGGTCCTGTTGAACAACTGGGATCCGCGCGACGGTGAGGGCGACCTGCAGCAGACGCGGGGGTTCGTCGCGGCGAAGGGTTGGCCGTCGTTCAACACGGTCATTCGGCACTACAAGCTGCACACCCGGGCGTCCGCGGAAGGCGTCACCGTCGTGCAGTACGCGAAGAACCGGGTTGCACTGGAGGCGCGCCAGGACTTTTTCAAGCTCGCGCTCGAGGTACTGGGGAGCAGCAACGGCGGAACTCCACGCCACTCCAACGGCCGGCCGAAGGAGAGTGCCGTAAACGCCGTTTACTCCGGGGTCGAGGGCTGATACATGGGGAAGCGCGTCGATCTCGCGGCTCTCGCGCAGGAGGAAGTACCCGACTTCGCTCCGACGACCCGTCAGCCCACCCCGCTGCAGGAAGTCCCGCCGCCCGCACCCGATGCACAGCCCGAGGTGGCCGACCTGGGCGAGTCCACGCTGCCGCTCGCGGACATCGCCCCCAATCCGCTGAACCGCCCCGGCGCCGAGGACGAGACCGATGATGACGAGTTCCGTGAACTCGTCGACACGATCCGTACGCACGGAGTGCTGCAACCCATCCTGGTCTGCTCCGCGGACGCGTTCACCAGCAGATATCCCGATCACGCGGGCGCGATCGACGGTGCGAGTTGGGTAGCGCTCATCGGGAACCGGCGGGTGCGGGCCGCCGCGGACGCCGGCCTCACCGAGGTGCCGGCTGTCGTGAACGACGACCGCATCACCTCCATGTACGAGGTGATGCTCGTCGAGAACGGGCATCGCAAGAACCTCTCGCCCCTCGACGAGGCCGAAGCCATGTCCCGGGTGCTGAAGGAAGAGCACATCACCCAGAAGGAACTCGCGCGCCGGGTCGGGCGTACCGCCATGTACGTCAGTCAGCGCCTCGCGTTGCTCAACCTCATCCCCGAGCTCCGCAACGCGTTTGCCGTCGGAATTCTCAAGCTCGAGGTGGCCCGCCAGATCGGGACGCTCCCCGAGGACGAGCAGCAGGCCATCGCGGATGCCGGTCAACCGTATCGGCTGCAGCCGGCGGGCGGGCCCAAGTCCGGTGTGTCCACACGACGCATCTCGGCCGGCACGCCCCAGCAGGCCGCGGAGTCCATTCGCAAGCTCTTCACTCCCGACGAGCTCGCCGAGTTGATCCGCCTGCTCGGCACCCGCAGCTAGAGTCGCCCGCTGCGTGGTGGCCAGCGTCGGTTGGCCACCACGCAGCGGCTCCGGGCCCAGCACGTGTAAACGGCGTTTACCGTCCTGCCCAGTGGGGTCCGCCAGGGTGGTGTGCGACCCGACCCTGGTGAGGGGCGTGGCGTAGACGTGTAGGGCGGCCATCGCGTGATCTTCTGGAGACCTTCCACAGTGCTTCAGGAGTTCCACGCGATGACCGCACCCTCCAGTATCGACCCGACCCATTTCCTGCACGAGCAGCTGTCCCAGGCGAGTCCCGACCTGCTGCGACAGATGTTGACCACGTTCATCAACACGCTCATGTCCGCCGATGCCGACGCCGTCTGCGGGGCGGCGTGGGGCGAGCGTTCCGAGCAGCGCACGAACACCCGCAACGGCTACCGTCACCGCGACTTCGACACCCGCACCGGCACGATCGACGTGGCGATCCCGAAGCTGCGCAACGGCTCCTACTTCCCCGACAGTGAGAATGATCAGCGAGAGCAGGCCGCTCGCGTCTGACTCGTTCCCTGACTGACCGCGGTGTCTTCAGCCAGATCCGTCGACGGGACCGCGGCCTGCTCTCGCACTGGCCCGGGCGGGCGTCGTGACCTCATAGGAGCTTGACCCCAGCGCCCCGTCACTGTCTTGTCCGCCGCCCGTCCGGGCCCGTGGCATCGGGTTCGCACGAGAGAACGGCAGGACGAGCGTGGCCAGCACGGCGGAAGAGATCTACGGCGGTGTCGACACCCACGGCAGGACCCACCATGCCGCCGCCGTCGACGGGCTCGGCCGAGTCCTCGGCGACAGGGAGTTCCCGGCCACCAGAGCCGGCTACGCCCAGCTGATCGGCTGGCTCAAGTCCTTCGGGCCCGTCGCTCTGGTCGGCGTGGAAGGAACTGGCGCCTACGGCGCCGGGCTGGCCACGGCCCTGTCAGAGCACCGGGTGCAGGTAGTCGAGGTCGACCGGCCCCACCGCCGTGCTCGGCGACGGCAGGGCAAGTCTGATCCGCTCGACGCGCTGGCGGCAGCCCGGGCCGCGCTGTCCGGAGAGGCCAGCGGAGTGCCCAAGACCCACGGTGGGCCGGTCGAAGCGATCCGCGCCCTGCGCGTGGCACGACGCGGCGCGGTCAAGGCCCGCACGGCCGCGCTCAACCAGCTCCACGGCCTGCTCGTCACCGCTCCTGCCCCTTTGCGCGAGAGCCTGTCCGGGCTCTCGTCGATGATGCTGGTCCGTCGCTGCGCAGGATTTCGCATCGACGACTCTCGACTCGCCGACCCGACGATGGCGACCAAGGCAGCCCTCCGGGCGGTCGCTCGACGCGTCCAGGCGCTCCTGGAGGAGGTGGCCGCCGCGGACCGTCAGCTGCGGCCGCTGACCCAGCGCACCGCGCCGCGGACCACTGGGCTGCTGGGCATCAGCACTGAGATCGCCGGCCAGCTGCTGGTCACCGCTGGCGACAACCCGGACCGGCTGCGCAGCGAGGCCGCGTTCGCACACCTGTGTGGGGCCGCCCCGATCCCGGCGAGCTCCGGGCGTCGCGATCGCCACCGTCTCAACCGAGGTGGCGACCGGGCGGCGAACGCGGCCCTGCACATGGCGCTGGTGACCCGCCTGCGCTACCACGAACCCCACCCGGGCCTACGTCGCGCGACGCACCGCTCAAGGTCTGTCCAAGAAGGACATCATGCGGTGTCTGAAGCGCTTCCTCGTCCGCGAGGTCCACGCGGCCGTCCTCGCCGACTTCTCCGCATCCCGCGCCCTTGACAGTGCATAGGAGCATCTGGCTGCTCGAACGCCGCCGCCGCGCCGAACGAGCCCTCACCACGCGCCACCTGCTACCTGCTCGGGGTCTCGACCCGCCGAATGGAGAAGCTCGTCGAGTCCCTGGGGATCACCCGGCTGTCGAGGTCGCAGGTCTCGACCATGGCCCAGGAGCTGGACGCCCAGGTCGAGGAGTTCCGGTCCCGCCCGCTCGATCAGGGCCCCTACACGTTCGTCGCCGCGGACGCCCTGGTGCTCAAGGTCCGTGAGGGCGGGCGGGTGGTCAACGTGCACGCCCTGCTCGCCACGGGTGTGAACGCCGACGGGCATCGAGAGAGATCCTCGGGCTGCAGGTCACCTCCGCCGAGGACGGCGCCGGCTGGCTCGGGTTCTTCCGCGACCTCACCGCCCGCGGGCTCAGTGGTGTCCGGCTGGTCACCTCCGACGCCCACGCCGGCCTGGTCGCAGCGATCGGCGCGACCCTGCCCGGGACGGCCTGGGAGCGGTGCAGGACGCACTATGCGGCCAACCTGATGGCCGCGACCCCGAAGGCGTCCTGGCCGTGGGTGCGGGCGCTGCTGCACTCGGTCTACGACCAGCCCGACGCCGTCTCGGTGCACGCCCAGTTCGACCGCGTCCTCGACGCCGTCGCCGACAAATTGCCGAAGGTGGCCGAGCACCTCGACGACGCCCGCGCCGACGTCCTGGCGTTCACGAGCTTCCCGAAGGAGCTCTGGCGCCAGGTCTGGTCGAACAACCCCTCCGAGCGGCTGAACAGGGAGATCCGGCGTCGCACCGACGTGGTTGGGATCTTCCCGAACCGCGACTCACTGATCCGCCTGGTCGGTGCCGTGCTCGCCGAACAGCACGACGAGTGGGCCGAAGGCCGCCGCTACCTCGGCCTCGATGTCCTCGCCCGGGCCCGGATCACCGCCGTCCCCGCCACCACCAGCCCTGCCGAGGAGGTGACCTCCACCGACACGATCCCGGCGCTCAGCGCCTGACCGACATCCAGAAGATCACGCTCAGCCGTCACACACCACGCCAGGGGACTTGACCTGTGTGATCGCGAAGGCACTTCGTGTCAGCCAGCACTGCACTGGGTCCGAGGGGTCAACGGTCGCGACGACGAGGTGGTGCACCGAGCACCGTAGGGCCCGGTAGTGCGTCGGGGCGAAGCCCGATTCCGGTCGGCGTCGACGACGTGGAGCCCGAATTGACCGTTAGATAACTCTTCGCTCACTCGTACCTGGTCTCGACTACATAACGTGGTGTCGGCGGGCCGCAAGCGGTGCCCGGAACGTTGTGGGGGTCGCATGTCAAGAGCCGTCGCGTGCCGGATAGCCATGGTTTCCTCTGGCCTCGTCGCCTGGGCGCTCGCGCACGCCCTGACCGGGACCCTCTTCCCCTACGGCCGCTGCTCGCGGGATTTGGATCACGTAATAGGCCCAGTTCTGCTGACCGGAACGGCGGCCGTAGCGACGTCGTTCCTCGCCGTGGCTGTGGCCGCGCTCTCCGCCCCAGATGTCAAAGGCCCCACAAGGCGATCAACATCGCTCCGCACGAGCGTCCGTTGGGGAACACTGTCGCCTGCAGCGTTCGCGACCATCGAGCTCGTCCAGCATCTGACGGCCGGCCAGCCGGTCGTGTCTGCCATGGTCGCTTCGACAAGCCTGTGGATACACATCACGCTCGGCATCGTCGTCGCCCACGCGGTCCAGGCTTGTACCGCTGCCCTTCGCGGCACCCTGCGGATTACCCACGCTTACGTTGCGGTTCGTCACGCGGTGGCGTTGAGCGTCGAATTGCCACCGCGATGCCGGTCCCTCCGCCGGTTCACGGCGATGTTGAACAGCCGGGGGCCTCCTGCGACAGGGTTTTGTCCTGTACTCGTGCCCGCACTCGCTCGGTCGATGGCCTAAATCAGAGGTCTTGCTCGGGCGCGGTCACGCCGCCCTGATCCCGAAGGCCTTCATGAGTTTCGTACAGCGAACCCTCAAACGCACCCTAACAACGCGCTCGCGACAGACAAGGCTGGCTGAAGTGCAGCGCGACTTCCTGGCTGGCTTGGCGCTAGAGGAGCTGAGCCCTTACGCCGGAGCAATGAACGACGTCGAGACCTTCTACGGAACGCCCCCGACCTGGTCAAGCCGGGAGCACGATCGACCGATCGAACGCGGTCGGCTCCTCCTGCAGTACGCGTACCAGCAGGCCACCGCGACTGCGCCGGCCGAGCCCGTCATAGCCCTCGACTGGCTTGAGAACCGCGGCGTCGGTGGTCGCCATCTCGACCTCGGGTCGGGTGTGGGCCTGACGACGCAACTGTTCGTCCACCGTGGGTGGCGCTCTTCGCTGGCCGAGGTGTCAGCGCCGGTTCTGGACTTCGCCAGGTTCAGGCTCGGTCGGCGTGACGTCGATGCCGACATGATCGACCTGTCGGTCGACAAAGAATTGCCGCGCAATCGGTTTGAGGCGATCACTGCCTTCGGTGCGTTAACCCATGTCGGCGACGTCGACAGCGCCGCGCAGGTGGTGTGTAGGGCGCTTGCGCCACGGGGAGTGCTCTTCCTCGAGCGCAGCCGGCTCTCGACACCCGATCAGCGCCATCGGGTCGGGTTAGCGCTGCGCCGAAGCGGTCTTCGTCCGCTCCGGGTCACCCCGCACGTCACCGCGTACCGAGCGACGTGACCCGCCCCTCGCCCCGACGAAACTTCGGCGATATGGCGCACCGGTGGCGAATATGATCGGACCGAACGGGGTCTCTGGGCGCAGGTCCGTCCGTGATCGAGTCAAAGAATCGACACGTATCGCGGTATCTGATCCTGACATGAGCAATCTGTCCGGGACGCTGCGACGTGGCGCGAGCTACTCGGGGATCGCGCTCGTCGCAACGCAGCTCATCGCATTCGCCCAGACCTTGGTTCTCGCCCGGCTACTCACACCCGAAGAGTTGGGCGTCTACGTCGTCGGAACGATTCTGACTGGCTTCCTGGTCACCGTGTCCGAGGGTGGCCTGCGCCTGGCGCTGGTCCAACGTGACAAAGACGTTGGTCGTGCCGCGGAGACCGTCTTTTGGGTCACCGGGGGCATGGGTGTTATTTTGGCTGCCGGCGCGCTCGGGGCTGCTCCATTGGTCGGCGTCATTTTCAACGATCCGACGGTCGCGCTCATCGCTGCGGCTAATGCCGGAACACTGGTCATTCACGGCCTGACGAACGTCCCAGACGGCCTGATGCAGCGGCGATTCAACTTCCGTCGCCGGCTCATCGTCGACCCGGCCCGCGTCGTCGTGTTCGCGGTCGTGACGATCTTGTTCGCAGCGCTGGACTACGGCGCGTGGTCTCAAGTCATCGGGAACTACGCGGCAATGATCACCTGGCTCGGACTGTCGTGGGCTTTCGCCGGCTGGTGGCCCGGGTTCGCACGGCCGTCGGTACGCACGTGGCGAGAGATGGCTCGCTTCGCCTACCCGCTTCTGCTGCAGGCGCTCGCTGACCGGATCCGTACGGCCGGCGAGACCGCGATCCTCGGACGTAGCTTGTCTACTGACGCGGTGGGGCAGTACCGCTACGGGCAACGCCTGTCTCTGATCCCAGCCAACGCTGTGGTCCAGATCGGCTCGTACGTGTTGTTTCCCGCGATGTCTCGTCTGGCGGACGACCCGCCGCGGCTCACTGATGCGTTCCTTCGTGCTCTTCGCCTCGCCTGGATCCCGTCGGTAGGCGTTGCCGCCTTGACGTGTGCGATCGGTGAGCCCGCGGTTGTGCTCCTGCTCGGCGCCGAATGGCGCGAGGCCGGCCTGGCTTTCGTCGCCATGTCGGGCTACGGACTGGGCATTGCCCTGGAGGCAGCGGGCTCCGAGGCCATCAAGGCGACGGGTCGCACACAGCTGCTCAACTGGACAACGGTCGCGAGCATCGTCCTCGGCATCGGCTTGCTCGTGGCGTTGGTTCCGTTGGGGCTCATCGGTGTCGGCCTCGCGATCTCGGCCACGGAGCTGACCGTCGGCGTGATCGTGCTAGTCCTGACACACCGCGTCCTGCCGTTCCCGGCGACGCGGCTGATCCGCATTCTCGTTGTCCCCACGGCGATCGCGGCGATTTCCGCTGCTGGCATCGGCCTCGCAGAGCAGGTGTGGTTACGCTCCGACGAACACGGCACTGTGGCCGGTCTGGCCCTTCTCGGGGGGCAGACCATCGCCTTCATCGTCTTGTTCGTCGCGGGGCTCGCCTCGACCGCACCCGCATCAGCGCGTCGTGTGTTCGGGTCGGTGCGCTACCGGCTCCGCCGCGGCAGCGCCCGACTTCGGGACAACGCCCCTGACCGCACCAGCAACCTCGACCACACACCCTTCGAGGCCGCGACTGTCGTGTTGCCCGTGATCGACGCCGATGCCACGATCGTCCTACGCGTACGTCCCTCGCAGCGGTCGATAGAGGCGCCGACCGTGCGCCTAGCGGCCATTCGAGCGGTGCCCCCACCTGAGGGCGTCCCGCCCTTCGAGGCGGCCACCGTCGAAGACAGCCCCGGTGTCACCCCTCCCCAACTACCGTCTCCCCGACCACGGCCATCCGGACCACGGCCATCACCCAGGCCACACCACGATGCCGAGTGGCGGCCGTCACCCCGGCCCCGCCGTCCTCCGCCGCGGGCCAGAGGCAGGTGAGGCCAAGTAGCCGGCCTGAGCAGCCTTGATCCCGAGTCCGACCGCCAGGTGTGTCTTCCCGAGGCCGGGTGGGCCGAGCAGGATTACGTTCTCGGCCTTCGCGACGAATGTGGCGGTGGCCGGGTGGGCGACCACGTCGCGGCGCAGGCTCGGCAGGTGCTCGAGGTTGAACTCCTCCAGCGTCTTGACCTGTGGGAAGTGGGCGGTGCGGATGCGCATCGTGGTGCCGGCGGACTCGCGTTCGGCGACCTGGCGTTCCAGGACCGCGGTCAGATACTCCTCGTGTGACCAGTTCAGGTCCCGGGCCTGGGCAGCGAGGTCTTCCCAGACACGGCCGATCGTCGGGGTCTTCAACGCCCTGCTCAGGTAGGCCAGCTTCGAGCCCAGCGCGGTGAGCTTGCGCGCCACGGCGGACGCCACCGCTGGGCGTCCAGTCCGCGGCCGCCGCTGGGCCAGTGCGGTGACGTAGCGGTCGAGGTGCACCCGGCGTGCGGCGAAGACCGCGACGTCGACCTGGTCGCACCAGTTGAAGAAGTCGGTAATGTCGTTTGGCACGGCGGGTGTGCTCGCACCGGCAGCTGAGCAGAAATGCCGCCGGGACACGATGTCGCCGTCCCGCGCGCTCAACCTCGAGCGGCTAAGCCTGCTCCACGCTTATCCGGACGGTGCGTTCATCCCCGGCGAGATGCGCGGGCCCGTCCAGTGTCGTGATCACCGAGTTCACGGAGCGAGTTTCACCGGGATAGATGTCGGAGCAGCTAGAGGGGTGAGCGCCAGGGCGAATGAGGAGAGGCATAACCCAAGGGCGAGAGCACCGACGGCGAACCACCAGAAGATCACCTTGCGGTGGGCTTTGTCCTGGTTCTTCTCGTAGACCTTTGCGCGCGTAGCAGCAAGGTGCGCAAGGGTACGGGCCTTCGACGACCCGGTCATCTTGACGAGTACTCGAGGCTCTGGAACGTCGTTGAACTTGGCGACGGCAAAGGCGGCAACTGCTGCAGCGAAGGAGAGGCCGTCGGCGACGTAAGCCAAGACTGCGAGCACCTTCAGTGGCGCTGGGTGGCTGCCGCCGGCCAGGAACTGAGTTGCGGTGGCTGCAACGCCTGCGACAAGCGCGGCCTTCGTATCGACCTGCGACCGAGCGGACGTTTGCCGGGTCAACGCGTCGGCGATCTCCTTGTTGATCAGTTCGAGCGTTGACTCCTGGTCCTCAAGGCTGGCCACGTAACATCAGCGGCTCTCGGAATCGTCACCGTGGGCCAGCTCGATGACGTTGTCCGGGTCCGGCCGCTGGGAGCCTTCAAAGGTTGTCTGAAGAGACTCAAGGGCGTACTCCGTGATGAAGTCATCGCCTACCGAGATTTCCTGCGGTACTGCAGCCTCTGAGTTGTCGCCCGGACTCTGCTCGCCACCCGCCATGCAGCGAGTATCTCGCTGAGCATCGGATCAGCCAACCTGCCTCCCGAACCGGCTGGCTAAGTGCAGTGCATTGGCGAGGTGCCCGCTCGCCTGCGGATCACTGCGGCTAGCCACTCCCCTCGCATATCAGGATGAGTCGCCAAGGTGGGCGAGGTCGGTGAAGCGGCTGTAGTGCAGCTGGTGCGCGACGGTGATCGTGCTGGTCGGGCCGTTACGTGCTTGGCCAGGATCAGGTCGGCCTCGCCCGCACGCGGATCGTCGCGCTCGAACGCATCGGGCCGGTGCAGCAGGATCACCATGTCCGCGTCCTGCTCGATCGAGCCCGACTCACGCAGGTCCGACAACATCGGACGCTTGTCGTTGCGCTGCTCCGGCCCACGGTTGAGCTGGCTCATCGCCACCACCGGCACCTCGAGCTCCTTGGCCAGCAACTTGATCTGCCGGGAGAACTCCGAAACCTCCTGCTGCCGTGACTCCACCTTGCGCCCGGACGTCATCAGCTGCAGATAGTCCAGGATGATCAGCTTGAGGTCGTTGCGCTGCTTGAGCCGGCGCGCCTTGGCCCGGATCTCGGTCAACGTCAGGTTCGGCGAGTCGTCGATGAACAACGGCGCCTCGGAAATCTCCGACATACGCCGCGCCATCCGGGTCCAGTCCTCATCGCTCATCCGGCCCGCCCGCATGTCGGCCAGCCGGATCCGGGCCTCGGCCGACAACAGCCGCATCACGATCTCGGACTTGCTCATCTCCAGCGAGAACACCGCGGTCGTCATGCCATGGCGGACCGGGCACGAGCGGGCGATGTCGAGCCCGACCGTGCTCTTCCCGACGCCCGGCCTGGCCGCGACAACGATCATCTGGCCGGGATGCAGACCGTTGGTCATCGCGTCGAGGTCGGTGTAGCCGGTCGGCACGCCGAAGGCCATGCCGCCGCGGGCGGCGATGGCGTCGATCTCGTCCATCGTCGGGGCCAGCAGTTCCTCGAGCGGGGTGTAGTCCTCGCTCGTGGTCCGCTCGGTCACCTCGTAGATCGCCGCCTGCGCCCGGTCGACCACCTCGTCGACATCACTGCCGTCGGCACCGTGGTAGCCCAGCTGCACGATCCGGGTACCGGCTTCGACGAGCCGCCGCAGGATCGCCTTCTCCGCGACGATCTCGGCGTAGTAGGCCGCGTTGGGCCGCGGTCGGGACCGTCGCGATCAGCGTGTGCAGGTAGGGCGCACCACCGAGACGGATCAGCTCACCGCGGCGCTGCAGTTCCGCCGACACCGTGACCGCATCCGCCGGCTCACCCCGACCATAGAGATCGAGGATGCAGTCGTAGACGGTCTGGTGCGCGGGCCGGTAGAAGTCGTCCGGGCGCAGGATCTCCACGACGTCGGCGATCGCGTCCTTGTTCAGCAACATCCCGCCGAGCACCGACTGCTCGGCGGTGAGGTCCTGCGGCGGCTGACGATCGAACGGTGAAGCCGCGGTCCCCGCGCCCGGAGGGGCCGCTCCTCGGAGGCCGCCACGGGCTGCGCTCGGCGGCGACAGGTTGTTGTGGCGGGCGTGGCAGTGTGCCGCGGTCATCCTCAGCACCGTCGGTCGTGGGTGCGAGTCGACACCGGGAGACCCCGCACCCGGTCGTCGCCCGAGTCCTGGGCGCGGCGCTTCTCACGCAGCTGGTCGAGGTGTTCGCGCAGTGCCTCTCGTGCCCGTTTCCGCACTCCCGGCTCAGCCACGGGTACGGGCTCAGCCACGGGCGGCTGTGGCCGCCGCACTGACGCGACTGCATCGCGCGGCAACTTTGTCGTCATGCGGTGCCCGGTCACGTGGCCCGGAAGCTCTTTCAGCCTGCCCTGCCACGGACGCAGCCGAGCGCCGAGCACCGCGAGCGGATCGTTCACGCCACGGGTGAGGTCTCCCCGCGGTCTGTCGCGTCGGTCGGGATGGAACTCCACCGCGTAGAGCAGACCGGCGATCGACGCTCCGTCGTCCCACCACCGCTTCAGGAGAGCCCGGGCCCGCCAAATCTGGATCTTGCCATTTTTTCGGCCGTCGAGGCCGAGGTGGTGGATGAGACCGAGTGTTGCTGAGTGACGTGAGTTGGGGGTGGTGGGCACGGCGTAGGTCGGCCATTGGTTCTGGGCCTGGTGTGGTGACCGTTTGCCGCGTAGCGAGGGTTCTATGCCAACGAGAGATGTGGGGAGGTCGCCATTTTCATCCACACCGAAGTCAGCTGTGGTGACGGGCTGGACAAGAGGATCCATGGTGACCAGGGCGTAGGTCGGTGTACGACCGGTTTCGGTACCGAGGAACTCTGCTGACGCACCGCACTCCACGACGACCAGGACACCGCTCTCGCGAGCCCAGGCCAGCGCGCGGGAAACCGTGCGTGGTGCTCGGTTCCCGGCCGCAGCGAGCCGGTCGACGGTGAGGCCGCTGATCAGACCGGTCTCCCAGTCCATGTGTGCGACGAGCTGGTTGAGGATCTGTGTCCAGCTGCGGCGCTTGTCAGACCGCCACTCCTCGTCGTCGATGCGGCGCGCGAGGTATCGCAGTGCCTCTGGTTGCGAGGTCAGCACCCGATACCGGGCGTCGACGAAGTTCCGCCAGCCGGGATGAGGTTGAAACCTCGCCTCCTGGAGGCGGCGTCGAGCCCGTTCACGGCCGCGGGCCAGGGCTCGGGCCCGGGCTCTGGCCCGGGCGGCCGGCTTGCGCGCTCGTCCTGGACCGCTGCTCGGGCCTCGGTTCGGATCGCGGTACGCCGTGCCGCGCGGCGTCTGCGGTGGCCGGGTCACGTCGGCGGTGGCGAAGAGATGGGTGGGTGGGAGGCCCTGGGCGAGTAGTTCGCCGTGCAGGACGCATGTGGAGTTGCTGGGTCCGGAGGCAAGGGTGAACGCGCCGTGCTGGTAGCACGGGAGGCACCATCCTGCACCGGAATCAGATGCTGGCTGATTCGGGCGTGCGGGAATCGGCTCGTGTCGCGCTCCCGTTTTGTCCGGCCCAGGCTGTAACCTGGACACGCGAAAGCGCCCCTTCTTGGCAGGTTGGGGAATCCGCCCCGGTTCGCCGGGGTACCGACGTCAGCTGGGTGCTGGTCCAGATGACGCACGCTCTGAACCGAGGCGACTCCTGGCCGGGGGTCGCCTCGGTGCGGTTTACGAGGCCTTGTTCATCGGCAGCTCCTGTTGCCCGTGAGGCTTCGACGGCGCGGGGAGTTCGTCACGATGGCGCAGGCCAATCCGGATCAGAGCGGCGGCTGTCTCGGAGAACGACCAGTCCCGTGCTGCAGCTTCCTCGCGCAGCTCAGCGCTGTCGTCCGTCGGCACCCGTGTCACGATGACGTCCCGCGGTCCCTTGGAGGGACGCCCGACGCTGCGTGCGGCTGTCCGTTTGGCCATGTCGGCCATCTTGGCCGAATTTCTGAAATGGACGTGCGCGACACGCCGGTATCGCACCTCGGAGTCTCGGGCGGACTCGCACCGCCCGGGGGTTGGTTGCCTCGCCGCGCCCGTGGCGTCGTCACCTTCGCCCTACCTGGCCGCGGCAACTCGCACACACTGCCGCACCTCCTGCGTGCGATTCGGCCAGGTGCAGGGCTCCCCCCGACGGTGCTTTACAAGACAACGGCCGCGCTTTGACCGTGTTCAGGCTGGGAGCCCGCCACGGCCTCACAGCGCCCCCTCAACGACTCCACGATGGTCGAGGCACGCTTCGGTCCTCGCCTTTACCTTGCTGGCAAGCACCGAACGTGACCCG